>CAYNCU010000014.1:0-31704 GCA_964395765.1 uncultured Roseivirgaceae bacterium | reverse complement strand
GCGGATTCTATCAGCGCTCATCTGCGTAATCTGCGGGAAATATTTATTTTTTATACACTTTATTCAAAAACATCTGCCTGTTACGCAAAAAAACGGAGATCCATAGCATGGTCAGCAGGGCAGCGGCCACTGGTGGCATGCCTCCTGCAAGTTCCGTGGCCATGGCACCTCCCAGGTAACCGCAAAGCAGTAAGAAGCCTACTTTATAAGTGCGGGGATAAACAAATAACAGCACCGAAGAAAGTTCAATAATACCCAGATAGGTAATATAATTTCCGTAGCCCGCTTTCGTAAGCTCTTTCACCATCGATTCTGCCCCGGTAATTTTCATTAAAGCACTCATCGTGACAAGTAATAAGGGTATTGCCATTAAAGTTATCCATACGATACGTTGCATTTTTTCCGACATGATCTTAATTTTTTAGTTTAACCATATATTGGTCTGTAAAAATATTATAACCAGGTATCAAAAAGATAACGATTTCCTTTAGGATACCGATATACTTTTGGAAACTACCTTTGGGTCGGCTATCTTTGCGTACTTTTGTTGAAATTAAAAAAATGGAAATTACAGCGACTGATAAACGAAAGTGCCCCGATCATCCTTCCGCAGGAGATTGTTCCAAAAGACTTCTCCCGGTCAGGGATGCGCTGGATATCTTAAGCGGCAAATGGAAACTTCAGATCCTGATCTCGGTTTCCTTCGGGAAAAAACGTTTCAAACAGATCCAGCGCGAAATACAGGGCATTACACCCAAGGTGCTTTCCAAGGAACTGAAAGATCTGGAAATGAATGAGCTGGTGACAAGAACGGTACTCAATACCTCTCCCATCACGGTTGAATATGAAATTACGCCTTACGGAAAAACATTGAATCCGCTGATTGAAGAATTATATAAATGGGGAAACAAGCACCGGAAAAGAATAATAAAATAAGCTGGAAGCTCATGTTCCTGATCCGTATTTCAAAAGATAAATAACTTTTTTCTCAGTGACCTCTATGCCTCCTTTATAACCTCTGTGGTTGTATTTAGACCTCTCTTTATTACAAAACTTTTGATTAATAAATAGGTACTATCTTCACTATTCTCTAATCGATTTTCAATAATTGGTATCCTTGCCGGGAGCGCTGTATTGGTGTGAGTTGTCATCGATAACCAATATCCAGTCCCCGTCGGACGGAGGATCGAATTCCCGTGAGGACAGGGATTTGAAAACCCCGATTTCAGCGGCTTTCCCGGATCCTGGATTGTACCACCAGCATTTAACTTCATTTCCCGACAACTTCGTCAGGTCAACCTTAATATCATTTTTTGCAGGTATATAAGCTATTAAACAGGAGCTGTCCGCAGTAATAGCCGCAGTAACATAATCAGGGTTACCCCATTCACCGTATCCATGGGTTACTATCCGATGACTGAAATCCGGGATCAGCTCATACCAGGGCCGGGACCTGAATAATTGCTGCAGGTGCATCATGCTTACAGAACCGGAATTATTCAATTGGGTCTTCCATGGAGTCCAGGTGCAGAAGGTGGAATCCGAACTGAAATTCCAAATCGGGCAGTTACCGAAAACAAATCCCATACTGCCGCAAAGGACAGGCCAGCAGGCCTCCGATCTTAATTGAACGGGTGTTGAATTATGTTCATTTTCATAGGCCGACTCAATCAGGTAATAGGGCATTTCCGGCATCCTGTCATAAGCGGTTTTGCATTTGGAATATAGCGTCTTACTATAAGTATAGACATCATTTATACTCAACCACCGCTCCCCTTCCCAGGGGCTTATGGCAAATTGTTCTGGCGCATTATGGGCAGTAAACAGATGATTTCGATCTTCTTTTAAAATGCCTTTTACACAGGCCAGCACTTTTTCCTTCTGCAGGGAAGGGTCGGCGTCGCCGCCAATGCACCAGATGATATTTTTAAATCCCGAATATCTTTTGCCAACATATTCACCCCAGCTTTCAAGATCGGCCGGAGAAGCATTTTCAATATCTTTCCCCCACCCTTCATCCCCGTATTGATAACCGAGGTACAACGGGCAAAGCAACACGGCCATTCCTCTTTTTCCTGCCTCGCGGATTACGAAATCAGCATAACTAAAATATTTTTCGCCTGGCGTTATAAAAGGCTTCCCGGTAAAAGGCGCGTCCTTATAATAATCGGCCGGCGCATGTTCGGAGAATTTATGCTCAATCAGGTTGACAAGCAGTACAGTGAATCCTTTTTGTTCACGGTCATCCAGGTAATATACAACATCTTCCCTGTTTAATTCGGCAATCAGTGACCAGGCTGCTTCCCCTTCCCAGAAGAAGGGTTTGCCCTCACTGTCAACCAGGTATCTTTTCCCTTCCTTTAACCTGAGCGGATAGATGTAATGATTCTGCGCATGAATATAATTTAATCCTGCCGTGAGCAGAATCAAAACCGGGAGTATTATGTGAAGGATCGGTATCAGGAATGAGTTTATTTTCATGATCTGCTCTATAAAAACAGGATGAACAAAATTTGTTGTAATTTGAATTTAACAGGTATTTGTTTAAATTTTATGTTCCCATTCAGATTTTATCATTTTAATAATTTAATTCTATGAGCATTAAACCGGTTATATTCATTCCCGGGATCGAAGCAACCGCGCTTGTAAATAAAAATAAATTCGATTTCCCTTATGTCTGGAATGCGTATGATACGCTTTCAACATCCATCCGAACAAAAGTATTGGATGCTTATATTGATGAAAAACTGCAATTGAACCCTCTTTACGACGAAAACATAAATAGCATTGTTGAACGAAATCATATTGCCCGACTTCCTTATGAAAAAAGCATCATGAACCTGGGTACTAAAATCGGTGAAAACCCGGTTTACCTTTTCGGTTATGATTGGCGTCTATCCAACCTGGAAAATGGAAGAAATCTTTCTGATTTCCTGGATTACCTGTCCGAAAAACTAGCCCCCAGGAAGCCAATATCCTTCCGCGTTCTTACTCACAGCATGGGAGGACTTGTTTTCCTTGGTTATCTTCAATCGGTAAAAGAAAAGAAGAATAAAGGCGATCACAATATCGACAAGGTAGTTTTTTGCGCACCGCCTTTTTACGGTTCACCCTACGCGCTCGTTCATTTGATCGTAGGGCATGGGGGTTTTAAAAGTTTTCTCAATAAAGTATTCGGACGGGACGAGGACGTTCGTAAGGTGATTCGAACCTATCCTTCCCTGTTTGAATTATTACCCTGGTATAGGAACGCCCTGAAAGGTAAAAACTCCCGGAAAAATTATTCCTTGCTTAAAAAAGAGCATTGGCAATCCAACATTTATGATGATATCGTAAAACTATTTGAAGAACGACTTCAGCAACTCGCTGCCTTCAGAAACCGAATGAGACAAATACAAACTGATCTTTCCGGTTTGCACTCGAATAATATGATTGTCATTGCCGGCACCGGTGATAATACGGTTACCTACCTGGAAATTGACGACGCTGCAGCCTACCCTAAAATGAAAGTCGAACTTGAAGAAGTTGATGATAAATTCATGGGAGATGGCACAGTCCCTTATGTAAGTTCGACAGCCTGTTCTGCCTTCATTAAAACCTATGTAGTGCCGAAAGCTAAAATTTTCACTGAACCGATTGAGCAATTGGATTATCATGGCATGTTTCTCCGCGACAGCCGGGTGCAGAATATCTATACCCGATTCCTGACAGGAAAAACCAATGGTTCAAATTGGTATCAATCGGCGGATAATTCGGTAATCGCACTAAGAAGAAACAAGGCATGAAAACCCTTAAATCAAAACCTGATCCCCCCGTTAATCCCCGGGGCAATATTCAAATATGTTCTGTTAAAAACATTTTCATAAAAAACCGTATTCGGCACCAGCCTCCCCCCCACAGGCTTTCCCTCCTCATCCGTTAGCTTTGAAACCATAACATTGTCGGACGCCCCCCCGTAAAGTTCTACACCGTCTGCGATTTTGAAAAAGGCATCCAGCTTTAACCTGTTCAGCATATTCAGTTGACGGGTCCAAACGGCATTCTCATTCAGGTGTGTTGCCGTCAGATCAACATTAAATCCGAAATAATTATTAACGGGTATCAGGGTACCGAGGCCATAGGTAACAGCCCAATACGGAATTTTGTCCTTGTAACGGTAACCTGCCGCAATGATATTATAAAGGTGTGATGAACCCGTTTTAAGCGAAATATTACCGTAGAGGGTTTCGTTGGCTTCCAGTTCCACGCGAAGGTAACCGTGTTTTACAATGCTGATAAATCCTATCGGCAATCCTTTGGCAATGCTGTCGTCATAATTAATGAAGCCGATCTGGAGGCCGTGGAGCTTCCCTGAATAGTTGAAAAGCCCACCGGCCTGGACGCCTTTAAAATCTTTGACCGTGATATTGGCGAGCCCGCCGACCTGAAGACCCCTGAAATTTTTAATGGCCAGACTGACGAGCCCCGAAACCTGCAGGCCGGTATGTTCCTTTACCGTGAGATTGACCAATCCCCCGAACTGTGCCCCTTTCAGCGAACCGAGATTGATATTGGTAACGCCGGCCAAAGCTACTCCTCTTGAATTTTTTAGCGTCAGGTTTACCATTCCTGCACCTTGCAGTCCTGTTAACCGGTCAAGATCGACATTTGTCAGACCGGATAATTGGGTCCCCCTCACTGTCTTACCGCAAATATTGAATAATCCCCCGCACTGCATGCCCGAACTGGTCTCTTTTACATAATTACCGATTCCTGCTGCCTGGAAACCCTTGATTCGCCCCAGGTCGATGTTAAGTAAGCCGCCCGTTTCAAATCCGGAGGTTCCTCCCGAAATACCTGCCAGAACATTAATGGAAAAGCCATTGATACAGTTCATGGCGTTCTGGCCGTTGGTGCCAAGCGGGTATATAAAGGAAATCTGCGCCAACCGGTGTAGCTTGACAGAATCAAGGCCGGTCGCATAAACAAAATTTATGGTAAGAATCAGGCCGATGATAATGCCTGATATTAACCCGCTGAATAATCCAAACTGTCTGTGGGTGAAAAATTTTTTGTTCATGGTATTTAAAAATTTATTTCAAACCCAAGACAACCCTGGGCAAAGAAACCCCTATCAGTGAAATAAAAATTTTTTCTTAAGGGAATGCCTCGCCGATAAAAAAATAACTCGGAAGCAAAATGAAGATTAAGTTTCCAACCAGCTTTTATTTATGATTTCCGGTTCGCGATGCCGGATTTTCGATTGGGGAAGATGCCATTATTCAAACATCAAAATTCGTGATTCAATCCGGCGGGAAGGTCGAATGATGGACAAATAATGTTCAATCCGGTATCCAACGGGGGAATGGGTCATTTATAAAACTACAAAAACCTAAGTCCTGCTGACGCTCCGGCCCAAAACTGGTAACGTGTTGTTTTCCCGGGAACCGCCTGGAAGAGAAGAAAATTTTCCGGCGCCAGGTTCGAAAGAAAATTGCCGGTTTCCGGGTCTTTCCAGTTTGAAACATGCAGGTTCAAAGAGGGTCCAAGGAAGAGGCCCAGACCGCGGGTAATTTTGAAGCATAATTGAGAATTGAGCCGGTAGGAAATATTATTATTTTTGAAATTCAGGTTTTCTATCATCCAGGTACCTTTCAGATCGAAATTCAAGGTCACGCTTTTGTGGCCGACCTGGCTTCCTATGCCGTAACCTATTCCGTAAACGGGCTGTTTGCTTAAGCGGGCGGGCCGAAAACCCAGTGTCAGGATGTTGTAGAACCGCCTGACACCCAGCTTAAAAGTCAAGTTGCCATATAATACTTCTTCAGAATGCAATTCAATTTTATGATAACCTTTTTTCACCAGGCTTAAAAACCCGACAGGGATTCCTCCGACCGTATCGGCCACATTAATCAGGCTGAGCTGGCCGCCGTCAACTTTTTTGCTGTAATTGAAAATGCCGGAAAGCTGTGCACCCATTACCTCGTTGGAAGCAATATTTCCGATACCGGATATCTGACTTAACTTAACGGTTTCTGCATTATTAAGCACGCCGGCAACCTGTAAGCCCCGGACAGTGTCACGGGCAAGGTTAACGAGACCCGCCAACTGCCATCCACTGACGTTCTTCCCTGCTATGTTCAGCATTCCCGAAACCTGGATTCCCCGTACATTTTCTCCCAGGTTAAACAGGCCGGCGAGTTGTAACACGTCCACATCTTTCCGGGTAATATTCGATATGCCTGCCATCTGCACTCCGTTCACTGATTCGGAGGTATAATTATTGATCCCTGAAATCTGAACCCCATCCATAGAGCCTCGCAGCACATTACTGATCCCGCTGACCTGAATTCCCCTGATGCTGTCAAGCAAGACATTTTCAATACCTGCCATCTGAAGACCTCTCATTTTAGACCGGTTGTTATTGAACAGCCCCCCGATCTGAATCCCCCGGGTCGACCCGCCGACAATGTTGCCAAGGCCGGCTAACTGAAAACCATGAATATTCTTCCTGTCAATGTTTATCAGTCCCCCGACTTCCGCGACTTTTACGCCCTGGGCGTAGCCTGCCAAAAGGTTAAAGGAAAACCTGTTTTCGATATATCCCGACATTTCCCTGTTTGTTCCCACCTTTGGCCAGACGGATACCTGGCCGAACCGGGTAAATCCCTTTCCGATATTCTGGGATTGCAGTATTTGTTCCCGGGAAACGATTTTTTTAACAAATTCAAGATTTTCAACAGGTACCGGTTTAATCGGCTGAATCTGATTGAGGCTGGAATTCCTGGGCACGGCTGGCAGTTTCCTGAGCTTCAGGTCAATGGATTGATCCGCCGGCTCCACGACGATTAGGGTATCGGAAAAATTTTGTTTACTGAAGTGCAGGTTGATCTGTTCATACTTGCTGGTTAAAATCAGGTCATAGAAACCGCTGCTGTCCGAAAGGGCGGACTCAAGCCCCGTAGCATCAAAAACAGTAACGTTGGCAATGGCATTCCCTGTTTGGGAATCATAGATATATCCTTTTATTTCATACTTCGTGTTTTTGTCCGTCCTGCTGTTTTTGGCCCGTTCCTTCAAAAGGATCAGGTAATCTCCCGAAATTTTATATTGAATATCACCGGGCAGGATGGTTCTGAGAACGCTTTCAACGGTGACCTTTTCTCCATGAAAGGAGACGAGTGTATCTACATTAATGATATCAGAATTATAGGAAAAGTTAAACCCCGCCTCATTGGAAAGACTAATCAATATTTTTTCAATGGAAGTATTATCAAAGGATACGGTGACCTGCTTCTTTAATAAGGAAGACTGGGAAAACCCGGAAGAATACATTATAAAAATCCAGGCTAATATTAAAAAATATTTAACGGGCTTCGCATCCATTGCCGGTTACCGTAAACGCTTTATCCTGTTTCTGTATTTTAAAATCAAAACTCAAGGCAATTTTATCCAGGATTTCCTCCGCGGTGGCATCCTGGAAACGTCCGGTCAGTGTACAGTTCAGTATATTGCTGTTTTCCACATCGATTTGGATCTTAAAGATTTTTTCCAGGGTTTTAAATACCACGGATAACCTGGTATTACGGAATAAGAGTGTCCTGGTTTTCCAGAATAAATCGTTTTCATCTGCCCTCCTGATTTTTTCAATAATCCCCGAGCTTTTATGTAAAATGCCTTCTTCCCCCGATTCAAGGTAAACGTAGGATACTTCATCCTTATCCGTAAATTTTACCCTGCCTTCTTTCACGGTAACCGTTACATCAGGTTCGTCCTCAATGTCACGGATGTTGAATTCCGTTCCCAGCACCTGGACCGTTGCATCCTTCATCCTGACAATGAAAGGCCTTGAGTCGATATGTTTCACCTCGAAAAATGCTTCTCCTTTCAGTTCAATCTCCCTTTTACCGGGACTGAATTTCCCGGGATAGGTTAGCTTCGAGTTAACGTTTACGGTAACCCGGCTGCTGTCCGGTAAGACCTCGCTGAGGATCTTGCCGGTAGTAGCCATCTCCATCGTTTTGTTCCCGGCGAACGGGTGAATGATCAGCAGGTAACCGATTATTCCGATGATCACTGCCGCTGCTGTCCGGATAGGATAATAATAAACCTTTCTGCTTTCGGTTCCGGGGATTTTCCCCTCGTAGGCAACTTTTATTCCTTTTTTACCCGCCTCCATCCGGCTCTTCACTTTCCTCCATGCCGCATTCGTATCGACTTCAGCGGGTGAAATCCCGGCATCAGGATCTGCGGAAGCCCAGAGCTTTTGCAAACGGGAAAACTCTTTTCTGTTGTCCCCAGAGGATCCAATCCATTTTTCGACAAAATCCTTCTCTTCCGGGCCGGCTTCCCCGGCCAGGTACTTAGCGATCAACTCATAATCAATATGTCCTTTAAACCCGTTCATGCCATCATTTCAATGCTATGACAACTTTAAATACCTTTAACCTTATCCATGCCTGGTAAATATTAATACTAAATGAATCGCCATTAATATTAATATGACCAGGTAATCGGAGAGGTGGCTCCTTAAAAACTCAAGGGCCTTGCTCATTTGTACTTCAACCGTTTTGACCGAAATATTCAACCGGACGGCGATTTCCTTATATTTATATCCTTCCATCCGGCTTAACTTGAAAATCTTCTTTCTTTCCGGTGGTAAAAGTTCGATAGCTTCATCAATTCTTTCTTGCAATTCCAGAAACTCAAGTGTTTCATGCACCGAAGCGCCACGGAAGGGTTGAGAATCATTATGTTTTTTGGCGTACTGATCCCGGATTTTCTGATGCTTCAGATAATTTAAACTTGCATTTCTCACGGACCGGAATAAATAAGCTTCCATAGATTGGACGATATCCACTTTTTCCCGCTTTTCCCAGAGATTATAAAATAGCTCCTGTACGATCTCCTCAGCCTGTTCCTTATCAGAAATGAATTTCATTGCATAACCGCACAACCTGGCATAATATTGCCTGAATATTTTTTCAAACACAGATTCATTTCCCTGTTTTATCTGGTATGCGCTATCATCTTGCGGTAATGTCAAATTATATCCGGGTTGAAGTAAGGCCAAATTAGGTTAAAAAATAAAATATTCCCTTACGGTTATTGTTTTTAATACCAGGTATCGCCGTTACCGGATAAGATAAACTCTTTCTCCAATGTACGATTAATCTGATTTTTCTCATTATTAAATTGTTTATGGAATATTTAAACCGAACTTTTGTAATACTCAATGAAGATTTTTTATCCTTTTATTTATGAAAAAATCAATCGTAAACCTTCTGTTTTCATCCCTGTTCTTCACTTATTTGTTTTCAGGATATATTCAGAAAACATCGTATACATCCGGAGTGGCACCAGTTGTATCGGTTAAAAAAATCAATTCAGGGACGGTTAAAAAGTATGAGAAACTCGAGATAACGCTTGACCTGGAAAATGTAGTTATCCATAATCCCTATAATCCGGACGAGATTGATGTTTACGCCGAATTTACTTCGCCCTCGGGTAAAAAGCTCCGGGTAAACGGATTCTATGATGACTATAATCATGCCGATGCATGGAAGATAAGATTCTCAACCGGGGAAACCGGAGAGTGGTCATGCCGTGTTTTTGTAAAAAATAATGGCGGTATCGGCCAGAGTGATCTAGTCTCTTTCAAAGTTGTCGATTCGGATCACCATGGATGGATCCGGGTTTCGAAAACCGACCCGCATTATTTTTCGTACGACGACGGCACTTCCTGGTACGCCGTGGCCGTGTATTCTCCCTGGGGAAACAATGAGAAAAGATTTAAAACTTACGCCGATCATAAAGCCAACCTGATGGGTCTTTGGGATATTAATTATGGGGGCTTTGTGGATAGTACCGGCTTGATTGAAGAAGAGCTGGGAAAATATAACCAGGAAAAATGCGGACGTATTGATTCACTACTGGGAATACTTGAATCAGACCATATAAAATTAATGTTTTGCATCTGGCCCCACGATCTGTTCTCAAAAACGGTCTGGGAACGTCGATGGAATATCAATCCATTAAATAAAATCGTTAGCGTTACGGATGTATACAGCGATTCACTGGCCTGGAAATACCAGGAAAGAAAATACCGCTACCTCATCGCCCGCTTCGGGTATAGCCGCAGCCTTGGGATCTGGGAGTTGATTAATGAAATGAACGGCACCGATGGCTGGGCGGCAGGCAGGCACCGGGAAGCCTATGACTGGGTGGCAAAAGCGCATCAATATTTCTCGGAAAATGATCCCTATCATCACCCTTTAACTGCTTCCTTCAGCGGCGGATACAATGAATTCAGATCCCCGCTTTATGAAAGAACGGATGTCCCGAATATTCATCTTTATGAAGCGCAGGAGTGGCCGCTGAAATACCCGGATGATACCCTTCGAAGCTGCCTGTACAATTATGCCTGGGCGGCCCAACGTTTCTGGAATGAATTTAATAAGCCGGCGATATTCGGGGAAGCCGGCGCCGATCTCACCTATTACAAACCTGCCAATATAAAATACCATGACGCTTACCACAATGCCCTCTGGGCCACCTTGACAAACGGATTGGCAGGGACACCTGTGTGGTGGGACTTTACTTTTCTTTCCGAAAGGGACTGGAATAACCTGGAGTACCTTTCCGTATTCGTAAAAGATATCAATTTTGCAAACCTCGTTTATCATCCGGCTGAAATTAAAGGCGAGGGCATCGATGCCTATGGGATGTTTACCCTGAATGGCGCATTCGGATGGGCCTGCAGCTATGCTGATCCGGATATCAGCAATAAAAAACTGGAAATCAGTATTCCCTCCGGAAATTATAAAGTCCGCTGGTTTGATACCTGGACCGGGCAATATATCAGTGAAGAAAATATTGCTTCGATTAATGGAAAAATGACTGTGAGCATTCCGAAATTACAAACGGAAAGAAAGGATATTGCTTTTAAGATAAAGACAGTCGCTAAAAAATAGGCAAAATGAAATATCCTTCTATTTAAAAAAAATTATAGCTGCGTCATATATTTATAAATAAAAAAATGCAAAGGAAAGTCGTTACTGTTGCCGGATAACATAAATGGCCTTAAAACAACCTCGAAAATGCCTGTATCTCATATCCGCTCACGGTCAAAGGACAGGTGGATTAAAAAGATCGGCCGATTCAAAAATCCGATCTAACGGTCGCGATCATAACGCTTTACGGCATTTTGAAATATTGAAAGAGGATTCTTAACTTTAGACAGCCAACGGAAATTAATTTTGATCTTTTTAGCATTATCCGGTCTTCCCTGTATGATCATTTTATAATTTGAAGTACCGGAGATTTTAAGGTTTTACCTGAGGCTGACCTGAAGCATACGTATAATTATAACTTTAATCTTTCACTCATGAAAAATCAAATTCGCGGAGGTGCGCAATCCAACGCTGTCTACGGACTCGGGCTAATCGGTGCTGCCATTTATTTCATTTCCCATGCGACGGGCTTCTGGATGGGAGTGCTGGGTTTCCTGAAAGCTATTATCTGGCCGGTGCTTTTGATTTACCAGGCGCTAAAATTCCTGGGAATGTAATAGATTACCTTTATTACTCCCTTTCGAGCCTCACTGGATATTCGGATTATTCCAGTCGCTGCCTGACTGACGGGAAGAAATGTGTCCATTATTTTTAGAGTGGTTATGAATAAATTTATTTTCATCTCATTTATTTTATTCATTCCATTAACCGGTTTAGCGCAAAAAAACACCGTTTTATCGGGTTATTTCAGGCAATCCGCCATGGTTTATGTTTCTAAAACTGAAACGCTTGCTGGGCTTACAACCGGTGTCGGTTTCAGAGTCCATTCAGAGAAAAATTGGTTTGCCCAATCTGACTTCAATATTTTCTGGGGAAATGGAAGCGGGGAAATGTTACGGTTATCGGCCGGGATTCAACGGCATGGAACCTGGGCGCCGGCGGCATCACTTGGAATGATCATCCTTAGGGGACACGGTCCGGCTGCCAAATCCAGTTCGGGAAAGAAATCTTCGAAAATCATACCGGGGGCTTTCATATCGTTAGCCCCAATTCGATTTGAATATCAAAGAGGTTTTGTTTCTGCCCTGGAAATAAATTATGGCGGTGGCAGGTATAACGGTTTGTATCTTGAATTGACCCTTTTATCGCTTGGGTTTAATTTTTAAAATCATTCTAAAATCACGAAGGTAAATTGGAAGAAATGAAATCCTCAATGTGTCATGAACAGGAAGGTGCCAGGTTTTCTATCAATGATTTTTCGTCTTCTTCTTCATTATTTTAAGATCATTTTTCTGGCTTCTATAATTGTCATTCATATGCATATTATAAGATTTCAGCTTCTTCTTTCCTCTATGGGATTTGTATTGCGCCTGAGGGGCACAGCCTGATAATAATAACAGTACTACCGGAACCAATACCCATAATATTTTAAACCTCTTTTCCATATCTTTTTACAAAGGTAAAAAATATGATTTTAGTTTTATAATTTCCTTTTCAAATGAAAAGAATCGCGTGGGATCCGACGGTAAAAGCGCGTTATAATTTTCACTTTCCCGTTTATTTCCTGAGATACAACCGGTGAAGAAATAAATAAAGAATATTTAACCCGGAACATGCCCTGGACCCGAATTCCCCGGAGCAGAGCTCCGGGGAATTATACAATAACCTACTCGTTCGCCTTAGCGGAACGCGAAGGCAGATTAAAATCCCTGCATTTTCATCCAATCCGTATATCGGTCGATCCAGGTATCTACCGGCAGGTTCATTTTGTTCATTCCGAAACCATGGTTGCCTTTGGCGTAGATATGAAGTTCAGCGGATTTTTTTGCACCGACCCAATCTTCATATAATTTAATGCAATGCATATTAAAACCAAACCTGTCGTCAGTGGCTGCACAAATAAATAATGGTGGCGCGTCCTGCGGAACCGGGGGTTTTTCAAAACTTCCCACGTAAGGATAAAGGGAAGCCACGAAATCGGGCCTGCTATTCGCATCATAAGTATAAGCCACCCCGGTTGAAACAGTCCCTCCCGCGGAGAAGCCGATAATTCCAATGCGATCGGGAGAGATACTGAAATCGGAGGCATGATCCCTTACATAGGAAATCGCCTTCTTTCCATCTGCAATGGCCATGGCTACAATTGGCTCAATGTCCTTATTGAATTTATCCGTGTTGGGATGTTTATCCATGAATTCCTGCATGGGATTATCGGTCAGGCTATGCGACAACCTGTATTTAAGAACAAAACAGGTGATACCTTTTTTGTTCAGCCATTGCGCCACTTCAATGCCTTCACTCTTCATGGATAAAAACTGGAATCCGCCGCCGGGGCAGATAATTACTGCGGTGCCCGTTGATGAATTGCTATCAGCCCTGAATACAGTAAGCGTAGGTTCGGATACGTTATAAACAAAAACAGCGCCCTGGTTGCCCAGGGTGAATTCTTTTTCATGCCATGTCCAGCTCTCCGAACCGGGAGCCTTGCCCTGGTATAAGGGGATAACCTGTTCCTGGGCTTTAGTGACCCCACTGCAAAAAATAAAAAATAAGAAGATCAAAATATTTTTCATGAACTTCATTTTGAATTTTAGGGTTTATTTTTTTACTATTTACGTAAGCATGCGGTAAATAGCAAATTCCTATTTCGGAGTTGAG
The DNA here is from genome assembly GCA_964395765.1 of uncultured Roseivirgaceae bacterium. Classification (GTDB taxonomy): domain Bacteria; phylum Bacteroidota; class Bacteroidia; order Cytophagales; family Cyclobacteriaceae; genus DATDPY01. The sequence goes on along the minus strand of CAYNCU010000014.1, from coordinate 18,055 downwards.
ACCGTAAAAAGCCTAATCTTACTTTTCCAGCTATGGTTTAGTCTGTTTTTTCATTTCCATACCTTTCATAATCACGTAAGCGACCAAGGCAAATACAAAAAATAACAACAGCATCCATGCAATACCCTGGAGGCTGCCGATTATAGCCCTGTAAATCTCCAGCACCCATCGGTCGGTATTAAGAACAAGTATGGTTTTGCCCTCACCCTGGGGAGAAATATATTTTTCGAGATTCCATATCTGAATCCCGGTGGAAATTCCTACCACATAAAGCGCAAAAATTATATACCGGGTCCAGACTACGTAAATATCCTCATTGATTAACCGTTGCAAAATTTAATGGATGGGCGATTTAAAGATCCATGCAATGATAAAATATACAAGAAATGATAAGACAAAATCAACGACAAGCAGTAAAACAAACGTAAGCACCTCCTTATTATAAATGAGGACCAGTATTGAATAAGGTCTATGATCTTTCGGTTTAAAAAGTAAATTCCAGGATCCTTTTTAAGTAACCTTGCCAATTTTAATCACGGGATGACATCCTAAAATCCGGCTTTCCAACCGGCATTAATTCTACGAAACCTGAGGGCTTTATGAAACCAACAACTTTAATCTATAGATCACTTCAAAATTAAACGGATGCTTCTCCCCATGCCCATGAGGATTTATACCCTCGTTTTTATATTCCATATCATAGTAATTCGTCCGGATATGGGTAACTTCCGCTTTGTTAAAATTGGGCAGGGTAATGATAGTGCCGATCGTAATTTCATGGATATACCGGTACTTGGCATCATGTTTTATTCGCATTGTTTTTATAATATTAATGTCGGTCGTAACGATGGGATCATCTCCATTTTCAAAGGAGAATATTATCCTGGGTTTTATTTCACTCATTTCCTTAAAAAATTTTAAACAGTTAAAAATTTACGGAATAACCATGATGTTTCCATTAAGTTAATTATTTCCGTATATTTAATTATTCCCTGAACGGTAATTTATTTTATTGACCTTCCGTATCCTTGGGTATATATACGTGAATACGTGAAACAAGTACCTTCAATTTGTGACAATCATTAAATGCATCTGAGTTAAAATATTTATAATTTCGTTCCGAAACAAGGGACCCTATGTTTAAAAGCATCAAGTGGAAGATTTTTTTCGGTTTTTTAGTCCTGGCCTTTATGTTATTTGTTGCCGGGAGCATAACCATTTTTGAATTTGTAAGCCTTTCAAGGACCGTCAATGCCATTCTGGACAATAATTATAAAATGATGCAATCGGCCACTTCCATGCTGGAAGCGCTTGAAAGGGAGGATAGCGGGATATTGCTTTATCTCAGTGGTAATCAGGAATCCGGCTTAGGACTGGTATCCCAGGGAGATAGTTCCTTTCACCTCGCTTATAATGATGCGATAAAGCATATTTATACCGATACCGACCGCATTTTACTTAACCGGATAAAGACTGATTATGAGAGCTATAAATCCTTTTTCTCGGGGAATGGACTGGATTCGATCCAGGGTCCAAAGATGACCTGGTATTCCAATACGATATACCCCGTTTTCGTGGACGTAAAATCAGCCATAAAATCTGTCATGGTCCATAACCAGGATATTATTTACCTGGAAACTTCAAGGTTAAAGGATAAATCCAAAAGGGCCATTATGCCCGGTATCGTTGCCATTCTTTCTTCTTTGATCATGACGGTAATTTTTACTTACTTGATCAACAAGTTTTTCGTTCGGCCTATCATTGTCCTCACCCAAAAAGTCGAGAATTATAAAATTTCTAACGGACCTATCAATGCAGATATAATCACACATGACGAACTGAAACAGCTGGAGGAAGCCATTCAGGATCTTGTTTACCGGTTAAAAAGAAAATAATGAGGTTATTTATCATCATCCGGTATATCGGTACCATTCTTCTTTTTAATGCCATTTTCCTTTTCATTGCTCTTTTAATTTCCCTCTTCCATCACGAAAGCTCCATTGTTCCCCTGCTTTACAGCTTATTTATTTGTATTCTTTTCGGGATTTTTCCATTGATCTTTGTGCCTCCGGTTTCAGATATCAACAGCCGGGAAGGATTAACCATTGTGGTATTCGGCTGGACGATCACATGCCTGATCGGCGCGCTTCCCTACATCATGTGGGGCGGGGAATTCACCCCCGTCAATGCCTGGTTTGAAAGCGTTTCCGGATATACTACCACAGGGTCAAGCATACTTACCAATGTAGAGGCCCTGCCGATGGGATTATTATTCTGGCGTTCTTCCACCCATTTTATCGGAGGGATCGGAATTATTCTTTTCTCCCTGCTTATCCTTCCGGAATCGGTGAATACCCGGCTTGTACTCTTCAATACGGAAATGTCGGAACTGGCAAAAAACAACTTTAAATACAGGGCCAAGCAAACGATACAGATACTGGCTGTTGTCTATATCGGATTAACGGTTCTTGAAACCATCCTGCTCACCGTTGCCGGCATGTCACTGTTCGACGCCATCAATCACACGTTTTCAACCATCGCGACCGGCGGCTTTTCAACAAAAAATAACAGCATTGCCTATTACCATAACCTGGCGATTGAAATCATCATCATCATCTTTATGGTCATCTCCGGCATGCACTTCGGCCTGCTATTCGATACCGTTACTTTTAAAAAATTCAATATCTTCAAATCCAGCATTGTCCGCTTTTATGTATTGTTCATGGTCGTCGGCACCCTGGTAGTCGCTGCCAAATTATATTTCGACGGCTACGGTTCCTTCCCGTGGGCATTACGATATGCCTCCTTCCAGGTGGCTTCGGTAGGTACGACAACAGGTTTCGCTACCATCGATACGGGTAACTGGCCCTATTTTGCCCATATGATCCTTATGTATTTTACCATCCAGTGTGCCTGTGTCGGTTCAACTTCCGGTGGTATGAAGTTCGACCGTGTATTTGTGTTTTTTAAAATGATCGGTAAACAAATGAAGTCAATTCTTCATCCCAGAGCCATTTTCCTGACTAAAATCGACAACCGTGTGCTTTCCGAACAAGTCGAAAATCATACGACAATTTTTATCATCCTGTACCTGCTGATCATATTCATTTCCACCACCCTGGTTTCGTTGATGAATGTGGACCTGCTGACTGCTTTTTCAGGTGCCATTACCACAATCGGCAACGTAGGCCCGGGATTCGGCCATGTAAGCTCACTAGGCAATTTCAGTTCCATCCCCGCTCCCGGCAAACTGGTTTACAGTCTTGATATGTTACTGGGCCGTCTTGAAATTTTTTCCATTCTGACAATATTCATGATAAAACGGTAATATTTATCAGCTTACTTTATTAAATTCAGGATACAATTTCTCATAAGGATTTTACTCAATTCAATTTTTTATATTATGGAAAATTATAGACGTGAGTTCCTGAAACAATTGGCACTTTTAACTGCATCTATTATGGTACCCATCGAAACATCGAGTGCCTCCGGTGGAGTAAATCATGATCGCCTGGGGGATATCCTTCCGAAACGTAAACTTGGGAAAACAGGGGAAAATGTAACCATGCTGGGTCTGGGAGGTTATCATATCGGCTGGACAACAGAAAATGATGCGCGGGAAACCATTGAGGCAGCCCTCGAAGGCGGTATCCGCTTTTTTGATACTGCCGAAAGCTACGGCCCGCATACCAGTGAGGAAAGGTATGGAAAATACCTGGTTCCGAAATACAGGGATCTTATTTTCCTGATGACCAAGACCTATTCAACGGATGGTAAAACGGCCAGGGAACACCTGGAAGGTTCCCTCCGCCGGCTGAATGCCGATTATCTTGATCTTTGGCAAATACATTCCGTCCAAACCCCGGAAGATGTGGATGGAAGGTTTACCAACGGAGTAGTGGATGTCGTTATTGAAGCCAAAAAGTCGGGCAAGGTAAAACATATCGGCTTTACGGGTCACCAGAATCCGAAAGCTCATCTCCGGATGCTCGAACGACTGCAGGAAAATGACGTGCTTGAAACGGTACAAATGCCGGTGAACCCGGTTGATGCCGCCTTTGATGAAAGCTTTGTCAGGGAAGTAATTCCCGTGGCACTGAAACGGAATTACGGAGTTTTGGCCATGAAAACCCTGGCCGACGGCCGGTTCTTTGCCGAAAAACATCAACTGGACGATAAAGTATGGGAAACCGAAAATCCTGTGGTTCCGGGAAAACTTAAAACGGCAGATGTTTTTAACTGGGTCTGGAGCCTCCCGGTAAGTGTGCTGATCACTGGGGCCGAGAATAAAGACTTCATTACTGAAAAAATTAAATACGCCCGAAGTTTTGTACAAATGCCGGAAACCGAAAGGCAAAAAATAGTTTCTTCCCTCACCGGTATTGCCGCAGAAAAGAAAGTGGAATATTATAAACAGGCTTAGATGTAGTATGTTATGTATCGAGCTTCGAGCTTCGAGCTTAAATCCTATTAAAAAGTAATTATCGATTATTGATTGACCTACTGGTGGATAGATAAAGGATATGAGAGCCTGGTTGATAAATAAAATAACGGAAGTGAGTGAAACCGACCCACCCCTGGAATTAACGGAAGTTGAAACCCCCGAACCCGGTCAAGGGGAGATCCTTATTAAAATATCTGTTTGCGGGGTGTGCCATACCGAGCTCGACGAGATTGAAGGACGCACACCTCCTCCTGTGCTGCCCATGATCCCCGGGCACCAGGTGGTCGGCATCGTAAAGAAAACAGGAGTCGGAGTAAAACAGTGGACCGTGGATGACCGTGTCGGGGTGGCCTGGATATATTCATCCTGTGGCAAATGCGAATATTGTCAAAACGGGCTTGAAAATCTTTGCGCGGATTTCCGGGCTACGGGAAGAGATCATCCCGGAGGTTATGCCGAATATATGATTGCCGATGAAAATTATTGTTATCGTATCCCGGCATCGATGGAAGATAAAAAAGCGGCACCTCTTTTTTGTGCCGGAGCCATCGGCTTCCGATCGGTAAATCTTTCAGGAATAAAAAACGGCATGACCCTGGGCCTTTCCGGTTTCGGGGCATCGGCGCACCTGGTGATGAAATTGACGAAGTATTTATTTCCCGATTCCAAAGTCTATGTTTTTGCCAGGAGTAAAAAAGAAAAAGATTTCGCCAGGGAACTCGGCGCTTCATGGTCAGGTGATTACAATGAAACACCGCCCGTCCTTTTGAATGCGATCATCGATACCACACCGGTCTGGAAGCCGATCGTAAAATCTCTCGAATGCCTTGCCCCCGGAGGCCGGTTGGTGATCAATGCAATAAGGAAGGAAAAGGTCGACCAGGAATTGCTCCGGAATATCCGCTATCAGGATCATTTATGGATGGAAAAGGAAATTAAAAGTGTTGCCAATGTCGCCCGTAACGATGTCAATAACTTCCTGGATATTGCCGTTAAGGCAGGTATTGTTCCCGAAACCCAGGATTATGATTTCAAAGACGCCAACCGTGCACTTATAGATATGAAAGCGGGAAGGATCCGCGGGGCAAAAATTCTGAACATTCATTAATCGTCTGTTTATACCAATCGATTGAAATTATTTCATACTTTATTTTTTTGAAGTTATATTAATAGTCATTAATTATTCGTGCCTTTGAAAATTTTTGACTTGTTACGGAGGAATAAGTTCAACCTGGCGTCATGGTTCTTTCTGGTGGCAGGTCTCGGAATAACTTTGCCTGCAGGGGCCCAGGTAGCGCCGGTTCTGAAATATCATTTTTTCAGCATGCCCCCTTCAGTAAAAAGCGCGGACTACTACCATGGAATAGTCCAGGTTGAAATGAAACCAGAATATAAACTCGCCTTTTCCGGGGCGCTTCGCTATGACACCCATTACATGGAAAGCCTGAAACCGCTGGGAATAAAAAAAGTAAGGTCTGTTGTTCCCGAAAGTATGCTGCAAAAGGCCAGGGCCCGGCGAAATAAACCTTTCAGCCATGATCTGAGTCTTTACCAGATGATTTATTTTGACCCTTCCTTTTCGGTTGAAGAGGCGATCAATATTTTATATAATTCCGGGATGGTCGCCATAGCGGAACCGGTATATGCGTATCATAATTATTCGACCCCGAACGACCCGCTTCTTAACAATCAATATTACCTGAATATGATCCATGCCTTCGAAGCCTGGGATGTGACCACCGGCGATTCAACAATCGTGATCGGGATACCGGATACAGGCGTGGACATCGATCATCCGGACATCGCCGGAAACCTTTTTATCAATAAGAACGATCCCGTTGACGGGATTGATAATGACAATAATGGTTATGTTGACGATTGGAGGGGCTGGGATTTTGCCGGGGCTTCCTCGAGTAACCCTAACGACGAAGATAACGATCCTTCCATTCCAAAAGGTGGTGATTTTTCCCATGGTACCGGTGTCGGTGGAATTATCGGGGCTGTCACCAATAACGGCATCGGCATTGCCGGGATCGCACAAAATTGTAAGTTGCTATTTACCAAACATTATGCCGATGACCAGCCGGATACCGCTACTTCCTATGCGGTGACACCTTTTCTGGGTGTACTCTATTGCGCAATGATGGGGGCTGCTATCATCAACTGCTCATGGGGAGGACCCTATGCAAGTCAGATCTACCAGGACTATATCGACGTCGTGACACAGGATCTTGGAGTTATGGTAGTTGCCTCGGCCGGAAATGAGGGATCCTCCCTGGATGAATATCCCGCTTCCTACCGGAATGTTATTTCCGTCGGTTCAGTAGAAAGTAACTACCAGCGTTCCCAGTATTCCAATTTTGGGATCAATGTAGATATCGTTGCTCCCGGAACCAATATATGGTTGGCTGAATATAACAATGCTTATCAAACAGGATCGGGAACGTCCTTTTCTTCACCCATGGTCGCGGGCGCTGCTGCCCTGGTAAAATCGATCTACCCTGATTTTAACGGGGAACAAATCGGTGAATTGCTGAGAGTAACAGCCGATGATACGATCTATTCTGTCATTACGACGCCGGGTTTACAGCATAAACTGGGCGTCGGCCTTCTCGACATAAAAAAAGCACTGACCGATCAACCGCCGGGCATGCGGTTAATGGATTTTCAATTGCAGAATGATCAGGGTAAACCCCCTCAACCCGGCGAAAATGCCACACTCGTTTGCGAATTTAAAAATTATCTGTGGCCATCAACAGGGGGATTATCCGTTACTCTTACTTCGGAATCACCGCTTTTGACGGTGACGGGAAATACAAGCGTATTAGGAATAATCAATACCAATCAATCGGTGACGAACAACACAACCCCATTCACGGTAAGTCTTCAGAATGATATTCCTGAAAATTCAAGTATTGACTTGCTGTTTGAATTTACCGACGGCAGTTATTATGATTACCAGTACGCTTCTCTATTATTGAATCCCGGATATATCAATGTACAGGAAAATAATATTTCATCCAGTGTGGCCAGTAACGGCCGGCTGGGCTACCAGGATACTAACCAACAGGAAGGACTCGGACTCGGGATCGACGGCAAAAATATACTTTTTGAAATGGGACTTATGCTGGGTACATCGAAAGATAAACTATCCGACTGTGTACGTTCCATCAATAGTGGTTATGATGAGGATTTTGTTTCCGAACAGAAAATCAAGGAAATTACGCCGGGTACCCTTTCCCAAACGGAAATTACGGGAAGTTTCAATGATAATAATGCAGGAGATTCCAAATCGGATGTCCTGGTAGAGTACCGGTCCTTGGTCTGGAAGGGAGATCCCAACAACAATTATTTTATCATGCGTTATGTTATTACGAACAGGGGAAGTACGCCGTTGCAGAATTTTTATGCCGGATTATATGCCGACTGGGATGTGAGTGATATGGGGGCAAAAGACCGTGCGGACTGGGACAGCCTGTATCAGATAGGATATGTTTACAATCTGGATGCCGGTAATACTTACTACGGCGGAATACAGGTTCTTTCGGGAAATCCCAATTATTACGCCATCGAGAATGATAATTCCCTCTCTGGAAATACATGGGGGGTATATGACGGATTCACGGACCAGGAAAAATTTGAGTCTATGTCCGGCGGACTTAAAAAAATAAAAGCCGGCTTTGAACTGGATAGTGGAGCCGATGTGAGCCATACCGTGGCAAGCGGCCCTTACCTTATTAACCCCGATGATTCCGTTACCGTAGCCTTTGCCATACACGGGGCTAAATCGTTATCCCAGTTGCTGGCTTCGGCAGCGGCAGCTGATACCATGTACAATTATGTTTTTAAAATCTCCGAACCTCAAATTCCCAATGATACGATTTGCTGGAATTCCGATGCAATTCTGACGGCATCCGATACATCAAAATTCAATTGGTATACAGATAAAACAGGCGGAAACCCGGTTTATTCCGGCGACAGCCTGGTCGTTAAAAACTTAATTGCTGATACGGCATTTTATGTTTCCAATGCCGGCAGTTCCCTGGAAAGTGTAAGGCAAACGGTTTATGTTATTGTAAAGGCAAATCCTGGAATTACCATATCCGGATCCACCGCTTTGTGCGAAGGCGATTCGGTTACTTTGATTGCCAATGAAGCTGATGAATACCTTTGGAATCCGGGAGGTCAGGTCAGCCGGAGTATCACGGTCACCGAGGCCGGAGACTATTCTGTTGATATTACCGATAACCAATGGCATTGCGTTGCATCTTCTAATCCAGTGTCAGTTGTAAAATATGCATCACCCGTAGCTGATTTTGTTTCAAACATTCAGGGAATATTAAAGGATACTCCCTCCGAATTGTTGCTTACCGATAAGAGTACCAACGCTGTAAGCTGGAACTGGGAATTGAGTGACGGGCAGACAAGTAACCTTCAAAATCCTGAATTTACCATCAATTCATCTATGGATATTACCGTTTTACTGACGGTGACATCCCGGGACGGTTGTCAGGGTGCAAGCAGCCAGGTGTTGACCATTACGGAGATCAATGACCCTGATATAAAGTATGGTATAAGATTTTACCCTGTTCCCGCCGTAAGGGACCTTACCATACAGATTCAAAATAATTATTCCGGGCCCATCGAGATCGATCTGGTTAACTCAACAGGTAACCGTATATCCTATAATAAACTATTTAAAAATTCGAATGACATTTTTTACCACCTTCCATTGGAAAAATTATATCCCGGCCTGTACTTTCTAAAAGTTAAATTCCCGGGCCATAAAACAGTTACGGGTAAAATAATAAAGGAATGATTTATACCGCAATTCGGGTGAGCCATTTATGCGGTCGATAGGAATATATTTGCATCGGATCTCAAAAATTATAAACCTTTCCTGGGCAATTACGAATAAAATATAAGGGCCGCATAAAATATGGTATTATAGCTCGTTATTGAATTCTTTTATATATTTTTCATAGATAAATACAAGGCATCATGAAACTTTGGGTTTGGTGGCTGTCATTTTTGGCTATTCTGATAATTCTCACGGGGATTCTGTTAACCGTGATGGGGCTTAACAACCTCTATCTGTCAATTAATTCAAATATACTGGCATTATTCTATGGACTTATACCGAAACAGGCCGCTGGAGAGGAATTATGGTGGTCATTCTTTGGATTCGGCTTGCTCTCTACGGGAAATGGAATATTTTTACTTTATGTGGCCCTTTCGCCTTTTCGAAAAATGGAAAAATGGGCCTGGCTGGCTGTTTTTATATCAATCATGATTTGGTTTACCATCGGGGCCAGCATCTCCATAATGTTTCTAATTTATATAGATCTGGTTATTTACGCCTCTATCCTTATTTTAACGCTTTTACCGCTGCTTTTTACCCAGAAAGCCTTCATTATCCGAAGAGACCTGATCTGATTAAACCCATCTTTTTTTAAAATAATTATTAATGTTTAAACATTAATGTTTAAACATCGTTTATATCTAATATAACGCGTAATGTTAATTATAACTGATAACTAAAGAACAATGAATATGAAAAACATGACTGATTTTGAAACCCTGACCCAGACAGCCTGGGCTATTGACAAAGCTCATTCCGAAATGGTATTTCATGCTACGCACCTGATTATTACAGATGTAAGAGGCCAGTTCAGGAATTTCGATGGAAGTATCCTGAGCAATTCTGAGGATTTTGATGACACGGATGTAGAATTAACTTTTGATGTAGATTCTATCGACACCAATAACAAAGACCGGGATAATCATCTGCGTTCCGATGATTTCTTTAATGCGGCAAAATATCCTAAAATGGTTTACAAAGGCAAATTGGAAAAATCAGGCGAAAAATACCTACTAAAAGGAAACCTTACCATTCGGGATATTACCAAACCGGTGACCTTCGACGTATTCTATAAAGGAACGGTAAAAGATCCTTTCTCTGGCTTCGAAAAAGCAGGATTTAAAGTGGTTGGGAAGATCAACCGATTCGACTATAATTTAAAATGGAATGTTTTAATGGAAGCCGGCGGAGCGATTGTGGGCCCGGAAATCAGAATTGAGAGTAACATTGAGTTGCAAAAACAAGGATAATTTAGGATATTTCAGGGCCCGAAAGGGCCCTTTTTATTAATTATGAAAATCGAACAGGAAATCCAGCAAAAAGAATTCAGAACTATATACCAGAAAACTGCCCTAAACCTGGTATACACTTCCAATTGGCTATTGACGAAACACCAGGATTTTTTTAATCAATTCGGTATAACCGGTAAACAATATAATGTTTTGCGGATTCTGAAAGGGCAGTTTCCGAACAGCATTTCAACCTGCGATATCAGGTCACGCATGCTGGACAAAAATTCCGACGCAAGCCGTATTGTCGATCGCTTGTCGCAAAGGCAATTCGTTACCAAAAAAATACGCCCTACTGATAAAAGATTGGTCGATGTTTCCATTTCTGACAAAGGAATTAAGCTTCTCGATCAAATCGAAAACAAAATAGAAACATTGGATAATATTACTGCTTCGATTTCCGGTGAAGAGGCCTTGCAATTAAATAACCTGCTTGATAAAATCCGGGGATAATTTTTCAGATGACATAATTATTTCTCCCCTTCCCCATCATTGTAAAATTGATCGTGATCTTATTTTAAAAAAACCAGGGAAACGCAATCAAACATTAAGCGTTGCCTTCGCCGGGTTCTCTCCCTCGTTCAGCGTTGAGCTTCGAATTTCGAGAATAGCTTTATATCCTCGCCTGATAGGTATACAACTGGAAATATCGTCCCCCCTGCTTTACCAGTTCTTCATGGTTACCCTTTTCGACAATATTTCCATTTTCTATAACAAGGATCTGGTTGGCCTTACGGATAGTACTCAAACGGTGGGCGATCACCAGAGTGGTACGGCCTTTCATAAGGTTAAACAAGCTTTCCTGAATGTAAGATTCACTTTCCGCATCCAGGTTTGAGGTAGCTTCATCGAGTATCAGGATTCTCGGATCGGCAAGAATAGCCCTGGCAATGGCCACCCTTTGCCGCTGGCCCCCTGATAATTTGATCCCCCTTTCGCCTATCAGCGTATCCAGTCCTTTCTCAAAACGATCGGTAAATTCCTTAACATGGGCAGCTTTTACCGCATATTGTAATTGCTCCTCGTCTGCATTCGGTCGCGGAAATAAAATATTTTCACGAATGGTGCCTTCGAACAGGAAATCATCCTGTAAAACAACCCCAAGCTGGCTTCGATAGCTGCTCAGGGTCACTTCATTCAGGTTTATTCCATCGATGGAAATAATCCCGCTGTCCGGCTTTAGAAAAGTGGCGGTAAGTCCTGCAATTGTTGTTTTCCCGGAACCCGAGCTGCCTACCAGTGCCGTTACCGAACCTGTAGGCGCAAGAAAACTGATATTATGCAAAACGGTTTTCCCTTTTTCATAAGAGAAACTCACATCCCTGAACTCAATATTACCTTTGATTTCACCGATCTCCCGGTTTCTGGCGGGATCGTCTATTTCCCTGTCAACCTTCATTATTTCCTCCGTGCGATCAAGACCCGCGAATGCCTCTGTAATCTGGGAGCCTATGTTACTCATCTGAACGATCGGGGCTACCATGAATCCAAGGTAAAGGGTAAAGGCAAAGAAATCACCCACGGTCATTTGGTTGTGAATAATCATTTTTCCTCCGATGGCCATAATTCCAACAGTAGCAAATCCAAGTAATAAGGTGGCAGTGCTGGTCACGAGGCTCGTGGAAGTGAGGCTTTTTCTTACATTCATGAAAAGCCTTTCAACACCTTCGGCAAAGACCTTTATTTCCTGCTTTTCCGCATTAAAACCTTTAATAATCCTGACCCCGTTCAGGGATTCTGTTAACCGGCCTGTTACTTCGGCATTGATCTGTCCCCTTTCTCTGAAAATCGGCCTTATAAAACCGAATGCTTTCAGGGAAACCAGGCCGAATATGACCAATGGCACCATAACGTAAATCGTAAGCATCGGGCTTATCCTGATCAAAAGTACCAGGGCCACCACCGATGTCAATACTCCGCCGAAAAGCTGTACAAGTCCTGTTCCTACAAGATTCCTCACGCCTTCCACATCGGTCATGATCCTGGATACCAGCTCCCCTGATTTTGTATTGTCGAAAAATCGGGTGGGCAACTGAATAATATGCTGCTGCACTTCGGACCGGAGCGATGAAATCAGATGCTGGGCTTCTACGCTTAACAACCTGGTCAGGTAATAGGAAGTTACCGACTGGACCAGGATCGCTCCTGCCACCCCGAGTAACAATAATTTCATAAATTGTATGTCACCTTTGGCGATCACTTCGTCAATGAGGTATTTACTCGCTCCCGGCAAAACGAGTCCCGATAACCGGTTGATGATAATCAGGAATAAACCCAGGAATAAAAGTTTGCGCCTCGGCCAAATGATGGTTTTAAATACTTTTCTGAATGATGCTTTTTTTTCAGCCATTTTTATCTTATTCAAAATCCGCGATTCTTCCCGGTTAAAAGTACAGGTCGCAGAACGGTTGATGTGATGTTAATTTGCAAAAATGCGCTTCACATCCTTAGCTACCAAATTTTATTCTACTTTTGAATCGCCACCGGATAGAAAATAAAATAACCGGGAAACCGCCTGATTTTCATGATTTAAGGGCAAACATGACCGGCATCATATCATTAATCCCGTTCAAAGTATATTTCTGTCGGATATTTGTAATTATGTACAGCCCGGAAATACGGAAAGAAACCGATAAACAAGGCAAGCAGAAGATTATTTGTTATCACTGTGGTGACATTTGCCGGGAAGATCATGTGATATTCGAAGGAAAGGATTTTTGTTGCAATGGGTGCAGGACGGTTTATGAAATCCTCAGTCAAAAGGATCTATGCAATTATTATGATCTTGAAAAAAATCCCGGGATGGCCATCCGTAAAACGGATTTCACCGGAAAATTTGATTTCCTCGATAACAAGGAAATACGGAAATCACTGGTCATGTACGAGGATGAAAATATTTCAAAGGTATCTTTCTATATTCCCGCTATCCACTGTTCTTCCTGCATCTGGTTGCTGGAAAATCTTTCAAAACTGGAAAGTGGGGTAATTCATTCAAGGGTCAATTTCACGAGAAAGGAACTAACCATTGATTTTTCTCCTGTAGAAATCTCGCTTAAAAACCTGGTTGTTTTGCTATCCTCCATCGGATATGAACCCTACATCAGCCTGGAGCAGGAAAACCGTATGCGCCATAAAACCAGGAACAAAGGATTATTGATCCGGCTTGGTGTGGCCGGTTTTTGCTTTGGCAATATTATGTTACTCAGTTTTCCCGGGTATTTCGGTTTTGAAGGAATAAGTGAAGTTACGCTTCAGCATTTCTTTATAGGGTTGAATGTTATTTTAAGCCTTCCCGTCGTGCTTTATTGCAGTACTGTATATTTCACGTCCGCATTGGGAGGATTGAAAGCAAAGTATATAAATATTGATGTACCGGTATCGCTGGGCATTATAACGCTTTTCCTTTACAGTATCTACCAGGTAATATTCGAGGGCGGGGCTGGTTATTTCGATTCACTGTCCGGCCTGGTATTCTTTCTCCTGATCGGGAAATGGATCCAGGGTCTTACCTATGAAGGATTGTCATTTGACCGGGATTACAAATCCTATTTTCCACTTGCGGTTACGCGTGTGGAGGGCACCACAAAGTCCGCCGTACCTGTTAAAGAGCTGAAGAAAGGTAATATTATTGAGGTCAGGAACAATGAGATCGTGCCTTGCGACTGTCTTTTACTGGATGAAAAAGCAAATATCGATTACAGTTTTATAACTGGCGAATCCCTGCCGGTTTCGAAATCCAAAGGGGAATTCATATTTGCCGGCGGACGCCAGGTGGGTTCAATGATCCGGCTGGGCGTCGAAAAGAATGTTTCACAAAGTTACCTTACTCAATTGTGGAACAACGAATCCTTTAATAAGGATAAGGATAGTGAATTGCAGCATTTAATAAATTTAATAAGCAAATATTTTACGGCTGCAGTTCTCCTGATCGCTGTCGTTTCCTTATTGGTTTGGTTTTTTATTGACTTAAATGAAGCCTGGTTCATATTCATTTCTGTATTGATCGTTGCCTGTCCTTGCGCCTTATCCCTTGCGACGCCGTTTACGCTGGGCAATACGATGCGGGTATTCGGAAAGAAAAGATTTTATCTTAAAAATGCACAGGTCGTCGAGAATATCTCAAAAATCAATCATATCGTTTTTGATAAAACCGGAACGCTTACCGTGAATAAAATCAATCCGGTTCAATATACAGGAGTTCCCCTGTCCGGGGAGGAACTGGCTTTGATAAAAACCGCTTGTATTAATTCCACTTATCCGTTGAATAGAATGATTTTGCAATATGGCAGTCCGGAATGCCTGGAAAACCCTGAAATACAATCCTACAATGAAATAGCCGGGCAGGGAATAAATACCGTCATTAACGGTCATGACATCAGGCTCGGTTCCGCAAAGTTCATGGAAGGTATTCAGGATCAGGTGCCGGAGGAAATTAATATGGCAGGGAGTACAATGGTTTACGCTTCAATCGACCGGAAATTTAAAGGCACTTTTATTTTCAGCAACGAGTACAGGGAAAATATCAACGGTACGATTCAAAGGCTTTCCGAACGATTTAATTTAAGTGTTCTATCCGGCGATCGTTCCGGGGAAAAAATGAAACTGGAATCTTTTTTTCCCGAAGGGAGCATATTAAAATTTCAGGCGGACCCTGCCGAAAAACTGAGGTATGTTCAAAAGCTCAGGGAAGAAAAAAATAATGTAATGATGCTTGGAGACGGTTTAAATGATGCGGGGGCATTGAAAAAAAGTGATGTCGGTATTGCCGTTACCGATGATTTAAATTATTTCACGCCGGCAAGTGATGCCATTCTTGACGGACGAAATCTTACCCTGCTTCCTGATCTGATCGGTTTTTCCCGGATAGCTGTTAAAATAGTAATAGCATGTCTTGTAATTTCATTTCTTTATAACCTGGTTGGACTTGGTTTTGCCGTTACCGGCCATTTATCGCCTCTGGTGGCTGCCGTTCTAATGCCGTTAAGCAGCATTTCAGTGGTAGTATTTTCAACCGTTACGGTTAATTTTTTAGCTAAACTCAAAAATTTATAAATCATGGCCGTAATAATTCTCCTGATCATATTCAGTGTGTTGGTAGCCGCCGGATTCCTGGTCGCTTTTATCTGGGCGGTTCGTTCCGGTCAGTACGACGATACCGATTCACCCGCCGTGAGAATGTTACTGGATGAAAAAAACAATAAGGGAAATCGCAATCCCGGTAAGATTAATTCACCTGCTGTTAATCGGGAAAGCGGAAAACAGGAAACCCAAAACCAGCAACAAAAACCAATATCCCGTTCAACGCCTGAAAAAATTTAGTAATTTTCCTGTCGGATCGAATTAACCCGGAAAAAATTGCCTCAATCCTTCGACACATTAAGAATCGGTCACCGGTACGAAATGATCAACCTGGGAGAAAAGGTCAGGTTCATGATCATGGAAATCCGGAATGAAACGGATATCGTTCTGAAAGATCTCGAAACGCTGGAGATTTATAATATCATCGATCTGATCAAGTACGGTTTCGGGGAAGATTATGATCTTTATGAGATTGAGTAAGGCTTTCACACACGCGCTAATACGCCTCACCATAATTTTTACAAGACATCCTATAAAACGAAACATATTTTAAATTAATTTTATCAGTTATTGATTATTCTTTATCGTCAATTTCTGAATAAATCAAATGCAATTTATCTGGTGGGGCTTTCTTTTTATTTTTGCCTTGTTGCGTCTTTCTGACTTTAGGATCAGCGATAAAGATCTATTGAAAAAACTGGAAATAAACAATGACCCGGTCAGTGTGAATTATTATAAATACCAGGGGTACAATATCCGTTACGCCGATGTAGGAAGCATTGAAAAGCCGCTCGTTATTTTTGTCCATGGTGCCCCCGGATCCCTCGATGCCTTTCTGGGTTTCCTGAATGATACTACCCTCCGGAAAAAATACAGGATGATTTCCGTAGATCGTCCCGGCTATGGATATTCCGGTTTCGGTAAACCGCTTACCTCGATTCGCTCCCAGGCAGAGGCCTTATTACCCTTACTCAAGTTGAATAACAACCCGGCTAAACCTTTACTGGTCGGTCACTCCTATGGGGGTCCGATTGTAGTGGAAATGGCCATGCTCGACCCGGCTGATATCGGAGCCCTTCAGCTTGTGGGGGCAGCCGTTGATCCGTCTCATGAAAGGATCTTCTGGGTTAATCATCTCCTGGAATGGCCGCCTTTCCGCTGGCTTATGCCGGCTTCCATGAAAGTGGCGAACGCGGAAAAAACAACACATATAGCTGAGCTGAAAAAAATGACCGGGAATTGGGGAAAAATAGATATGCCGGTAACGATCATACAGGGCGTTAACGATGATCTTGTCCCTTTAAAAAATGCATACTATGCAGAAGATAAACTTAAAAATGCCAGGGTAATAATGAAAATTTATAATAATACCGGTCATCTTATTCCCTGGCTTGATCCTGATTATATGAAAAAAGAAATAATGAAATTCCCTTCCCATTCACTTCCCCTTGCCTCAAGGCAATCCGTCAACTGAATAAAAGGTATATAACCCCAGATCAAGCCCCGGTCCCAAATTTCCGGAACATCGCCCCGGAGAATTATACCACAGCCTTCTTATCTTCGAAGCGGAAAGCAAAGACAGTTAAAAAACCGGGGGGCTTCCTACATCATTTTTTACTTACTTTCCATTGATCCCTGTTATTTTAAAATGTGATTTTAATCATAAAATAAAAATCACAAAGCTCGTATTTTGCATGAATTCTTGAACTAAACCGGTTTTAAGTATATGAGTCTTGAAAAGTTTCAATACGATAATAAAATTGTTAAATACTTTATTATCGCAACTGTAGTTTTCGGCCTGATTGGCATGCTCATCGGCCTCACCATTGCCGTCGAACTTTACTTCCCTCAGCTTAATATGGGCGTCCCCTACATTACTTTCAGCAGGATACGGCCGTTGCATACCAATGCCGTCATCTTCGCCTTTGTCGGAAATGCCATGTTTGCCGGAATCTATTATTCCATACAGCGATTATTAAAAACAAGACTTTACAGCGATACTTTAAGCTGGATCCATTTTATAGGCTGGCAACTGATCATTGTTTCCGCTGTTCTTACCCTGCCTTTCGGCATTACGACTTCCAAGGAATATGCTGAACTCGAATGGCCGATTGATATTGCAATAGCGCTCATATGGGTCGTCTTCGGGACTAACCTGATCGGCACTATCATTATACGGAGGGAAAGGCATATGTATGTAGCCATCTGGTTTTATATTGCCACCTTCATTACGGTTGCGGTATTGCATATCGTGAATTCCATTGAACTTCCCGTTTCTTTCCTTAAGAGTTATCCTGTTTATGCAGGCGTGCAGGATGCCCTGGTGCAATGGTGGTACGGTCATATTGCGGTGGCATTTTTTCTTACAACACCCTTCCTGGG
>CAYNCU010000013.1:0-32305 GCA_964395765.1 uncultured Roseivirgaceae bacterium | reverse complement strand
TAATTACCTTCAAATAAAACCTGGGAAATGGGTAAAAACCGCCTTGTCATTGATCCAGATTATGATTTCGAATTGTATGGGATAATCACTTCAATCAAGGAATATAAACTGGCCTGGGAACTGAATTCGAGGCTTGAAATACGCCTCGTAAAACAACCCGATATACGGCTTGAATTAATTAAAGACGGCCCTTTACTGATTTCCAATTTTGAGTATGGAAAGGATTATCTGACCTATAAATTAATAAAAAACAAATCCGTTGATCAGTCTGTTAATAAAGTGAATTATTTGTTGCCAGAATTACAAAAATTTGATTATTTTTTAATAATAAATGGACAATTTAAGGCACAAAATGATATAATTTCGAAACTCAAGGAAATAACGATAATTGATTACATCAGCCGTTTTAATGCTAATGAGGTAAAGTCCAAGGAAAACCTGATATTCTGAAATTTATGAGGGATAAGAATTTTAACAAAACCAAGATCGTGGCGACCGTCGGACCGGCCAGTAATTCCTATACCAAACTGGTTGCATTGGTCAGGGCGGGAGTGAATGTATTCCGCTTAAATTTTTCACATGGGAATCATGAAGATCATCTTGAAGTGATCAATCATATCAGGAAAATCAACAGGAGCCTCGATATTCCGGTGACGATATTGCAGGATCTGCAGGGCCCGAAAATCAGGATCGGAAATGTCGAAAACGATGGGGTCCAGCTGAAAGTAGGGGCCAAAATAACCATCACCACAAAAAAAATTACCGGAACAGCCGAAAGGATATCAACCTCTTATTCTCATTTCCCTCAGGATGTTGATAAAGGGAATATCATTTTACTCGACGACGGTAATATTGAAATAAGGGTAATTGATAAAAATAAGGAAGAAGTATTCGGGCAGGTATTGCATGGGGGAATCCTGAAGTCAAAAAAAGGAATCAATTTGCCTCATTCCAACATTTCCATGCCGTGCTTAATGGAAAAGGATCTTATTGACCTGGAATTCGGTTTGAAGCATGATGTGGATTGGATCGCCCTGTCATTTGTCAGAACTGCCCAGGATATCCGAAAACTTAAAGAATTAATACTCGGTCATAATAAAGCCACCCGGATTGTTGCCAAAATTGAAAAGCCGGAGGCAGTCGCTAATATTGATGAAATTATTACAGAAGCGGATGCCTTGATGGTGGCGCGGGGTGACCTTGGCGTTGAAACTCCGATGGAAAGGGTGCCCCTGATTCAGAAAATGATCATAAAAAAATGCAACTCCGCGGCAAAACCGGTAATTGTGGCCACGCAAATGCTTGAAAGTATGATACAGAATCCGCGGCCTACCCGGGCGGAAGCGAGTGACGTCGCTAATGCTATTCTCGATGGTGCCGATGCCGTCATGTTAAGCGCCGAAACCGCCGCGGGAAAATATCCTACACTGGCCGTAAGGAGCATGGCTAAAATTATAAGGAGCGTTGAAAAAGATTATGAAGGGATATATTTTAAAAATTACGAACTGGACGAAAATTCTCCTACCTTTTTACATGACCGGGTGCTGGCTACCGCCGTTATCCTTGCCAGAGATACACATGCCAGGGTAATCACCGGCATGACCGTTTCCGGCTATGCCGCACAGAACTTATCGAAATACAGGCCTAACGCAAACATTTATATTTTTACTGGAAGCAAGCATTTTTTAACCCAGGTGGGTCTGATCTGGGGCGTTAGGGCTTTTTATTATGAAAAAATAGAATCGACCGATGACGCCGCCAATGATATCAAAAATGTACTGATGGAAAAAGAATTACTCAGGAAAGGAGATATCTATGTTTCAACAGGCACTACCCCTGTCGCCAGTAAACAAAGAACCAATACGGTCCGGTTGAATATCGCGGATTAAGCAAGATTAACTATTTCCATCAGGGTGTTCCACCGGAGATGCTGAATGAATATCTGATTGAGGATTTCTTCAGTAATCCGAGTCCCCTTCGGGAGACTGGTTGGGACTTATTAAATACCCGGTTTTACGAAAATGATCTCTTCCCGCTCAACAATTACTTCTCCTTTTCTTCCTCCCTTTAACTTTCGCACGAATTTTTTCGGCGTATAGATTACAGGGCAGAGGGAATTATTCCTGTTTTTTGAAAAATAAGCAGCCAGTTCTGCCGCTTTTTGAATAACAGGCCGGGGAAAGTTTTTGCCCGCCTTCCATTTTATCAGCACATGAGACCCGGCGACATCTTTTGCGTGCAACCAAAGATCCTCTTTGTACCCTGCCTGAAAGGTGAGCTGTTCGTTGTTTTCAGAATTTTTACCGATCAGGATATCGAAGTCCATCCAAATGAATTTTTTAAAGGGAAACATCTGATTTTTAATGTTCCCGGCAGGATCTTTCCCGGATGATAACTTCCTTAAGTCCTTCAATTCACTGATGTTATGGATTTCCCTGATACGATTTTCCAATTTTTTAATGCCTGATTTTTTAGCCTTGATATTTTCCTCAATTTTTCCGATTTCGATTTCCTGGTTTTTTGACTTTCGATAATACACTTCTGCATTTTTCTGCGGAGAAAGATTTTTCTTCAAGGGTATTTGAATGGTTTGTCCTGTATATATATCCCGAAGTACCACCTCGTCGGATCCCGGATCAATTCCCTGCAGGTTTGCCATAATGTTATCGGCCATTTTTTTATAACCCGACTGCGTTGTGAGGGATTTCAATTTTTCTTCTGCATTTTTTATATAATTATTCAGTTTTTCAATCTCCTTTTCCAGGGAATGGAGTAAAGCGTTTTTTTCGATATAAAAGCTTGCTGCATGGATACGTGAACGGTAAAAAAAAGTAAGTGCTTTTAAAACATCCTCGAAGCGACTGAATTTAATTTCCTCCGGTTGAAACAGACTGAATTCCGGAATTCCCATATTTTCTGTGACATAAAATACCGGATTGTTTTCGAGCGATTCAATGGTTTCGAGAAGTCGTTCGTATCTTTCATGGGGGGCAAGAGTTTTAAAATCTTGCCTTGCAATATATTCCATCATCTTTTTATCCAGGACAGGCAGGAATTTCCCCGGATTATACCCGCTTGCCGAAAAACTTTCATAAGATAGGTCCGGGGTCTTCGCCAGCGCTTCGAGGCTGGTATTGAGATCCTTTTTTTTATTTTTTTTAAAAAGGCTTATCAATCGATCTTCCTGGAAGAGAATAATATTGCCCTGGTTGCCGAATATTTTAAACAGAAGACTGAGTTCGTCCTCAAAAAAAATACGGAACGCCCTTTCGAACCTCAATGGTTCAATCCGTGTTACCGGTTTACCCGTTAATTCGGGAAACAAATCAATACTGTTCATTCTGGCCCGGTGAAAATTCTCCGGAAAACTAAGGCAGGAAAAAGCAGGGTTCAGGTCCACACAAATCGTAAAATCCTTGCTGCCGGATGCTGTGAAAATCATGACCAGCTCATTCTTTCGCTGGGAAAAACAGGCAGCCATCATCCGGCCGGAAAGTAAATCCTTTAGGGAGGCGGATACCCGATTTAAGGTAAAATAGGAATTATGCACAATTAAACATTGATTTTCAGCCCGTCGTAGGCCAAAAATACGTTTTTCGGCAGTTCTTTTGAAACGGCTTTGTGCATTCCCATGCGGTGACTCATATGGGTCAGGTAGGCGGTTTTAGGGTCTAATTTTTTTATTTCGATCAGGGCCTCTTCAAGGGTAAAATGGGAGGGGTGTTTTTCTTTTTGCAGGGCATTGATCACGAGGATTTCAGTTCCTTTAATCAGGGAAGCGGCCCTGTTATCAATATAGTTGGCGTCCGTAAGGTAGGTAAAATCCCCGATACGGAAACCCAGAACGGTGAGACTATCGTGCTTCACCGGAACAGGTTGAATGCAAATCCCTCCGAAATCAAAAATTTCATATCCGATTTCATGCACGTTGATTTTCGGAGCCCCGCCGTAATTGCCGGGATTAAACACATAAGGAAATTCCGCTTTTAATCGGTCAATAGTTTGAGTGTTTGCAAATACAGGAATTTCACTTTTCTGGCGGAAATAAAAACTCCGTATATCATCCAGGCCGGCCACATGATCTTTATGATGGTGAGTGAATAACAGGGCATCAATTTTCCGTATCTTTTCCCGTAGCATCTGTTGTCTGAAATCCGGTCCCGTATCAATGACCAGGCTCATTTTCCCGGACTGGATATGTACGGAAGTACGAAGGCGGTTATCCCTGGGGTCGGGGGATGTACATACAGGACAATCACAACCGATAACAGGAATACCCTGTGAGGTGCCGGTGCCGAGAAAAGTAATCGTCAATTGGAGTTGCTGGAAATTAATTCGGAAAACAGTTTTTGATTTTTTTCACTTAAATGGGCAGGATCCACTTCCAGTTCCCTGAGCATTTCAATAAGGCTGTTAATTTTACCTTCGAGGGTATAATACCTGTTCACTATGGCGATTTTCTGACTTCTCAGGATACAGTAACCTGATTTGAAATTTCCCTTTTCATACCTTAACTGGTACTGCGTTTCAGAATACAGATCTTCCAGTTTATTGAGAAAGTGATTCGTGTAACTTACCTGCATTATTTTTTTGTATATTGATTCACCAAAGATACCAACTGGTCAAAATTAATCGGTTTTTGCAGATAATCGTTAATTCCTGATTTATTGAAATCCTGCATAGAGAGGTTCATGGCATTTCCCGTAATCGCAATGATAGGAATTGAAGCTTTGTTTTTATCTCCCATAGACCTGATTTTTTCAGCGCATTCAAGTCCGTTCATTACAGGCATGTTAATATCCATCAATATGATATCAAAATTTTCCTGGTTCAGCATTTCAAGTACCTGTTTACCGTTTTTAGCCGATGAGATCCTGTAATTTTGATTTTCCAGGATCTTTTTCGTTAGTTTCTGAATAACGGAACTATCTTCAGCAATCAGGATCTTTTTATAGTCATCCATTATGATTTTATTTTAAAAGTCCAGGATAATGATTCATGAATTCGCCAAAAGCCAAATTTAAAAAATTAAGATCATCAACAATACTTTCATAATGCTGTTTTTTTAATTTAGATTCAATTTCTGCGGCCAGGGAAGAAACTTTATCGATTCCCAGTGTACCGGAATTCCCTTTCAGGGTATGTAATTGTTTCTGTATTTCACCATAATCCGACCTCGATGCTGAATCAAAGCAAATCCTGATCTGTTCTTTAGTTTCATCAATAAAATCGCCAAATACGGTTTCCACCATATCGGCGCCACCCAGGTTAACCAATTGTTCGACGATCTTACGATTAATTATTTCTTTACCTCCGGATTTTGAATCCTCATCCTGCGGGACGATAATTTCATCTCTCACCCATTGACGAACTTTGTTTATCAGCTCGGTGGCGCGGATCGGTTTAGCAATGTAATCATCGAGTCCCTGGGAGATAAAACGGTCCCTGTCCTCCTTCATGGAATAGGCCGTCATCGCAATGATCGGCGGCAATTT
Organism: uncultured Roseivirgaceae bacterium; assembly: GCA_964395765.1. Taxonomy (GTDB): domain Bacteria; phylum Bacteroidota; class Bacteroidia; order Cytophagales; family Cyclobacteriaceae; genus DATDPY01. The sequence continues at coordinate 26,810 of CAYNCU010000013.1, read as the reverse complement.
CTTCAGCGACATCGATTTGATCTTGTTAGTGGCAGTCACGCCATCCATGTCCGGCATCTGGATATCCATAAAAATAAGATCATAATTTCCGTTTTTTACGCGTTCAAGGGCTTCCCTGCCATCGGAGGCAATATCGACCCGGCAACCGGATTTTTTCAGGATCTCAAAGGCAACCTGCCTGTTCACCACGTTGTCGTCTACCAGTAAAACCGAGACTTTGTCTTTATCAAAATACCCTTCGATCCGGATGTCGTTTTCAAAAACCCTGTTATCAATGATCATCTTCTTTTCTGCCGATTCCGCCTGGAAAGTAAACCAGAAGGTACTGCCCAGTCCCATGGTCGAATAGACGCTTATTTTACCGCCCATTAACTTACAGAGCTCCTTTGAAATCGCAAGGCCCAGACCGGTTCCACTATAGGGTTTGGTGGTGGATGTATCCAACTGGCTGAAACTGGTGAATAATTTCTTCAGGTTATCGGGGGATATGCCGATCCCCGAATCACTCACGGCGCACCGATACATATTTGATTTACCGGGCACCTTTGTCTTTTTCAGGTTTATATCGATGGAGCCTCCGCCTTCGGTAAACTTGATGGCATTGGAGGTGAGATTGGAAAGGATCTGGAGAATCCGGGTTTCGTCGATCATCAGGTATTCAGGAACCTTTTCATTAATGGAATAATTAAGGTGGATATTCCGGGTTGCCGCCTGCTGGGAAAACAGGGCTACCAGTTTTTCCATAAGGTCGACAATTTGTACGGGCCGTTTCCTTAACTGCATTTTCCCTGCCTCTATTTTTGAAAGATCCAGGATATCATTCAGAATATTCAGGAGTGTTTCGGAAGATTTTTTAATGGTTAGAATATAGTTTTTCTGTTCTTCCGTAACCCCCGAATTTTCAAGCATATCAATCATACCGATAATCCCGTTCATCGGCGTGCGTATTTCATGGCTCATATTGGCCAGAAAGGATTCTTTTACCTTCAAAGATTTTTCGGCAACCTCTTTAGCCTGTTTAAGTTCCGAATGGGCTTCTTTGATCTGGGTAATATCCCTGGCCACTCCTTCCAGAGCCACGGCCTTGAAATTGGTATCGTAAACCAGGCGTATGTTACAGATACATTGAAGGATATTACCGTTTTTGGCAACTACCGAAGCTTCAAAATTCCTAACATTTTTTCTTTTTACAATTTGTCGAAGGAGGTCCTTGGTTTTTTTCGTATACAGGTAATAATTAGTGATGTCGGTTCCGATCACTTCACCGGGAGAATAGCCCAGTATTTCCGTTACAGAGGGGCTGAGCATAATAATATTTCCCCTGAAGTCACATCGGAAGTAGAGGTCCTGGAAGGATTCAAAAATATCTCTGAATTTTTCTTCACTTTCTTTCAGTGCGAGTTCGGATTGTTTTTTTTCAGTGATATCGTGTGCTATGCACGATACTTCTTCAACGATGCCCGAATCGGGAATGATCGGATAAACTACGACATCTTTCCAGGTAGAAGTGTGGTCATGCAAATTGATGAACATAGCTTCAAATCGATGGCTTTTTCCATTGAAGGCAACGGCATATTTTTCTCCCCAATACTGCTCCGGATCGACCGCTCTCACGGAAGATTTTTTATCTTCCTTCAGCGGGGCAGGAATATAATTTTCCCTGAAAATGTCATAATTTTTATTGGAGGAAGTAACGTGGTTGTTTTTATCTACCGACCAGATGAGGTGGCTTGTGCTTTCGAATATTGCCTGTTGCCTGGCTGCATGATCCTTAATCTGTGCTTCATTCTGTTTTCTTTCAATGGATAATGCTATTTGCCCTGACAGGAATTCCAGGATTTCAAGATCATTGGCCGAATAAATTTCTGTTTCAGAGTAGTTCTGAACAGCGATCACTCCGATTATCCTTTCTCCCAGCCATAAAGGTGCCCCCAGCCATGTTTTGGGCATACTCCCGATCACCCGGATAAGTTTTTTTTCTTCCAGGTCTTTGATTTCCGGTTCGGTCAGGCAAAAAGATTTCCTGGTACCTATTATATATTCCGTAAGCCCGTTGCCGAATTCCCTTTTTACATTGAGAGGTTCCTTGCTCAGGTTTTCATCCACCATATAAGCAAAGCTCAGTTCGCGGCCCGTCGGATCAAGCAAGGCAATATACAGGTTTTTAGCAAAAATGATCTTGTTCAATTCATTGTGAATGCTTCTGAAAAAACTGTTCAGGTCGGAGCTCTGAATGGTGAGGTTGGCGATATTATGATAAAGGTTTTGCGCTTTTTCGGCACGTACTTTATCCGATATATCGTACATAATGGCGCGGAATTCTTTAACCTTGCCGTCTTTAAAGCTGCAGTTAATACTTCCCGAAACGTGTATCCGCTGCCCTGATTTTGAAAGCAGGTCGGTTTCAAAAATTGATGAACTTTTACCGGCTGCCACATCGTCGAGTTTGTTTATAGTAGCCTCGAGGAATTCCGGGTGAATGGTATTCCGGAATGACAGGGTAGGTATTTCATTATCGTCGTAACCCAGTTTGTTTTTCCAGATCTTATTCACAAACAGAAAATTTCCATCCGGTGTAAAAATTTGTACCAGGTCATTGGCATTGTCCAGAAAGTCCTTTAATTGTGCATTGGAGCTTTCCAGTGCTTCTCTGATCTTTTTTCTTTCCGTGATATTTTCGCCGACCAGGGTAATGGTATCGGGCTCATTGATCTCACCGAAAAAAATTACGGAACTAAATCGGATAATGAATTTTTCCCTGAAGCTGTTTTGGGTATAAGCTTCAAAGCCGGAAGAAAAACCGGGATTCAAAAAATATCGTTCCAGCGTTATTTTATCACCGTCGGAACCTGCACTGATGCCAAAAAACCGGTAAAATTCCGCGCCGATCACTTCTTTAATTTCAAGGCCGGTCAATTCAAGGAAGTAACGGTTGCAATAGGTGACTTCGCCGGCCTTATTTACCGACAGGGCAATCAGATTGGAATTGTCAAGGGACAACTGCAGCTTGCTTTCGGATTCCCTGAAGGCAAGCTGCCTGTTTTTCTTATCTTCTTCTTTTTTATTTTCCGTAATATCCAGAGAAGCCGAAATAAACCCGGTAAATTGTCCCATGTGACCGAAAACCGGAATCCCCATATCGAATATCCAACGGTAAATGCCTTCTTTGTCACGGATCCGGTATGTTATTTCGAATTTTTTCCTGATTCTCAAAGATTCATCAAGGCATTCCTTCAGGGTTTTATAATCATCATTGTGAACAAATCTCATCCATTTTTGCCCCGACTCATCTTTCAATGATCTTCCGGTAAATCCAATCCATTGTTTGCTGAAGTAAAAAAACTTCCCGTTTTCATCGGACATTTTAAACAAAACCGGAGCATTTTCGGCTAGTGTTTTAAAGGTCTGCTCATTAATAAAAACATCCTCCCCGGGATCTTCTTTGGCCTTTGTGAAATCAACAGAAACGGACAGGTATCCGATAAAATTTCCGTCGATGTCATATAACGGGATCCCCGATTCATACATCAGCCGGATATCGCTATCCGTTCGTACAAGCCGGTAGGAAATTTCATATTTTAACTGCCGATCAAATGCACGGCTGATGGTTTCAATCACTCTGTCAAAATCATCGGCATAGATATGATTTGTCCAGCCTTCATTTAATTCTTCTTTTAGTTTTTTACCGGTGAACCTGAGCCATTGCTTGCTGAAATAATAACATTGATTTCGTTGGTCGCTCATCCTGAAAAGGATAGTAGTTTGCGAACTGAAGTCGTTATTTCCGGGAAAATGGCCCCCGGCATCCGCTTTTCCTTTTCCATGGTCAGCAACACCCGGCGCCGGAATAATTAATACGATATGGTGTTCCCCTATACGACTAATATTTATAGTATATTCTGACAGTCCCTCATCAGGAGCTCTGAATACCCAGTCAAAACTGAAAGTTTTCCCGCCGGTTTTATCATTGATAAAATCAATAACGGGTCCGGCATTAAATTCGGGGCTCAATGGATTATTCAGGATTTCTGTAAATGATTTTCCGATCAGCTCAGGCTTCTTAATGCCAATGTACCCTTCTGCCACCGGATTGGAATCGATTATAGTATTATCATCGATCAAAAGGTATCCGGGAGCCACTGATGATGCATCATTATCATCATCTCCCAGAACTCTTGAAATTTTCCTGTTTATGAGGGCTAATTCTTTGTTGATGTCCTCCATTTACACGAAGAAACAATACAAAATATGAGGTATACTTATCAAATTTAGTGAAAAAAGTCAAAGATTTACATGATTAATACAATAATTTAAATATAATTAAGAACAACAAAATTGCCGTTATGATTAATAAAAAAGGCCTATTGGTAGTGATTCTGGGGCCTACTGCATCCGGTAAAACCCATGTCGCCATACAACTATGTAAATATTATAAGAGTATCCTGATTTCTGCCGATTCCCGCCAGTTTTACAGGGAGATGAGTATTGGAACATGCCGTACAAAAGACACGGAAGCATCGGGCACCCCGGTGTATTTTTCTGGTCATCTGAGCGTTACTGATTATTATAGTGCGGGGAGATTCGAAGCCGATGCATTGTCATTTTTAAATGAAAAGTTTCACAAATACCCTGTAATATTTTTAGCAGGAGGAACAGGCCTTTATATCGATGCGGTATGCAAGGGAATAGGAGATTCACCTGCCATCGATATGGAAATACGAAAAAAAATTCTTTCCTGGCTGGAAATGCACGGGGAAAATGAATTGTTGAATCAATTGAAAACTAAAGATCCGGAATTTTATGAAAAAGTTGACAAACATAATACGATGAGAATAATCCGGGCTCTGGAGGTCATAGAGCAAACCGGTAGACCTTATTCAGAAGTCAGGCGTAACAAGGTAAAATCCAGGCCTTTTAATATATTGAAAATAGGCCTGGAAATACCGCGTTCCGTGCTTTATGAAAGGATCAACCGGAGGACTGAATGTATGATGGAAGAGGGTTTACTTGAAGAGGTAAAAAAACTGGCCCCCTTTAAAAATCATGTTTCGCTTCAAACCGTAGGATATACGGAAATTTTTGAATATTTGGAAGGAAAGACCAGCCGCGAAACAGCAATAAACGAAATAAAACGAAATACCCGACACTATGCAAAACGCCAAATCACCTGGTTTAAAAAGGATAAGGAGATCCACTGGTTTTCTCCTGACCGCGTTGAAGACATGAAAAAGCTGATTGGCCTGTCGATCAGATAAATTTCAGGATACCGGTTACCCATATCGTTTTACCCCACTGGATTGATAATATCCAAATCTGGGCTCAATAACTCATTAACTTAATATAATGAATGAACAAATTAACCGATATCCCGATATTCTAATTTTTAAAATCGATAAAATTATTTTTATTTTTAAGCGCCATAAATAAAATACCGGAGGAACCTGATAATATTATCTTTTATAGAAACAACAAAAAATGATTAATATGAAGAAAAAATTTTTAATAATCCTTTTAACGACATCGGCTTTTGGGGTGATGGGGATGGGTACTGCCTGGGCTGCAGATGGTCCTAAACTTGATACCGGTGCCACGGCATGGATGTTGACATCAACTGCCCTTGTTCTTATGATGGTGCCGGGATTAGCCATGTTTTATGGGGGTCTCGTACGTACGAAAAACGTCCTGGGGACCATGATGCATAGTTTTGCAGCGATGGGGATTATTTCTATTCTTTGGGTGATTTGCGGTTATGCCATGTGTTTCGGCCCGAATATACTTGGAGGATGGATTGGATGGAGCAACGATTATTTTCTTCTTAAGGGTATTGATTCGAAGATTATGAGTCCATCCGGTGTACCGGAATACGTCTATTCCATGTTCCAGGGCAAGTTTGCCATTATAACTCCGGCTTTGATTGCAGGGGCCTTCGCCGAAAGAGTTAATTTTAAGGCTTATTGTGTGTTTATTGCCTTATGGGGCCTTCTTGTTTACAACCCCCTATGTCATTGGGTATGGTCCGATAACGGGTTTTTACATACCATAGGAGCTATGGGGGCCATTGATTTCGCCGGCGGCACTGTGGTGCATATTTCCGCCGGAGTGAGCGGCCTTGTTGCCGCCCTTTTTCTGGGTTCAAGGAGAGGTTATCCCACATCCACTATTTCCCCAAGTAATATGGTAATGACGATGATAGGAGGAGGTTTACTCTGGGTAGGCTGGTTCGGTTTTAACGCCGGAAGCAGCGTTTCCAGCTCCTTACTTACAGCCCAGGCGTTGACAGCTACACAGGTAGCTGCTGCCTCAGGAGCCATTTCATGGATTGTCATTGAAGGTATTCACCATGGAAGATCAACCGCCCTGGGCTTTGTAAGCGGCGTCCTTGCCGGCCTGGTGGCGGTAACCCCGGCAGCAGGTGTAGTTCAGCCCTACGGTGCATTATTATTGGGAATTATTGCTTCGTCCTTATGTTACTTTGCAGTAACTGTTAAAGATAAATTCGGATATGATGACAGCCTCGATGTTTTCGGTGTTCACGGTGTCGGCGGTATCGCCGGGGCCATAGCGCTTACTTTCTTTATCCGCCATAGCTGGATGGAAGAGGCGGCAGCGGCAGCAGGAGGCAGCTGGTCCGTATGGCAACAACTGGGAGTACAGGTAACAGCTGTGTCAATTGCTATTGCCTACGCGGCCGTTGTTACCCTCATCCTCCTTTGGATCATAAATAAAGTAATGGGCATCCGTTCATCCAATGAAAGTGAAATGCATGGACTCGATAGCGCGTATCACGGAGAACATGGTTATGGAATGTTAAACCCAAGTTGATAAATATATGAAACTAATAACTGCAATTATAAGAGAAAATGCGCTTGACCAGGTACGGGAGGCGCTTATCGCTGCTGAAATTACACGAATCACCGTTTCCCGGGTTTCAGGGCATGGCCAACAGACTTCAGAAGAAGTTTACCGGGGTCATATCCAGATCCCTAATCTTATTCCAAAGGTCCGGTTGGATATCGCGGTGAACGATTCGTTTGTGGACATCACGCTGAATGCTATCATCAATGCTGCCCGGAGCGGTGACACAGGCCAGGTAGGGGATGGTAAAATATTCATTACCCCCATGGAAGAATGCATAAGGATTAGAACAGGGGAACGGGGAGGCCAGGCTATATAACAGAACCTGGCTGCCTGGAAATACAATTACCGTTATCAGGAATTACGACTGATGGACTTCAATATGTGATTAATGTCTTTGTCATAAGGCCCGTCATAATAAAGAATGAGGTAACAGGTTAAATTATTATCCCGAATAATTAAATTCTGGTAATTGACTGTTATGCCATTTTTTTGGGCTGTCCCCCATTCACGATAAGAAATCTTATCCGAAGCGTCACCGTAGGCATACCGGTCACGGATAATAAAAGGATAGGTTTCCGAAATATGGGAAATCATCAGATTTGAGGCAGCCTTTTGGGAAAAGTCATTATTTCCTGCCACAATCAGTTCACCGAAGATTTTGTTGCTGTCATAGATCCTGTAGGCATTGGCAACCCTGAGGTCTTCACTCATGTCAATTTCATTTTTACTAAGCGGACTGAATGTCAACTGACTCGGGAACGATAAATTGTCAATAACTGTAGATGTTTTGTTATTGTATGTTAAAATAACATCCGAGGCAAATATGGAACCCCTGAAGAATACCGCGATTATCAGCGATATAACAAATAAAACGCCAAATGAAATAACTAACTTCCTGATTTTCAAGCTCATAAGTTTAAATTTTTTGCCGGAGCAAAATCTTTGTTCTTTAACGAAAGGCTTGTAGGGAAGGTTACGGAATAGAAAACACGAAAGGAATAAACGCCATAAAATACCCTTCTAAAAAATGGGATTTAATTTTATATATAATTGAAATTCAATTAATTGCGTTTTATTTTTTGAAATATTCCGGAATTAGGTAAATTTTTATCAGGGATGGATTTAAATTAATTTTCTCCGGGTATAAAAAGACTATGTTTATAGGATGATATTAATAATTAATTAGATTATATCAATATATAGGTGGAGGAAGAGCATATCAATAAAATGCGGATTTTTCAAGCATGTCAAAGGCATCCAAACGGACTTAGTCCTCATTTTTTTGAAGCCGGAAAAAAGAGCTACCTGTTCCGTATCGTCCTTTTCATTATAAGTAATCTTATTGCCGGTAACCTCCTTGCCCAGGCTGGTACAAAAACCACCACCGTTTCGTATTTCCTTCCGGTAAGTCTGTCAAAACAAAATGCCGTTTATTTCAACAGTTCCATCAGGTATAACCTCGAATTAAAAGGTTCCTTATTACAGATCAATGCGAACGGGATCAGAAATTTCCCCGGCTCTATAAGAAAGATAATATTTTATAAACAGGATGGTTTTAAAGGAAGGGAAGCTAAGCCCCGTTTCAGGAAAATAGGAAAAGCCGGAAGGCGGAAAATAAGGGATAGCATGCGACGGCAATTTGAAAATTATTTAGGAGAAAGAATAGTATGGGACAGGATGAGGAATAATTCCATTGATTCTATGACCTATGTTAACCGGGAACGTATCAATTTCTCAAAATACCTTTACGGAAAATATTCCGGCAACACATTTCCGGTTGAGTGGCATATACTGGCAGGGATATCCATTGATACCCAGGAGAAAACGGTGTACCGTGCCCGTATCAATATTCCGCGGAGAAAGGATATCTATGTGTATTGTGATACAATTCCGGTTTCTTCTTACGCCTTTCTTCCGCAGGTAGGCCGGTCCACCTGCCAGCCTATTAACAGAATATTCGATTTTAAACGTCTGAAAGGTTTCGGGTACGATAATATCAGGCCAAGGCGATATATTCCCTCAAAAAGAAAGGTCTTTAAAAAAGAATTCGAGATTTACTTTGATCGCAACAGCAGTATTGTAGATCCTGATTTATTGCAGCCGGTTATTCAATTCCTTGAAAATAATAAATATTCCATAATGAATGCCTCCGTTCAGGGGTATGCCTCGGTGGAAGGCCCGAAGGAAAATAATTACAAGTTGCAGCAAAGACGGGCTGAGTTGATGATCAGGATCCTGCAGGAACATAATGAAGACGAGATCAGCCTTGATACGGTTATCGCTACAGAAAACTGGGATATGTTTTTCGACCAGGTGAAAGATTCACCTTTCCAATATCTGGACAGTTTAAGCAGGGATTCTCTTCGTATACTTCTTAAGGACAGCTTGTTACTTGTCAAGCTCGAACCGCTTTTAAAAAAGGAAAGAAAAGCCGTTTTATCTCTTACACTGGCCAATATTTTCAGCCCCGAAGAAATCAATTCAAATATTTTATTTGACATGAGGGAACTGGCTTACCACCTATCCACGGATGTAACCGGAAAATTTGCCTCGATAAATGACAGTAAAGCCGCAGGGCTGTTATATAGGGTTAATAGCAGGGTTGAACATGGATTAATTAAGGCAAAAGAGGTTACCAATACCTTGAGAATGCTGAATAATCCAGAGTTATGGGTAATGAATTTTTATGTAGCGATACATAATTACGAAGTAGAACAAAAAGAACCATTGTTATTCAACTGGCCTGAAATTTTCAGGATGGCGCAATACGGGATTGTGGACTTGATTGAATATACCCGTAATCCTGCCTTAAAAAATATTTATGTAAGACAAGCCGTCGACATTCAGTATTATGCTTATCAGTTTATGCTCAAAAATAAGATCGACTGGGAATTAATCTGCAGCCTGGATTATCCTGATGAAGCTGTTTTCTATCCGCTGATCCTGAACCGGTACGCATTCATTTTTAATTATGCGACGGGACACGGGGCACAAATTTCCTGTTATCCGGATATCAACTTCAATAACCGATACCATGCCGACTGGTATGATTCCGGTCATTATTATTTTCATGGCCCTATGAGAATGATATCCATTCCCTCAGAACCTGACAACAGCGGCTCCGGATGGAAACAAACTCCTTCAGTGAATTCTTCCCCCAAGGGAGCTTATTATTATTTCCTGAAAAAAATATTTGTCGATAATGACGAAAGCATTCGTCAATATGTTTACCAGTCGGATAATCTTTATGAATTTGACCTTTTTGAACTTCTTTATAGAAATATTGAATACTGGGATCCGGTTAATAATATTTTTTATGACAGTGAGATCGGGTTAAAAGAGATGTACAACCTGGTTGAAAAGCTTCACTCGATTGATCAGCGAATATGTCCTATGCAGAAGGAACAGCTTTACCTCGATTTTTATCTAAAATGCCTTTATTATTATAAGTTAAGGGGAAACCCGTATGACCCTGACATGGTGGTTATTATAAATCGTTCCATCCGCTATATCAGTGATTATTACCGGCTACGGCTGCAAAATTTAACGCCGGATATTTTGCGGGCAGTTACCGCTCAGTTAAATTTTTTTCAAAACCTTCCCGGCAGGGAAAACCCGGCTTACCTGAGCTACCGGATTCTCAAGGAATACAATTATAATGCCGCGTTGACGGATCCGGAAGAAAAGTTGTTATGGCAGAAAGCCTCTTTTTATGAAGGGAATTTCAGAACATTTTCCAAACGGCTTTCACATAGCCCCGCAGATTTTTGTTCTTTTTTTAAAGGACCTTTCCGTATTAAACCCTGGAGGGAGGATGTGAGGGAATTGTTTTCGGAGGAATGTAACAATTCATTAAGATAAAAAAATCATTTTGCAAGATAGATATACACACCCCTTAATGTCCTCTCAAGTGGGGACGTATTCAATTTCATAAAATGGTAAGGATAATTGATGAATTTCAACTTTTATGACTAAGATTATTTGATTATTTTAATATTTAATTAAGAATGTAATCCAAGGAACCGTGTTTAAAAGAATATTTTCCCTCCTGTTGATCTCCGTAATTTTAGCCTGTAAGGTTTTGGCGCCTGTTTTGAAAGCCCAGGCTTCACGACCTGTTAAATCCGGGGGGGATGATGGATGGAATCTAAAACTCCTCAATACGGCCGGCAACGCGAATTATCTTTCTCAGGTTGAAAAAGATGTTATTCTTGAAGTAAATAAATTCCGAAGTGATCCCCACCGATACGCGGAATTGTATATTAAACCCTATCGTGATTATTATCACGGGAACAAGCTTGATATTCCTGGCAGGATAACCATTATAACCCAGGAAGGCACCAAAGCGTTGAATAATTGCCTTTCAGATCTTATGAAAAGCAAAGCGGTCCCTATTTTATATCCCGAAAAAGGTTTATCTCTTGCCGCCAAAGATCATGCCCGGGACCAGGAAAAGACCGGCCAGGTAGGTCATAACGGCAGTGACGGATCGACCATGACAGACCGGATCAATCGCTATGGGAAATGGCTTAAAACCGTAGGCGAAAATATTGATTACGGGAACAGTACGGCGCGTGATATTGTCATTTCACTATTAATTGATGACGGCGTACCCTCCAGGGGACATCGTAAAAATCTGTTAAATGATACTTTTCATAAAATCGGCGTATCGGTCGGACCGCATCCTTTATATAGAAATGTATGCGTAATGGATTTTGCCGGTGATTATGAATAAACTTTATTCCTTTATATCACCTGATCCGATTTCCATCGATTCAATATTTCCCGTTTCGGAAAGCAGGATCGCCACGAAACGTGTTTCAGGGAATTGCGCCAGGATAATGGTAATGATGGACATGATGGGAACCGACAAAAGCATTCCCAGGATTCCCCAGATGGATCCCCAGAAGGTAAGGGCAATCACCACCGCAAGGGGACTTAAATTCAGGGAACGGCCGGTGAATTTAGGTTCTATATAATTGCCGATTAATATCTGAATGACCTCAATGGAAATAAAGACCCACACGAACGACATAAAGGATCCGAATTGAAATATGGCATAGGAAGCCGGCAGGACCGTGGCGATAAGGGAACCAATATAAGGAATGAAATTAAGGATGAAAATAATAAAGGCCCACAGGAAGGGAAAGTCAACCTTAAAGATAAGCAATACAAAAAAGCTGAGAACAGCCGTAAGCAGGCTTACCAGGGTCTTTAACGTGACATATTTATTAATGGCTACATTGATCTGTTTCAGTAATTTATCGAGGTTATTATAGTCGGATTTGGTTTGCAGAATTTCATGCAGTTTCCCGGTAAATCCCGCTTCTTCAATCAGCAGGAAAATAATATAAACGATGATCATGATAATATTCCCAACCATTGAGGTAAGGGAATCCAGAAAATTGGTCAGGTATTTCCCGACGTTTATAGACCCCAGTTGTTCCTGGATAGTATTTTCCAGGTTCTGGATCCCGAGCTTATGACCGAATTCTTCAATGTAATTGATCTGTGCTGCGCTGTAATTAGGGATCTTGCTAATGATCTGTTTGGTATTACGCGTAAGGATTTCACTGGCTCCTTCAATCAAAAGAAAGAGGATCAAGAAAGCAATGGTAGTCCGCAACCAACCCGGTAAAGGCCTGCTTTTAATCTTGATTTTCGCGAGATGCTGCCGGAGATCGGAGATCAGGTACCAGAAAACGAGAGCCAGTATGAATGGCTTTAATATATCCTGGAAATAGATCAGGCTGAATGTAATGGCGGCCAGGACAATTATCCAGTTTGTGATCCGGGATAACCTGTTTAGTTCCTGCATATGAATATTCCTTATTAAATTGTGAATCTAAATTGAAAAATTGAAATTCGGGCTTCCGTTGAAGCGCTTAAAATGGACAGATAAAGTACTGATTTTGAGACAAAATTGTTAAAAATATTTTAATTACACCGGTTTTATTTTAAATTTAGATAGAGATTTTTTTAGCAGCTTATAATTTTTTAAAATATTCAATATCCATGAAAAACAGACTATTCCGAAAACTATTTAACCGCGATTATAATCAGACAAATCCGGAAAATGGCAAAAGCCATGGTTCGAAAACCCTGAGAAAGATCGGTTACACCGATGCCCTGATCAGCCGCAGGGAAATTCTGGGCGGACTGGCGATGCTCCCTTTCGCCGGATCTTTATTACCCTCGGTATTCACGCAGAAAAAGTGGGTAAGTTTTGAGGAAAAAAACCTCAGGGACAGGCTAACCGGAGGGGAGGTAAATACTTCCGTAGCCATTGGAGACGAGCTTCAGGTGCCCCATGCCAGCATCGGGGATCTGGAAATCAGCCGTATGATCCTGGGTGGTAATGTAATCGGCGGCTGGGCCCATGCCAGGGACTTATTGTATGTTTCGCAGCTTGTTAAAACTTATTTTACGGATGAAAAGATTTTCGAAACATTTACACTGGCAGAAAAATTCGGCATCAATGCTTTTCTTACCAATCCCCTTTTATGCCCGGTAATCAACAAGTACTGGAAACAGGGATTGGGCAAAATAAAATTTATATCGGATTGCGGAGGTAAGACGCTGACTGAAGGGATCCAGGTTTCGATTGATAACGGCGCTTCCGCTTGTTATGTTCACGGCCAGATTGCCGATGACCTGGTAGCCGAAGGTAAAGTTGAGGAAATCGCCAAGGGCCTTGAACTCATCCGTAAAAATCATCTCCCGGCCGGAATCGGGGGACATAAACTGGAAACCGTAAAAGCCTGTACGGACTTCGGGATCAAGCCCGATTTCTGGATGAAGACACTACACCAGGACAATTACTGGTCGGCGAACAAAGTGAACCAGAATGATAACATCTGGTGCACTGACCCCGATGAAGTGGTTCAGTTCATGAAAGACCGCAAAGAACCCTGGATTGCGTATAAGATTCTGGCGGCAGGAGCCATTGAACCTGCAGAAGGAATGAAATATGCATTTGAGAAGGGTGCGGATTTCATTTGTCTCGGCATGTTTGATTTTCAGGTAAAAGAAGACGTGAGTACCCTGATGGGTGTTCTGAGGTCCGGCTTGAAAAGAGAAAGACCCTGGATGGCCTGATTTTCCTTTGGAGGATTTATAATTTTCAGCCAACGGAACGGTTTGGTTTTAAATGGTTATCAGATTAGTGATTTTCTGACTTCCTATGGCAGAATTGTCTATCTTACCCATAATATATACTACGCACTGCACTCAGGATAATCTGCAATTTTTACCAGCGAATTTGATGTAGTATGCTCTTTAAATTATCGTTGCCATGGGTACGATTTCTTTAAATAATATGAAGCTCCCGCTTTTCTCGGTTTGCACTTTTGTCTTGCAATTAACTCTGTTCACCACTTTACCGATAAAGTCGTTGCCGCGGGCATTAGAGCCTGGAGATTCGTTGAAAAATCAGCAAAAAGACACTGTCCTGATTTCAAAAAACGCTCTTTTTCCCGAATCGGTTAAAAACACTGAATTTAACCAGGGTTACATCAATGATCCGATACAATTGATCCAGGGTAAGATGGCCGGGTTATCCATCGTTAAACCCGGTAACAATCCAAACGAAGAATTTGATATCCGTATAAGGGGATTAAATTCTGTTAATGGAGCGACCCGGCCGATGATCGTGGTAGATGGCATGATGAACGCCTCCTTTGAGAATTATGACCCTGAGGATATTGAGTCATTTGAAGTGCTGAAAAATTGTTCTGAAACCGCTTTTTATGGAATCCAGGGATCCAATGGCGTAATCCTTGTCCATACGAAAAAAGGAAGCGAAGGCACACAAATTGAATACCGGGAATATACTAATGTCGAAAATATAATGAGGGAGCAAAAGGTATTGACGGTCAATGAATGGAGAAATTTCAATAATTTATTGCCCGATCATCCGGGTACCGATTTGCTGAACAATACCAACTGGCAGGATGAAATTACACGAACGGCATATTCCCAGGTACACCACCTTTCCGTATCAGGCGCCAACCATTATTCCCGGTATTATACTTCCGTTAATTACAGGGGTGTACAGGGCGTTATGATTAATACCGGTTTTAAACAAATCAACGGGCTGGTTAATTTTCAGCAAAAAGCATTAAAAGATAAACTGACCGCGACCTTTGGTTTCGGCGGCACCTACAAGGTTTCCCGCTATGGGTTTGACGATGCGATTCTCCAGGCTGCCATTTTTAACCCTACTGCCCCTGTACGGGTCGACAAAAATACCGAGCTGCCGCAGGGCTATAATATTGAAGACTTCAAATTGTGGAATGGTTATTTCAACCAGGAATATTTTAATTATTATAACCCGGTGCAGATGCTCAGGGAAAATTTAAATGACGGAAAAGACATTCGATATCAATTTTCAGGAAACCTCAGGTATGAACTATTCACAGGGTTGAATCTCAACGCTTTCTATGGCCTGAATAACGGAAATTTCTGGAGCGGTAAATATTTTGCCTCAACCAGTTTTTATAGCGGATTCTACTCGGGAGGTTTGGCCGATCAGAATTTTAGTCAATCACTTACCAAGTCATTTGAGCCGTACCTTACCTGGCATAATATTGAAGGGAATAAACTGAAAATCTCAACCAGGATCGGATATTCTTACCTGGAGTTTATCAACCAGGGTTTCCATGTTTCAGGCGGGAATTTCCTAACCGACTTTTTTAATTATAATAATTTAGGAGCTTCAAAGGATTTCAGTGACGGAACGGGCACCATAGAAAGTTTCAAAAATTCGAACCGGATCATTGGTTTTTACGGAAGCGCTGATTTTGCCTGGAAGGAGACTTTTTTCTTATCCGCCGTTTCAAGTTATGACGGTTCATCAAGGTTTGGAGTCAATCATAAATGGGGCTATTTCCCGGGTATAAATATTGGTATAGATTTAGCGCGATTTGTCAGCAGCCGGAATAGTAATAGCCTGAAATTAAATGCAGGATTCGGAAAAACAGGTAATAACCTGCCTGCCAGTAATATGTCAGAGAATCTTTTTTCTTATTACGGTACTATCTATTATAACGGCAATTATATTCCAGCCTATTATCTGGATCAGAATGAAAACAGGAATTTAAAATGGGAATCCAAAAAGGAATTCAATTTCGGGCTGGATTATTTATTGATGGGCCAAAAAATTTACGGTAGTCTGGATTACTATACCAATACAACAGAGGGTATACTTCAGCACTTTTTCGGCTCTACCTACCCGGGCATTTCCCTTGATTATTGGGCGAACAACGGGGAACTTAAAAATTCAGGCTTCGAATTTTCTTTTAACTGGAAGGCCGTAAAAACAATTTTTTTCACTTATTCCCTGGGAATCAATTACTGCCGGTACTTTAAAAATGAAATTGTAAAGCTGCCCTATACTTACCTGGGGCCCAGCAATTATCCTTATTATTACCTGGATAACGGAAGATATCCCGGCACACTTGTTATTAAGGTAGAAGACGGAAAACCGGTAGGTCAGTTCATAGGCTATAAAACCAACGGGGTTGGCAAGGACGGTTTCTGGAATTTTGATGTTATCGGCGACAATGGGCCCATACAGACTATTATTGGAAACGGAATACCGAAATCAGCGATCGGAATATCCAGTGATCTCAGGTATAAGAACTGGGAAGTCAATATATTTTTCAGGGGGATGTTCGGGCATGATATTGTAAATCTTTATAAGGCCTTTTATGAACATCCACAGCTTATCAGTGAATTTAACCTGCCGAAATCAACAAGAAACTTAAAGAACCCGGAGACAGGGGTTTATCTTCAGGATTACGGAGGAAGCCTTAACAGTCACTATGTAGAAAAAGGCAATTACCTGAAACTGGATAATTTTCAGGTCAGTTACGATTTAAGTTTTAAAAAGGCAGGTATTAAGGAATTTAAGGTATTCGTAGCAGGTAATAACCTGTTTGTCATTACACGATACAGTGGCCCCGATCCTGAAGTAAGGTATCAATCGGGCGGACAGGTGCTTGTGCCCGGGGTTGACAGTCCGTATACCTGGCCAATGACACGATCATTTTCATTAGGGATAAAAATGAAGTTGGATTAGTAAATTTCAATATCCAATATTTAATATCCAATTTCCAATATCCAATATTCAATATCCAATATTCAATTTTCAGCCTTCGATACATTGGCAGGAAATAAAATAAGCAGGTTATTAGACCCTTTAAAGTTTTTAATTTGGAAGTTGGCGGTTGAGATTTGGAATTTAATTCAGACATCCGGCTTCGTACCCCGTCCGTTACGAGGTTTCACTCTTGTTTAACTTCCGGCTTCAGGCTATTCAATTTTAACCACGGGAGTTCGCGGGCCGATACCGGATTCGTTGATGGCTTCGATGGCAAAATAATAGGTCGTATTACGATTCAGCGATTTCAGGTAATATTCATTCCTTGTATAAATCATGATGGAAGTGTATAGCTTGTCCGGCGCGATGCCATAATAAAGGTTATAGGCATAGGCGGCAGTATTCGGGTACCATTTCATATAAGCGTTTCTTTTATCCGATTGCTGACGAAGTGCGACAAATCCCCTGACCGAATCGGGAGGATGCCCATTGGCATTACCGAAAACCCTTAACCCGCTGACGGCGAATTTTCCTGCGGCCATATGAATATTTTCAAGTTTGATAAAACGGGTATTCACCGGCCTGGTAAGTTCAACATAATCATGAGGAACATCGGTTTTATTCTTGCTTTTATCTATAAGGATCTGCCAATTTTTCCCATCTGCAGACATCCATATTTTATATTGATGAAAGATATCTGTTCTCTTCCCGAGATAGGGAACATCCTGGTCGGCATAATTGATCTGGATGGCCCTCACAGTGCTGAGTTTACCGAGGTCGGAAGATATCCATTCGCCCGGATCACCGGATTGAGCGCACCAATAGGTCCGTATATCTTCATCGACGGCTAAATTTGGGGCATGGTCGCCCAAAATTGAAGAGACCTGGACCGGTTTTTCATAGTTGAGTAACATCCAGCCTGTGAAACATCCATGCAGGTGCTCCTGAGTGCCTTGGGGCAGGTAAGTAGGATAATCCCCGAAACACGTATTAGCATATAAAACATTATCCGTATCAAAACCGGCCGGATAGATACTCAGCCGTCGTTCAAATGTATTTTTAACTGAAATACGGTTTGTTGTTACGTGCCACCAGTTACCGTATACATCCTGATAAGTAGACCCGTGTCCACTTCCTGTAGTAAATCCTTCCGGTTTATAACAGAAAGGATTGTGTTCCTGATAAGTCCATGGCCCCAGGGGATGCCGGCTGGTATATACCCCATCGGCATAGCCTTTAATTTCCGTACCCGGGGCACCGTACTGAAGGTAATAAATACCGTTGTGTTTCGTCATCCATGCCCCTTCGATAAAGGGATTGAGGAAATCATTGTCATTATATTCCCCGAAGCGTTCCCAGCCGTGATCCTGATAATCCAGGCGAATCATCGGTTCCGGTTGTGTCATAGGCTGCAAGGTTGTCCTGTTGATCTCGCGGCCATAAATCGGGTATAAGTTACTCGACCCGTTATACAGGTACAGTTTACCGTCATCATCGAGGAAATAATCAGGATCCCATGCCGCCGCCCTGG
The DNA here is from genome assembly GCA_964395765.1 of uncultured Roseivirgaceae bacterium. GTDB lineage: Bacteria > Bacteroidota > Bacteroidia > Cytophagales > Cyclobacteriaceae > DATDPY01. The sequence goes on along the minus strand of CAYNCU010000013.1, from coordinate 8,319 downwards.
AGGAATCCACCGCTATCTGCCAATCGTCTTTGAAAGGGTCAGTGCTTCTCCAGATAGTGAAACTGGTTGAATAGGTAGATCCGACTACGAATAGGGTATCGGCAGAGGTCCAAACGGCCGGGGCACAAAGCTCATCATATACTTTATTCCAGGGTCTTAGAAATCTCCTGGGAATGAATTTCCAGGAAAGCATGTCGGAACTCCACCAGTAGCCCCATTGGTTAGTGGAGAAAAGAAAATAATTATTCTTATACAATACGATTACCGGGTCAGCAGTGGCCCTGTGGTGGCCTGCCTGTGAAAAATCAGGAATGGGAGTAAAGGCATAATCCAGGTTGACAGGGTTACAATAGGTCTCTTGAACCTGCGCTTTGGCCCTGAATAGGATTAAACTTATAGGAAGAACCAAACAGGTCATAACAGATAACCTCATAATGCTTTAAATTTTCCTGAAAGATAAAACTTCAACAGGCTCCATGAAAAATCCAGGCCGTCTTTTTATAATCAAGGTGGATTTTTCACCATTTTTATAACGGGAATCTGCCTGTTATTCCAAACCGAGAAAGACGGACAAGAACTGACGGGAATATTGACAAAGAATAAACCTAACATAAGGAAACTAATATATGGAACATTCTGAATACCGGATATACAAATACCGGTGGGTGGTATTACCTGTTTTTATGATTGTGGTAATTTTTAACCAGTTGTTATGGATTACGTTCGCCCCCATCACGGTGAGTGCGGCGGAATATTACAGGGTTTCGGACATGAGCATCGGAATGTTATCCATGAGTTTTATGATCGCCTACCTGGCAATGTCCATACCGGCTTCATGGGTGATTGATACATACGGATTTAAAACATCGGTATTAATTGGGACACTATTAACCGGGATATTCGGGTTAATGAGAGGGTTGGTATCATCGAATTATAAGCTTGTCCTGATCGCCCAGATTGGGATCGCCATCGGACAGCCTTTTATATTAAATGCTGTCACCAAGGTTGCTGCGCGCTGGTTTCCAATTGAAGAAAGAGCAAGTGCCTCCGGTCTCGGAACCCTTGCGATGTATGTGGGCATCCTTCTTGGGATGGTTGTCACACCGCTGGTTACTGTCCGAACTAGTATCAGTCATATGCTCCTCTGGTATGGGATAGGGGCGATGACGGCGGCAATATTATTCCTGATTCTGGCCCATGAATATCCTCCTTCGCCTCCGGGTCCCCCCGAACTTGAAGAAAGAGCATTAATGTTTGACGGCTTGAAACAGGCATTAAGAAAACGAAATTTTTTATTGTTAATGTTTATATTTTTCATCGGCCTGGGAATTTTCAATGCGGTGAGTACCTGGATAGAAGATATCCTTCGCCCGAGGGGCTTTTCCATTGACCAGGCAGGGTATGCCGGGGGGCTGATGATCCTGGGCGGAATAATCGGGGCGATCATTTTGCCGACTCTCTCGGATAAGAAACGCCGAAGAGTGCCCTTCATAATTTTATCATTGGCCGGTTCGATACCTGCGCTGGCCGGTATTACCTATGCGCATACCATGCTATATTTAATGTTGTCATCGTTTTTCCTGGGATTTTTCCTCTTAAGCGCGGGACCTATTGGCTTCCAGTATGGGGCTGAGATTGCCCGTCCAACGCCGGAAGGGACCTCGAATGGCTTGCTTCTTTTAATGGGACAGATTTCCGGAATCGCCTTTATATTCGGAATGGATATTTTTAAAATTCATTCTACGGGATCGATGACTCCTTCCCTGCTGGGATTGATCTTCCTGATGTCGGTTTGTATGGTTATCTCCACCAGGCTTCATGAATCATCTTTATTGCAAAATGATACGGCCGGCCGGAAGCTTTAAAATGAATTTATAATTATATTCATGGAATCATTTTAGGACATTATTACATCAGATGTTAGAGGTGAATGATTTATATACGCTTTAATTAATATTTATCATGGACAGAAGAGAATTTCTGAATACAATTCCATTGGTTATTGCTTTCCCGACCATGCTGGGCATCAAATCAAAAGATTTATTATTTACAACCGATGAAGACGAAAAAATATGCCTCTCCAAATTTGCGATGGCCACATCCGAAAACCTTCAGGATAAGCCGATCAATGAAGTAGTGATTGCCATCGGCAAATCATTTATCGGGACCGATTATGCAGCCGATACCCTGGAGCAACCGGGCGAGGAACATTTGGTCATCAACCTGAGAAATTTTGACTGTGTTACTTTCTGCGAAAACTCACTCGCACTGTCAAGGTGTGTCAAGCTACATAAAACCACATTTAACGATTTTAAAGCTACACTTCAATATATGCGTTACAGGGGCGGTATAATCAACGGCTACCCAAGCCGTCTTCATTATTTCAGCGATTATATTTATGACGGCGTAAAAAAGAATATCTTCAAAGACGTCACACAATCCATCGGCGGTGAACCCTATCATAAATCCATAGATTTTATGTCGTCGCATCCTGATTCTTATCCCCAATTGAAAGAACATCCGGAATTCGTCCCTGTGATTAAGAAACAGGAAGAGGCTATTAATCAGCGATCGCTCTTTCATATTCCGAAGGACAAGATTGATGGCGTGGGAGATAAGATACATAGCGGAGACATCCTGGCGATTACTACCGCCATTCCCGGGATTGATGTTTCCCATACCGGAATAGCAATCTGGCAAGATGGCAAGCTTCATTTCATGCATGCGCCGGATGTGGGATATAAAGTCCACATCACGGAAAATACACTCAGTGAGTACCTGGCTTCCCATTCGAAACAATTGGGGATTATGGTGGCGAGACCTATTGTTTAGCTAAAAACTGAAAGCTGAAAGGGCCCGGAGTTTGAAACTGCAGCATTGTGAATATGAAAACGGTGGAAGATACTATCAAGCGTGACCGTTGATATGGGCAGATATTTTAAAAATTATGATTTTGTCTATTTATTTTATTGATTTTCGATGAAAAAAAAGCTGCGGAGCCGATAAAAAAACGGCAATTTACAATTCAACTTGCTTTCTTATTTTTATTTTATAACTTGCTGGTTCACAATAACTTTAACCAATAAACCCTTTTACTTATGAAAAGAATAATGCTGCCCTTTCTGGCTATCCTGCTTGTTTCAGCATGCCAGATGAAATCAGGCAATGAAAATGCATCCAATGCCGTTTTTGATCCTTCAGCCGTTCAATTGCCTATGAAGCTTTCTTACACGGGGAAATGGACCCTGGGTGATCCACAGAATGCATTAACAGTCATGAATTTCGATAATAAATTGATGAATGGAGATATGGATCTCGGGAGCATGCTTGCTGACACCGTTGCGGCCCATTTTTCCGATGGAAGTGTTGTTGAGGTGACTAAAGATTCTGTTATTGCCATGATCAAAGCATGGAGAAACAGCATGTCAAAGGTTGAGATTAATTATACAACCATAATACCGGTAAAAAATATAGATCAGAACCAGGATTGGGTATTAACGTGGATGGAGGAAAAGGATACCAATATGAAAGATTCAGTTGATTCCTTTAATCTTCATGAAGATTATTATATGGTGAACGGAAAAATCAGGACCGTTTATCAGTATCGTCAAAACATTAAATCGACAGGAATGTAATCCTGTTTAAATTGACCCATAAAAAAATACCTGGCTGAATTACACTAATAACCAGCCAGGTATTTTTATTTTATGATAAATTGTCAGGAGGAAGGCAGCAAGTTCCTGGCATCCCTATCCGGGTCATTTTTAGCTACCGAAACATCGTTCAATACCATGGTTTCACCCTTTTCGGTAGAATATTTTGGCCAGTTTGGAAGTCCACCGCCATTCGGATCACCGGTTTTCATGAACTGAACCAGTGCTCCGGACATTTTTTCTGAAAGGCCTCGTGGCCGGACGCCACCGCCGGTATGGGTGAGCATCAGGTCCGTATTGTAGAACCAGAAACAAATATCAAGGCAATGGAAGGCGCGCATCCGGTTATTCATCAAAGGAGGTTGCCAACCGAACCACGCTACATAAACCGGGGCAGGTTGTTTTACCTTGGCATCAGCCAGTGCGACAACGCTTTTTCTGTTGTTTACGATCAGTGAAAGAATTTCAACCGGTCTTTTATCCGGGAATATCTTTACGTAAGCATCTACCACCTCTCCGGCCTTGTCTCCCAAACCGGGTGTAAATCCTATCCTGTCTTTCAATTTTTCCTTCACACCATCCAGGGTAATGTCGTCAATTTCCTTATCAGTGGGGAAGGGATAAAATTCATTAAATGTGGAAGAGATGATCATCGGTATATCCGCCGCCGTGGGTGCTGCCTCAGGATAATAGGGATCCTTAGGTAAATAAGTACCATCTGCCACCGGGTTAAACCCTCTTCGCATAAAGTTACCGGGCCCAAGCTCTTCGTTGAGTTTCCGTGCGGATGCGTTGGCCAGTTTATAATAATCCATCCATTGCATATCCTGAAGTTTGTCAATTTCCTGGTTTTTTAATCCTGCCTCTTTAAGAATGTAGGCTCCCAGTTTTTCCGAATAATCCTTTTCTCCTGCCATCAATGCGGCGCCGCTCAGTACCACGGCTTTGTGCAATAATCCTTTGGCTGAAGGCATGGCGGTCAATGTGGTTACTTTAACCCCGCCTCCCGACTGACCCATGATTGTTACATTTCCGGGATCACCGCCGAAATTGGAAATATTATCATGCACCCATTGCAAGGCTGCCACGATATCCAGCATACCGGCATTACCCGATGCGGCATATTTATCTCCTCCCACGCCTGCCAAGTTGGAAAAACCCATAGGGCCGAGCCGGTGGTTGAGGGAAACAAAGACGATATCGCCGTGACGACTCAGGTTTTCGCCCATATATCCGTCCTGCTCAATTCCGTTGCCATTCACAAAACCGCCTCCGTGTAACCAAACCAGCACCGGCCTCTTTTTATTATCTGTAACGGAGGGGGTCCAGACATTCAGGCGGAGACAATTTTCGCTCACATCGTCATAATTCCAATGGTCCCTGAAAGAAGCAAAGGAGTTGGCGTACCGGTTTTCCATGATCTGGGGCGCCGAGTTTCCCCACCAGATAGCGTCGAAGGTATCCTTCCACGGTTCGGGTTTTTGGGGGGCCATAAACCGGTTTTTTCCGGAGGTATCGGCACCATAGGGTATTCCGCGGAACTGGAAAATATCGCGCAATATAAAACCTTTCACTTTACCATATTGGGTATCGGCAATGGCAAGGTCATCCCCGATAAAAAGTACCTGGCCGTCTCCACTTTTTTGGGTTGCGGGGGCGGCGCAGGAAGATAATGCAAGGGGCGAATATAAAGTCAGGCCAGCAGCCCCGGTGCCGGCGATTTTAAAAAATTCTCTTCTTCCGTGTTTCATTATTCTTCTGATTTTGTTCATTGATTACATTTCAAAATATAAAAAATTATTATCCTGTACAAGCGATCCTGGAAGTAAACGAGGTTGATTCGCTAACGAATAAGCGGGGATTTCTTTTTCCTGTTGTTTAAAGCAATTTTAATCCGCCTTCGCGTTCCGCTACGGCGGACGAGAAGGATACGGCATAATTCCCCGGAGCTCTGCCCCGGAAATTCGGGTCCAGGGCTTGCCCTGGGGTTAAATACCCTTTATTGGGTAATACATATTTCTATTGTATGATTATATCGATTTCCTTAACTTGAAGAAGAAACATTATAGATATGGAAAATTTAAACCGACGCTCATTTATTAAAAGATCAACGGTGGCATCAGCCGGTATTATTGCCGGGGCACCGTTCATAAAATCTTCACTGGCATCCGGAAGGCCTGTTGACACGATTAATGTGGCCGTCATAGGAATTCATAACCGGGGGAAGGCTCATTTTGATGCTTTGTCGAAAATCCCGGGTGTGAAAATTGCCATGATATGCGACGTAGATCAGCGGTTATTTCCCGAAGGAGTGAGTGAAGTAGAAAAACTTACAGGTTACAAGCCTGCCACAGAACCCGAATTCAGGAAAGTTCTTGACAATAAGGATATCCATGCAGTTACCATAGCCACTCCCAATCACTGGCATGCATTAATGACCATATGGGCATGCCAGGCGGGGAAGGATGTATATGTGGAAAAGCCAGTATCCCATACCCTGTACGAAGGGAGGAAAATGGTGGAAGCAGCGAGAAAATATAACCGGATTGTACAGGTTGGAACGCAGGGAAGGAGTAATATATCGACTAATAATGCAGTAAATTTTCTTCACCAGGGAGGACTTGGGGATGTTTATATGACCAAGGGCTTATGTTACAAGCCCCGTGCCGGTATTGGTCATACGCAGGATAGTTCAGTGCCTGAGGGCGTAAATTGGGATGCTTTTCTCGGGCCCGCTCCCTACCGACCCTTCAATGAAAACCGCTTCCTTTATAAGTGGCATTGGTTCTGGGATACCGGCAATGGCGACCTGGGTAACCAGGGTCCGCACCAGATGGATATCGCACGCTGGGCACTTAATAAACGAGTGCATCCGGTGAGGATCCAGTGTATGGGGAATTATTTTGTATGGGATTCCGACCAGGAAACACCTAATGTTCTGCATGTGGATTATGAATATGAGGACGGTAAAATTCTTCAGTTTGAAGTCAGGGGCCTGGGAACGAATTCGGAAGGTGAGATGAGGATCGGTAATCTTATTTACGGTTCCGAAGGCTGGATGAATATCGATAATGAAGACAGCGGGAAAAGCCAGGCAGAGATGGCACAGGTAAAACTAATGCCAAGCGGGTTCTCCTCTTATAAGGAAGATCCCGGAAAATTATTCACCAATGAAGATCCCGCGACAAAGGATTCCGTGTTGAATAATTTTAAAAATTTTATCGATTGTGTGAAGTCCAGAAAGTGGCAGGATCTCCATGCCGACATCCTGGAAGGCCATATGTCAACCTCTCTTTGTCATCTGGGAAATATAGCTTACCGGGTGAAGAGGGCTTTGTACTTCAACCCGAATGCAGAAAGATTCATTAATGATCCAGAGGCCGACAGTTACCTGACAAAGATGTACAGGGCACCGTATGTATTACCCGATCCCGTTTAAAAATCAGTACCATAAGGACAAAAGCTGATATAATTCTTAGCCACAAATGCACGAATGAAAATATAATAAAACTTTGGCATTTTCCCATGTTGTTGATTTGAACAGCAACGTAAGTGAATTGGGAATCATAATAGTTCGTATTTCAGGAGAAAAATAATTCGTACATCCGGGTTTTATTTTCCCGCTATTGAATTTTTCTTCGCAGGAACCAAACGTCAAACAGGCTGAAGTTAATGGAAAGACTGTGGAGATTTTCCTTTACCTGGTTATCGAAATTATAGCCTGTCCAGGAATTCTGATACACAATATCAAAGAATGACCGGCCTGAAATCATAATTCTGGCGCCCAGTGAAAATCCTATATCATCGAGACCGGTTCCTTTATAATAAATATAACCTTTGTGGTAAAATAGGCCCAGGCCATAATTTTCAAGTTGTATGGGGAACTGCCAGGAAGGTGGATTCATTTTTATAAAACCTATGGAGAACTTTCCTACATCCCCGGTTGAATAACCCAATGGCGATCCGGTATCCTGCCAGGTTTCGTAGGTAAAATCCGATGTAAACAGTAACTTATGTTTTATAAAGAATTCGAGGCCGGCACCATAAACCGAAGGTAGGTAATAATTATCGGCTACCTTGTTTGTAGAAGAAAGCGTATCGGTAAGGGAAGAAATGAGATAATTGTATTTACCGGTCAGCAATCTGCCTTTCATATAAGTCAGGCCAAGAACCATTGAACTTTGATTCATATTCACTTTATACTGTAGTCCATAATCGAGCTCCAGGGTTTTATAATATGTTTTTTCATTAATGTTAAAATTATTCAGGAGGTTATCGGTAATGATTTCCCTGTTGTGGCTTAAGGCTCCGAAAAAATAATCACCGTTAATTCCTAAGGAAAGGTTTTTTACTACCTCGTAGGAAAAACCTAAAAACAATTTGGATAGACCGCCGTCACCCCGGTAATTGACCGTATAGCTGCCGGCCTGCCCGTTAAAGGATTCGATTCTGCTTATATCATATTGCACAGTGGAATAGGGCATTACCCCGATATTCAATCCCGATTTTTTCATGATCCTGAACCAAAGGTCTATACTATTGAAATTGAAATCGGTATAGAGTGATGATTTTCCCTGTTCACTTTGTTGTAAGGTATTCAGGGTAAAACCACCGGAAGCGATCTGGGTAAAGCCCCGTTGGACCGAATTATAAGCAGCCGGGTTTT
>CAYNCU010000012.1:0-36275 GCA_964395765.1 uncultured Roseivirgaceae bacterium | reverse complement strand
ATGGAAATAATTTAAGCTATGGGGATACGATAGCGACGGTAGATGATATTTATCCCGTAACCCACGCCACCCACCCGCAGAGTACTGATATTCCGGATCCGTCAAGTTTTTATACGGGATACCCGGACTCTTACACATTGGGGGAAGTTTATGATGCCCCTCAATTGGTTCATCAAGATAACCCGAAATTTGTAAACTTTCCATTACCGGTTACCGGCCCTATTACCCTTTATAATTTTGTCGGTAATTATGATTTTCATTTATCATCGGATTCTCCTGCCATTGGAAAAGGGAACACAGACTTTTCGCCGTTGAATGCAACAAGTGCTGTTTCCGATCCTGATTTGAAAGCCACAGTGTCCCCTCCGAACGTTGACCTTGGCGCTTTCCCGACAGATGGCTCGGGCAATCAACATTAAATAATATTATAATCGTTAAAACTCAGACAATCCCGCAGTGTTTGATATAATAATAAAATATCGTATTGAACACCGCGGGATTATATTTTTTAATCGGTGTCTTTTAATTCTAATTCTTTTCAATTCTCCTTATGTACTAAAAGCACAGAATGGGTGCACCGATTCCACTGCCAATAATTTTGATCCCGGAGCTAAGCATAACAATGGGGCCTGTATTTATAATCCGGAAAATGGTAAACCAGTGCTTATGGCACCCTTGAAACAAATCTCCGAATCCTCTGGCTTAGTCTATTCCGACGGCAGACTCTGGACATTCGGAGATAGCGGAAACCCGGCTGAAATTTTCTCTGTTGATACCGCCACAGGCTCCATTATCCAAACGGTGCACATTCGAAATTACCCGAATACAGATTGGGAAGACATTACCGCCGACAGCGATTATTTATATATAAGCGATTTGGGGAACAATACCGGTGACCGGACTGATTTGGAAATTCTTAAAATTGCCAAACATGATATTGGCTCTGCTGCTGCCGTTTCGGTTTCTGCTTTGGCAATTAACATAGCCTATAACGATCAATCCGATTTTTCTCCGAACGATCACACGAATTTCGATTGCGAGGCAATCTTATCGATGGGAGATTCGCTTTATTTATTCTCCAAAGACCGGGGTGACCTTCAAACAAGGGTATACGCGGTTTCCAAAACGCCCGGAACCTATCGATTATCGCCCTATACTTCCTATAATGTCAATGGCGAAATTACAGGGGCCGACTTTAACCCGGCTACCAGGGAAGCGGTATTAATTGGTTATATGGGTTCCAAACTCAACTCTTTCATATGGATTTTGGATGACTTTCAGGATCAAATGTTTTTTTCAGGAAATAAACGAAGAATAGAAATAGGTAACAATTCCCTTGAATGGCAAACCGAAGGCATATGTTTTATCGATCCGACACGGGTTTTCATTTCCTGTGAGTCGACGCCGGACATAGGTTCTTCACTGTACAGCCTTGACCTCCGTCAATTACAAGATTCGGCTGTAATCACTTCCCTGCCTGAAAAGGCAAGCGAAGGGATCTTCTGTTATCCCAACCCAGTCAATGATTTCATCAATCTTCATAGTAACGAAACAATTCTCTCTGTAACCTTAAAAGATATGGAAGGAGTTGATCTCTTAGATTCGAATGTGAACAGCTCGAGCTATCAGATTGATCTCTCACAACCGGGAATAAAAAACGGCCTGTACCTGCTTGAGATCCGGGAGACTGATTACATGGAAATAAAAAAAATAATGATCCGGCGATAGCCGGTTCAATTATCAATCAGATATACTTATCGCCTTTTTTATTTTTAACATCTTTTACAAAAGTCCGGATCGTTTCTTCATTATCTTTTTTGCAAATGAGCAAGACATCATTACAATCAGCCACCAGGTAACCTTCCAGACCTTCAATTACAATTAGCTTGTCTTTCGGGCCGATTACGATTGAATTAGCAGATTCATAAGCTAAAGCATTAGCCTCCAGCACATTATTGTTTTTATCCTTTATTTTCAACTCATGCAGGGAGGCCCAGGAACCCAAATCGGACCAGCCGATATCAGCTAGCATGACATAAACATTATCGGCTTTTTCCATTACGCCGTAATCAATGGAAATATTCTTGACCAGGGAATATATTTTTTGAATGGATTGGTTTTCTTTATCGGTAAACCATTCCTCATTCATATTTTCAAACATTTCCGCCAGTTCAGGGAGATATTTTTCAAATGCGCTGATGATCGAATTTACGTTCCAGATGAAAATACCTGCATTCCAAACAAAATCTCCGCTTTCGAGAAATTTCTTCGCCAGCTCAAGCTGGGGTTTTTCAGTGAAAGTTTTAACTTTTTTAATGGAATTTTCACTATCAAAATGATATTGAATATATCCATACCCGGTTTCAGGCCGGTTAGGATTAATTCCCAGGGTGATTAAAATATCCTGATCGCCCGCATGGTGCAGGCCGTCATGGATTACATCGAAAAATTCTTTTTCCTTAATGATAGCATGATCCGCCGGTGTGACTACCATTATAGCGGCCGGATCCTTTTTTCTTATCTTATAGCTGGCATAGGCGATACAAGGCGCCGTATTTCTTCTCCCCGGCTCAGTCAGTACCTGGTCTGCCGAAATATCAGGAAGTTGTTCCGTGACCTCCTGTTTATAGGTATCGCTGGTTACTATGTAAATGTTTTCTTTAGGGCTGATATTTAAAAAACGATTATAGGTAAGCTGCAATAAAGACGCTCCTATCCCCAATACATCCAGGAATTGTTTGGGTTTATTATTTCTGCTATAAGGCCAGAAGCGGCTTCCTATTCCACCCGCCATGATTACCACGTAAAAATTATTATTCATAAGGCTATGATTAATCCGAGAAACAGGTAAAAAAACAAATATATTATAATATTGGCAATATCCTCAATTTTAGAGGGCTATGCAATCAATAATAAATTTTAATAAAAATCCGCATATTAATGATTTAAAATTGTTCGTAGTTTATTAAATTTAATATAAGGAGCAGAGAATTTAATTTAAATTTTTTTATAACTACTAATCACGCGGGGAACTGTCGATGATAGAAAAAAAATTACGTGTTGCCTTAAAGGAGATATTCGGTTATGACCAGTTCCGTGGGAATCAGGAAGCCATTATCAAAAATGTTCTTAATGGCGAAAATTCCTTTGTCATTATGCCAACGGGGGCCGGTAAGTCACTTTGTTATCAATTACCTGCCTTGATAATGGAAGGAACGGCCATAGTAATTTCACCGCTTATTGCATTAATGAAAAACCAGGTAGACCAGATGAATGCCCTGAGCATTAAAGCGGATTTTCTGAATTCAACTCTTTCCAAATCAGAAATAAACAGGATCCGGAAAGATGCTTTGGATGATGACCTGAAACTGCTGTATATTGCTCCTGAATCGCTCACCAAGCAGGATAACATAAATTTTCTTAAAAAAGTTAACATTTCATTCGCTGCCATCGACGAAGCCCACTGTATTTCCGAATGGGGCCATGATTTCAGACCCGAATACCGGCGAATCCGAAGTATTCTTGCACAATTCAGGGAAGACCTTCCCCTCATTGCTTTAACAGCCACCGCCACGCCGAAAGTTCAGCTGGATATTAAGAAGAACCTGAAGATCGAAGATGCGGTAATTTTCAAATCTTCCTTTAACCGGCCCAACTTATATTACGAAGTGCGACCTAAAAAACAGGTAAAAAAACAACTCATCAAATTTATCAAGGACAATAAGGGAAAATCAGGTATTGTATATTGCCTGAGCCGTAAAAAAGTCGAGGAAATAGCCCAGCTACTGAATGTAAATGATATTAAGGCCGCACCCTATCATGCCGGGCTGGATGCTTCGGTGCGCGAAAAAAACCAGGATGATTTTCTGAATGAAGAAATCGATGTGATTGTCGCAACCATTGCCTTCGGGATGGGTATTGACAAACCCGATGTGCGTTTCGTAATTCATTATGATGCCCCAAAGTCCCTGGAAGGATATTACCAGGAAACGGGAAGAGCGGGAAGGGATGGGCTGGAAGGGAACTGCATTATGTTTTACAGTTACAACGACCTGCTCAAGATTGAGAAATTCAATAAGGACAAATCTGTTACGGAAAGGGAAAATGCAAGGATCCTCCTGGATGAAATGGCATTATACTCTGAATCATCCGAATGCCGGCGGAAGCAGTTGTTGCATTATTTCGGCGAGAATTTCAATACCCGGGAATGCGGAAAATCAATGTGGTGCGACAGTTGCCGGTATCCGGCTGAAAAATTCGAAGGAAAAGAATTCGCCATTTTAGGAATAAAAGCCGCTTTACAAACCGGAGAACGTTTCGGAATCCCTCATCTTTCCCATGTTCTCCGGGGAATCGACGATCAGTATGTGAACAGTTATAAACATGATAAACTTGAAATTTTCGGCAAAGGCGAAGACCAGGATGACGATTTCTGGAGAAATATGCTTCGGGCTATTACCATACATGGCTTGCTTGAGAAGGATATCAATAATATTGGAGCGCTGAAAGTTTCAGAAAAAGGGAAAAAATTTCTCGAAAAACCGGTTTCGATTTTAATTTCAAAGAAACATGATTTTGAATCGGATGAAGAAGACGACGATGCCGATAAGGAAACTGTTTCTGCATCGGCTTACGATGAACAGTTATATCATATCCTGAAATCAATACGCAAAAAAGTGGCCAAGGAAAAGGGCCTTCCCCCCTATGTTATTTTCCAGGATCCGTCATTAGATGAAATGGCCACCACTTATCCGACCACCAAAGAAGACCTGGCCCGGGTGAACGGCGTGGGCCGCGGTAAAGTTGAAAAATTCGGAACGCCTTTTATTGAAGCGATCAAGGATTATATTGAAGAAAATGATATAACGCCGGCCTCCGAAGTCGTAGTAAAAACCACCGGTGACCGCTCCAAACAAAAAATTTTCATCATACAACAGATCGACCGTAAGGTAGACCTGGAAGAAATTGCAGATTCCCGTAACCTGTCCTTTTCGGAATTACTGGATGAACTTGAACAAATATGCTTTTCAGGGACAAATATCAACATTGATTATTATATCCATCGGTATTTTGACGAGCAGAAGATTACTACCATGAAGGAATATTTCATGACTGCTGAAACCGATAGCATCGAAGTTGCCATGGATGAACTGGCGGATTACGGCTATGAAGAGGAAGATCTGCGCCTGATGAGGATAAAATTTCTTTCTGAATTTGGTAATTAAACTTTATATTTTTTCATGAATATACTTATCATCGGATCCGGGGGCAGGGAACACGCACTCGCCTGGAAAATTAAACAAAGCATAAAATGCAAAAACCTTTTTGTCATACCCGGAAATGCAGGTACTCATTCCATCGCTGTTAATATCAATCTTCCGCCATCTGATTTCAGGGCCTTGGGAGAATTTGCTTTGGACAAGAATATAAACATGGTCTTGGTGGGGCCCGAAGCGCCACTCGTTGATGGCATCAGGGATTACTTTAAAGATCAGCCGTCACTAAAAGATATATTATTCATAGGACCCGGCAAAACGGGGGCCCGGCTGGAGGGCAGCAAGGATTTCGCGAAACAATTCATGAGCCGTCATAATATCCCGACTGCAAAATCCGGAACATTTAACGGCCATCAGGTAAAGGAGGCCCTGAATTATGTGGCAGACCACTCCCTTCCGGTTGTGTTAAAAGCCGACGGGCTCGCCGCGGGTAAAGGCGTGATCATTTGTAACGAACATAAAGAAGCCAGGGAAACCGTTTTGAAGATGCTGGAAGATAAAATGTTCGGCAGTGCAAGTTCAAGCATTGTTATTGAGGAATTCCTTTCAGGAATTGAGTTATCGGTTTTTGTTCTTACCGACGGCGAAAATTACGTAATCCTTCCCGAAGCAAAGGACTATAAACGAATCGGGGAAAATGATTCCGGATTGAATACCGGGGGAATGGGTGCGGTATCACCGGTAAAATTTGCCGACGAACAATTCATGAAAAAAGTTGAAGAAAGAATCGTTAAGCCCACTATTGATGGTATCAGGAAGGAAAACATTGAGTATTGCGGATTTTTATTTATCGGCTTAATGAACCGTAACGGCGATCCATATGTAATTGAATACAATGTAAGAATGGGGGACCCGGAAACGCAGGTTGTTATGCCCCGTTTGAATTCCGATCTCGTCGATTTACTTGAATCCGCGGCACGGAAAAATCTTCATAATTCAAAACTTAATGTTTCAAAAAATACTGCGGTAACCGTAGTCCTTGCCTCCGAAGGATATCCCGGCCCTTATGAAAAAGGCAGGACTATCAGCGGTCTGGACCGGGACGGTGAAGGGATCATCTTTCATGCCGGCACCGTTTTCTCCGACGATCACCGGGTATTGACGGCCGGAGGACGGGTTTTAGCCGTTACCGGCATGGGGAAAGATATACAGACCGCGCGGCAGCAGAGTTACAATGAAATTAAAAGCATTTCCTGGCCGGGGATGCAATTCCGCCACGATATCGGTATGGACTTGCTAAAACTGGAATAGATGTTTAAAGGGAAATTAATTATCTTTATGGTTTATATAAGCCTATTTTTAATTTAAATATAGAGAGTGATGGCGGAATGTAGCACATGTGCAACAGAGGATGGAGGTGTTAAAGTCGGGAATTGCAGTACGGGGGGGTGCGGCACCCTGGGTTGTCAAAAGGGAGGATGTAACCAGCTTAGTGTTTTTGACTGGTTATCGGACATGGAAATACCTTTAAGCGATAAATTCGATGTTATCGAAATCCGTTTCAAAGCCGCAAGAAAGGAATTCTTCAGAAATACAAAGGGATTAAACCTATATCCCGGGGACGCCGTTGTCGTAGACGTGCCGAATGGGCATCATATCGGTTATGTTTCCTTGCAGGGTGAACTGGTCAGACTCCAGATGAAAAAGAAAAAAGTTGAAAATGACGATAATATCAGGAGCATTTACCGGAAAGCCACACAGCGCGACATGGAAAAATATGAAGAAGTAAAGAAAAGGGAAATGTCCACCATGTACCGGACCCGTGAAATTATCCAGGATTTGAAACTGGAAATGAAACTCACGGACGTGGAATTCCAGGCCGATAATACCAAAGCAACTTTTTTTTATTCTGCCGACGAACGTGTAGACTTCAGGGAACTCATCAAAGTGCTCGCTTCCGAATTCAAGATAAGAGTTGAAATGAGGCAGATCAGCCTTCGCCAGGAGGCAGGGCGTATCGGGGGGATTGGTGTTTGCGGACGTGAACTTTGCTGTTCAACCTGGTTAACTGACTTTAAAAGTATATCCACCAATGCCGCACGTTATCAGAATCTCTCTTTAAACCCCAACCGTCTATCGGGTCAATGCGGACGGTTAAAATGTTGTTTAAATTATGAACTCGAAACCTACATGGAAGCCCTGAAAGGTATTCCTGAATTCGAGGGACCGCTTCATACCGAAAAGGGAGATGCACAACTTCAGAAAACAGACATTTTCAGGAAAATCATGTGGTTTGGGTATGATAACGAGAATGCATGGATACCCGTAAGTGTCGAAAGGGTTTCTGAGATCCTTGTGTTGAATAAAGAAGGCAAGAAACCCGCTTCTTTGCTGGAGGATGTGGAGCCGGAAGGTGAAGAAGCCGCAGCTACCCTGAACAGTGATCTCGAAGAACTTGATAAAAAATATCAAAATAAAGGAAAGAAAAAACCCAAAAATAAAAGAAGAAACCGAAATCATAAAAAGCGCTCCTGATGGTAAAACGCTTTGGGATTTTTTTTATTGGAATACTTTTTCTTTTAACCGGATGCAACCGAAATAAAATTTTTGACAAGATCAGGGATCTGAACGACCGTGCCTGGCCCAAAAACCAAACAGTTGAATTCAGGTTCAGGATCTCGGATACTCATCCCGGTTATGATTTTTCTTATCTTATAAGGAACAGTATTTTATATAAATATTACAATTTATACCTTTCCTGCTCCCTGGAGGACACCCTGGGAAATGTGCTGGAAACAAAGCTTTCCAATTATGATCTGTTTGACGCCAAAACAGGGAAGCCTTTGGGTGACGGCCTGGGGGATTTATTCGACCACAAGTTCCCGTTATTTACGGATTATCATTTTAATAACCCGGGGGCGTATCGCCTGGAAGTAACACAATATATGAGAGAAGATACCCTCCGGGAAATCATGTCGGTCGGGTTGATGGTCAAAAAGTCAATAGCCCGCTGATTGATTTTGATAAATGAAGCGGCCTATCTCTTCCAGTACCTCATCTTTATGATTCCAGTAATCCCTGCTGAAAACGGCCCTGAATTTCCAGTTTTTTGACGACAATAAAAAAGGGGTATATACGTGAATATCCTTTACTGACAAGCTTTTGAAATAATGATCATCATCGGTAATCAGTAAGCCGTTATAAAGATCCTCCTGCAGAATGGCGATATCGCCAAAGGGAAGATCGGTCGAAAATGAAATATTATTCTTTTTAACGGAACCAAGATCTTCAAGCAAACGGTTGCTCAGGTACCAGGATGGCTTCGACGAATTTTCTTTCACTGTAAAAGGTTTATAATTTCCTTTGGAAACTTCCAGCGCAAAAACAAGATATTCTTTCAACAGTTTCGGGCCTTCGTTCTTCACCTCCAGGGTATCAAGCTGTTCCGGCCAAAAACTCGAAACAATAAATATTCTTTCCCGGGCGCGGGTAATTGCCACATTAAGACGGTTTTCCCCCTTAATAATATTCAGGCTCCCGAATTGACGACTTACTCTGCCCGATTCGTCCGGAGCATGAACAAGGGAAAATATAATAATATCCCTTTCGTCGCCCTGGACGTTTTCAATGTTTTTAATAAAAAGATCCGGTGGGACAGGTCGATTCGAATTTGTGTAAAAGGTCTCAATTTTATCGGCTATAAGTTCCTGCTGGGGAGAATTGAAGGTGATTATCCCCACACTTTTACCGGGCAGGTCCTTGTTTAATCCGGCAAGGATTTCGAGCACTTTCTCAGCTTCTACAAGATTACAATTATTTTCCCGTACACCTTCGGCTTTAATAAACCGGATCGCCGGTTCCCTGCGGTTCACAATATGACGATCCGGTAATAACTTCAATTTGTCTTTGTAAAAATTATGATTGGAAAATTCGATGAGGTCCGGAGTTTGGCTCCTGTAATGACGGTGCAAGGGCATTTGCATCAGGTAACGGGATGCAAAATCCAGAAGGGAATCTACTTCAAGATCGGCGTTTTCATCATTATCCTCCTCCTGGTTCCATCGCGATTGATAAAGATCGTAGGGACTGAGTTGCTTCGAGTCTCCGGCAATCACCATTTGTTTTCCCTTATACATCGAAGGGAGACCCTTTTCGGAAAAACACTGGGAGGCTTCATCGAAAATCACGAGGTCGAAGAGCGGGATCAAGGGAAATATAGCAGAGGCAGACTCGGGGGATGTCAGCCAGCAGGGTTGTAATTTTAAGATCTCTTCATGAAAATTGTTCAATAACTTCCTTATAGGCCAGATATTTCTTTTTTTATTCACCTGGTGCTCTAAATCACGGTAGGTTTCACGGTTATTCAGCCGATTATACCGAATCCCTTCATAAGTTCTTTCCCTAAGTCTTAGCAAGATGATATCATTACAAAGTTTTCTTTTAAATTTCACTGCTGACTGTAGCTCCAACACGTTTTCATCAAATCTTCCTGTGGAAATTGTGCGGATGACAGGATATTTCAATTCCAGGTGTTCAATCCATGCAAGCCGGATACTGTTTTGGAAAAGATCGCCCGCCTGCTCTCTGTTTATTCCCGGATCCTTGTTCATTATTTTTTCAATTATTTCCGTCTCATATTTCTCCAGGCTTGCCTTTAACCGGTCGAATTCACACAAATAATCAAAATCATTCCTTAGAGAAGCACTCAAAAGCTCCGGAGTGACGAGTTTATTGGCAATATTTTTTATCTGAGCCGGTGAAAGATATTTTTTCCATTTTTGATACTCATTCCGGTATTCCGAGAACATTTCATACAAGGCAACAAATATATTTCTGAATTCTATCCTCGTAAGTTCCTTTAGACTTACAAAATGCTCAAGGTTCCTGATGACGCCCAGCAGTTGATAAGCCCTAATCGCTTTTCGCAGGTTATCCGACCATTCCCGGATAACCTCATACTCCAGTGAATCAGGAAAATCGGTAATCCACGGCATTTCTTTTAATGCAGATAAATAATGTTCGAGGTGGAGCCGGTTATCCAGCCGGGAAGTAAGAATTTTCAGATCATGGACGACAGACTCCAGGTGATTGGCGACCAGTACGCGCTTCACGAAAAACTTTTCGCGGTTGAATAATTTCCAGCCCAGCCATCGAAACGGATTTTTACGGGAATCGATCAGGTGTTGCAGGGCATCCTGGAATTTACCGAGTTCACCGGCCGACAGGCTGAGTTCAGCGCCATCCGCTTTATAACAATCCGGCAATTTATCAAGGATCGCCATGGCGGAATCGATATCGGGGGCCGGAGTGCAGTTCAGCATTTTTTTGCAAAGTTCAAATACGGCCTCGCTATCCATTAGCGACATTATTTCGGCGATTTCAACGGATTTATTTTCAAGGTATCCGAAATCTTCCGGTGTAAGCCCGGTCTTTAGCAAGTGATACGATTTTTCAAGAATGCGATTTGTGTAATTACCGACATCCTCTATCGTTTGAATGATGGCGGCTTCGTCCGAAAAACCAAAATCAGCAAAGGATACTCTTTGTCGCCAATAATTTTCAGTTCTTTTCAGGCGTTCCGAAAGAGCCACATATTTATTGAGAGTATCCGTGAATTCATCCCAATCCCTTTGCTTGAAATGCCTGTATACCTGCCGAAGGTCGATAAATGGTTTTCCCTTGTCTGAAGTCAGGTACAATTCTTTCAAAGAAATTCCACATTCTGTTTCATCGAAAATAATGTTTTTCAGTTCATCCAGCTCTTCGCATAAACCGTCAATTTTCCTGCCTGTTTTTAAAAAATTTCTCTCCAGTTGAATTGCATCCAGCGTGCTGTTTTTTGACTTATATTCATCAAGCTTACCGATATGATCGTTGATTCTTTCATATACGGCCTTCCTGTCATTTCTGAAATCATGGACCAGGGCACAAAATTCGCCGATTCCGGTTTCCTTCAATCTTCCATAGACTACATCAAGAGCCGCCCGTTTCTGCGATACTGCCAGCACCGATTTACCCCTGGCTATAAAATCAGCTATAAGATTACATAAGAGTTGTGATTTCCCTGTTCCCGGCGGACCTTGTATGACTACCGAATGCCCTTGTTTCACTGCCTTTAATGCATTTTCCTGCCAGGCGTCCATTTCCAACGGCGTGAAGATCTGTTCTTCACGTACCCGATTCAGAAAGTACCCTGCCGAAATGGGGTTCAGTTCTTCGTTTTTCGCTGATCGTTGCTCAAAAAAATCATCGACAACTTTATATTCATTTCTTTCAAGCATCTCGCGGTAATCGGGTATCAAAAAAGATCCGGCCTGGGGAAAAACACCCATAACGGCTTCGGGAAATAACTTGAGCATACCCGATTGTTCCTGTTCAATATATTCGGGTTTCCTGTATTCCTTAAACGGAACCAAACTATCTTCAAATAATTCCGTATTAAAATTTATCTTAACTCCGCTGTCCTTGATCAGGTTATAAAGTTGCGTTCTGAAAGGGCGGCTTTTCCTGTCAAATTCTTCAAAATTATTCTCAAGAAAATCATCGTCGGGTTTTAATCCATTGAAATACCAGTAAGCCAGGAAAAATGATTTGTTAAAAGATATCCCCGGATCTTCCCTGACCGATGCTTTCCACTTATTTTGATTGAGTAGTAATTCTATCGGGAAAAATAATAAGGGACATCTTACCGCTGTACCGTCATTGAATTTCCCTTTTATGAAAGGCCAGCCGACATACAGATCCCTGGCCCCCCTTTCTTCGAAAATAAACCGGTCGGTACGTTTTAATCTTCTTAGTTCTTCACTGACCTTGTTTGAACTTTTATCTCTGGGATCCACCTGAGAGCAAAGTTCTGCATCAATCCCGGAAATGAGTTTTTCAATTATGGAAAAGGAGGGTTTATTCAGCAGAAAATCGAATGCGTGCAGGTCTATATGTTTGCCGGAACCCAACCGTAAGAGAATCAGCGAACGGTTATGGCTGCTCAGGTTGGTCAAACGACGCATGAATACCTGCAATAATTCTTTCATTACCTATAATGATTCGTTCTTGTAAAATAAAAATTTTCCGGTTTAAAAAGTAATATAAGGGCGTAACCTTGCAATTATGCTGTCACTGAAAGATTTAATTTTTTTCAGGTCATTAAAGGATTGATAGGGGCCGGAAGAATCTCTGTGCCCGATAATTGCATCCGCCATTCCCTTATTGATGTAAGGGTGATGGATTAATTCTTTCCATTCAGCAAAGTTGATGTTGATCTTAGCGGGAACAAATGACCTCCCGATCAAAACAGATTTTTTAAGGTTTTCCAAACCCGGATTCCGTAAACCGTAAACTTCATTCAGCTGGTCAACGGATATATAGCCGCCTAATAAATTCCTGTATTTCAGGATTCTGCCTGCCAGCGCCGGGCCAATGCCTTTAATATTTATCAATTGCAGGGAATCTGCCAGGTTCAGATCGAATTTTTCGTGAGCTGCATTCCGTTTTGGATTACCGGGTCGTATAACCGGTTGCGGTAGATCATGAATCATACTGTCCGGTAGTGCAATAAAATTTTTTAATCTCCGGTAAAGGTCCGGTGACATTCCGTATATTTTATTAAGGTCGCTTTTAATGGTAAATTTTCCTCCTGCATTCCTGTACTTAATAATTCTATCGGAAAGCCAATGTGGAATGCCAAGGCTGTCCAGTTGATTTTCCCCGGTCAGATTAGGGTCAAACCGGAATAAATGAAAATGTCGCACAGGCTTCGATGGGATGAGGGCACTTGCCGTATTTGCCGTATCAGCGCGAATAACATTTATCATACTGTCAAGTATTCGTTGATCGGCATTAAAGGATGCGTACTCCGTATCATGAAATTTAAGGGCGATCAGGGAAGAAAGAATGATCATTCCCAGGATAACAAATAATATTATTATGCCATTGGCTTCTACGGTCGAAATGCCAAAAAGCATGATAAGGTATTTTTTTAGCTGGTTAAACATGATTGAAAAAGTTTATTATATGCTAAGGAATATTTTCATCCTTGTCAGAATCAGGTTTAGGCGGCGTTCTCCATACCTTTATAAAAAAATATATGGTGACGACTGTAACCGTCAACTGAACCAATACCATTGTTATTATTGCACTTGCGGACATAATAATTAATATTTTAATCCCCTTCTTCTTGAGGCCAGGTAAACAATTACGGCTATGCCTATGAATACAAGGGAAAGGAACAATTTTGCCATATCAATATAAAATATTTTATTTATAAACAGAACTCCGTGGGCCAATTTTGACCTGATCTTTACTTTATCCCCTTCATTTACATCCATAATTGCCCGGTAAGGGAGTTTGTAGGTTTGAATTTCCGTAAGGGAATCAAATGCCCCGGCAGTTTCCGATTTTACCAGTGTAGCCGGCAATCTTCGTAAATGCCCCAAATTATCGTAAAACCAGGTAATACTGTCACCGATAATTATCGTCTTTTTCCGTCGAGGCGGTTCCTCGATTTTCATAACCTGTCCGTTTACATCCGATTCAAATTGGTGGGTAAAATATTTTCGGTTGGCGATGATCCCCTTATCATAAATTTTGCCGATGATGCTGTTCTCATCCAGTACCCAGGTTTTATTTTCACGAAGGTTTCTGAAAGCGGCATACCAGTCGTTATGTATCGGTGTCAGGAGAGAAGTAAAAAATACAAACAACAGGAAAAGGGGCGTTATAAACCGCATAATATATTTGAATGTATATGGGACACGGATATCCGCACCCTGATTCAATTCATTCCAGCCAATGGTCTGACCCCACCGGAAATAAAGCAGGCTTTCCGCCAGGGCAAATATGACCAGCACTACAGTTCCGCCCCAATAATCATATTCAGCAAATACGCCCTGGTTATAGAACACAACTGTCGGTAATCCCGCAAGTAAAACAACAGCGCCGAACGACCATGCCCCGCCCCTTCTGGACCAGTTGAATTCATCTTCCAGGAAACTCATCCAGGGAGTGCCGAAAGCAAGAGAAGAGGTAATTCCCGCAAAGAATAATAAGCCGAACCACGCTACTCCCGCGAACGTGGAAAGAATGTGGCCCCATTGCTGGAAAAGATACGGCATAGTCTGGAATGCCATATTAAAACCTGCATTTTCCTTGACCCAATCAAGGCCGAGGTACCCTACGGAGATTGGAATTACGATCGATGCGCCAAGTACTACTTCCACAAAACTGTTCATCCAGCCGGCCGACATGGCATTGAGTGCAATATCATCTTTTGATCGTACATAAGAGGCATAGCAATGAATGGTACCCATTCCTACGGACAGCGTAAAAAATATCTGGCCTGCGGCTGCCAGCCAGACCTTGGGATCGGTCAGGCTATGAAACTCCGGTCGCCAAAGGTAATTCAACCCGATAAATGCATTGCAATCTTCACACCCTGCGGGCGCCCCCGAGGAACCGAGGGTCAATCCACGGATAGCCAGGAAAACACCGAAAAAGATGAGCAGGGGCATACCGATCAATGCTGCTTTCTCAACTCCTCCTTTTAAACCTCTCGAAAGAATATAGGCATTCAGGGTGACGCAAAGAACGAAAAACACGATCCCTTCGTATGGAATCCCGGTGGTTGAATAACCCAGGTCAATATAGTGTCGGAAAAATGTGGCTACCTGGCCCTGGTCCATGCCGCTGAAGGTCTGGGCAAAGGAATGGTAGATATAAGCCAGCGTCCATGATTCTATATAACAATAATAGGCAGCAACAGCAACATTGGTGAATATCCCGAAAACGCCGAAATATTTCCAGAATGGTTTTTTGCCGATTTCATTGAGCATAAACGGGGTGGCGTGATTATTTTTTCTTCCCCCGAATCTTCCGATTGACCATTCAATCCAGAGTAATGGAATTCCCATCAATAAAAAACATACGATATACGGGATGATAAAGGCACCTCCTCCATTTTGTACCGCCTGCATCGGGAAACGGAGAAAATTTCCCAAGCCTACTGCATTGCCCGCCATGGCCAGGATAAGACCTATACGCGTACCCCAAGCTTCTTTATTGCCGCTCACTTATTCACTATTTGAAGTCAGAAAATAATAGTCCGGGTTCAAAATGTAAACTTCAAATATAAAGGAAACATATCAAGTATTTTATGAATGGGAATATTTTGAAATAATTTTTTAACGCCGGGGTTTCAGAAACTAAATAAAAAAAAGCCCGGCAATAACTTTCCGGGCTTTTCAGTTAATGGTTATTAATTTAATAGATAATATTCCTATTTCCCTTCCGGTTTTATGGTACCTGTCGGCTGTATGGGATTACCGTCAGCATCCACCAAAATAATCTTACTGAATCCCACTGTTTTCAGATCATCAAGGATTTTGTTTTTATCACCGACCACAAACCACTCGAGTTTTTTAGGCTCAATAATACGACTGGTTAATTTCCGTATATCATCGAGCTTCAGGTTTCTTACATTCTGATCATAAGTTTGATAATAATCCATCGGGAGGCCGTACTTGAACATGGTATTCAGCGATGAACATACCGACGAATTGGTTTCCCATCGTCCGGGAAGCTGCATAACCACATTATTTTTATTCCTTGTATATTCCTGTTCCATGACCGGTTTATTGGAAATAATTGAATTGAATTCCTTTGTTAATTCCAGGATGGATTGTTTCGTTTTATCCGATTGAACAGGCGCATAGGCAAGCAGCATCTGTTGTCCCTTAGCCGCCCAGATAAAGGCAGAGGCGCCATAAGACCAATGTTTGTCTTCGCGGAGATTCATATTAATCCGGGACACAAAATCACCGCCGAAAACATTCATAAGCGATTGGGAGGCAATCTGCGGTATTTTATTATACGGATCGGTCAGGTAACCGCCGATGATGATCGATTGCTGTGATTCCGGTCTGTCCAACAGGTATAAAATATTTCCTGCCGCCGGGGGAACCGTGGCGAGGTTTTTTTGTGGAACCGTTCCCCCTTTCCAGTCACCGAATAATTTTTCGACTCTTGATTGAAGATCCTTCATATCAAAATCGCCGACTACAATGAGGGTGGAATTATTGGGTTTAATCCACGTATCATAAAATTTAAGAACATCATCCCTGGTAAATTTTGCCACATCATCTTCATAGCCATTCCCGGTTAACGGTTGATTATAGGCATGTCCCGGACCGTAAAGAAATTTCGGAAATACTCTTAATACCATTCCAATCGGTTCAGTCCGTTCCCTTTTGATATCGTTGATCTGTTCCTTTTGTATCCTTTCAAATTCCTTTTGAGCAAAAGCAGGATTGAGCACGATATCGGCAAAAATTCCAAGGGATTGATCAAAGGAAGGTTTCAATGTACTCATCCTGACATAGGATTCGTCCAAATCACAATAAGTATTGATATTACTGCCGAGGGATTCGAGCAAATCGCTGATCTGCAATGAGGTTTTTGTTTTAGTACCTTCATCCAGCAAATTCATGGCCAGGCTTGCGAGACCCGGTCTGGCAAACTGATCGGAAGCATAGCCGGCATCCACCATCAGGCTTACGGAGGCAGTCGGAACATTTTTCCTGGAAGCAAGCACAATTTTTAAACCGTTTTTCAAGGTTGCGGTCTGGACAGCGGGAAATGAAGAAGCGGGTTGTGAACCAAGGGCAGGTAATGCACTTCTGTCCGCTTCCTTTCCTGTTACTTCGAATTGCGGGAAGGGAGTCGCAATTAAGACATATTTGCCGGCATCCAGGTATTTTTCGGCCGCATCATGCACTTCGGAAGTTGTCGCGTTGGCAATAAATTTTAAAGTTTTTTTATAAAAGGCGGGATCATTTCCATATACCATGGACTCCGCCAATACATCGGAAGATCCGCCGAAACCACCGATCCGTTCAAGTCTTTTAATAAAGCTTGCGATGTAAGCCGATTTGGCACGTTCAAGTTCTTCCTGGGTCGGGCCTTTAGCCAGAAAATCGCTGAGTATATCATCAATTGTTTTTTCAACGGATGTAAAATCCTCGCCGGGCTTTACGTTTGCCGTTACATCAAAGATCCCGGCAATTTCCCTGGTTTCGTTATAGGAATAAACATAACCGGCGGTCTGATCTTCATAAACCAGTTTTTTATAAAGCCTTGAGCTTTTCCCGTCAGTAAGAATCGAACTGACCAAATCAAGCAAACTTGCATCCTTTGTTCCCCAGGCAGGCGCTATCCAGTTCATCATAATCCGGGCCTCGGTAATGCGGTCCTGATAGGATTCTCTTATTTCCCCGTTGATTACCGGCAGATCTACATTAAACCTTGACAAGGTAGGACCGGCAGGAATATTTCCGAAATATTTATTTACTTTTTCATAAGCCACTTCAGGTGTTATATCGCCTGCAATGGAAAGGATGGCATTATTGGGACCATAATAGGTTTTAAACCACTCCTTGACATCGGATAAGGTGGCGGCATCCAGGTCGTTCATCGATCCTATCACGGTGTGGTCGTAAGGATGTCCGACAGGGAATATGGCTTTGGTGGCCAGTTCATCTTCCCGGCCGTAAGGCCTGTTTTCTCCCTGGCGTTTTTCATTTTCCACAACGCCTCTTTGTTCATTCAGGCGAGCCGTATCCAGTACACCTAGCAAATGTCCCATCCGGTCGGATTCAAGCCATAAGACCTGATCCAATCCCGCATCCGGAACCGTCTGGAAATAATTGGTCCTGTCATTATTCGTAGTACCGTTCAGGTCGGTAGCTCCTATCGCCTCCAGCGCCTTAAAATAGTCGGTATTGAAATTCTCACTTCCATTGAACATAAGATGCTCAAAAAGGTGAGCGAATCCGGT
The DNA here is from genome assembly GCA_964395765.1 of uncultured Roseivirgaceae bacterium. GTDB lineage: Bacteria > Bacteroidota > Bacteroidia > Cytophagales > Cyclobacteriaceae > DATDPY01. The sequence goes on along the minus strand of CAYNCU010000012.1, from coordinate 18,233 downwards.
TTTCCCCGGCTTTTCATTTTTTGAACCTACATGATACCAGATATTTACTGCAACAATCGGGGCTTTGTGATCTTCATGTACGATCAGGGTTAGGCCGTTGTCCAATACAAACTTTTTAAAAGATATATTGATACTGTCAACATTAAAATTTCCAACTACTTGCCCGTTGACAAGCAATGGAAAACATAACAATAGCATTAAACTTATTTTTTTCATAGCAGATCAGTTATTAATTGAAAAATTGATAAGACGAAGTAATATAGGAATTTAATGAATTTAAAACCATAGGATCCCCTAAAAATTGATGCCTGCTCAGCAGGGTAATGGTTCTGCAAATTATATATTCTCATTCGGACAGAATAAATAATTTCCGGACGAACTAAGCCTGATTAAAATCGTTTATATTAGTGAGTATGAAGCCTGCCGCAGATTGATTTATTTTCACATCACCTGACCGGAAAGTTGTTAATAAGAGAGTGAAAAAGGTATTTCCATACCGTGGAATTATTGACAACTAAATGTGCAGCTCATGGGAAGTGGAAGGGACATACTGATCAGGTTTATTGAACATCATGCTACCGGGATTGATGGCTGGGGAAACGCGGCTATAATTACAGGCTTTCTGCTGGCGGTCGCCTTGATTTATATATTCATCAGCTTTGTTAAAACCAGGTGGCTGAAAATATCCGTGGTATTGACATCCCTTGTATTTTTATCTCTTCTCACTTTCGTGACATTTCTCTTTGATGCATCGCTCCGGTCTTTTACCCATTCGATGGCTTTGGTTAAAAGCACAATAGGAAAGAAGGCTCCGGAAATAGAGTTTATTGATGCATCGGCTATGCAATTGCATAAATTAAGTGATTTCAAGGGTAGGGTAATAGTGCTGAGTTTTGTGAGTACGCAATGCAAATCCTGTAAAGACGAATTGAATGACCTGGACTCGTTGGCGGAAATTGAAAAAGGGAATATCAAAATCATTGCGTTGACGAACGACCCTGTTGCTTTAATCCGGGAATCCCTTCGTGATCAATCCGATCAAATTCTCATGGGCGCCAGCAATGGAAAATCCTGGATCGACCCGGGGGAATATAAGCCCTTTACGATAATACTGGATAAGGAAGGAAAGGTATGTAACTATTTTTACGGTCGTGAAAATTTTGAATTCCTCAAAGAAACGGTTCAAAGTTGTTCAAAAGAATAAGATCCGATCCTTTATATCAATAAATCTCCGGCACGAAAGTTTGTTCATTCCAGGGTGATCTTTTATAAGAATTATCGCGAACAAGCCTGGGAAGTTTAATCGGGGGTTCCGGTTCAAACTGATAGGGGATTTTTGAAAGGAGGTGAGCAATACAATTCAGCCTTGCCTTTTTCTTTTTATCGCCTTCCACGACAAACCAGGGACACTGGCGCGTGTCGGTATATTTGAACATCTCATCTTTCGCCATACTATATTTCACCCAGTTCTTGCGGGACACCATGTCCATGGGGCTGAATTTCCAGCGTTTGGCCGGGTTATTAATTCTTTCACGAAATCTTTTTTCCTGTTCTTCGTCGCTGATGGAAAACCAGTACTTGATCAGGATAATTCCCGACCGGATCAACATCTGTTCAAACTCAGGGCATGAACGTAAAAAGTCATTGTATTCGTCTTCGGTACAAAAGCCCATGACATGTTCGACTCCTGCGCGGTTATACCAGCTCCGGTCGAACAATACGATCTCCCCTCCTGCCGGGAGATGCTGCACATACCGTTGAAAATACCATTGCGTTTTTTCTCTTTCCGTGGGGACACCCAGGGCAACGACCCGGCAAACCCTGGGGTTTAGCATTTCAGTTATACGTTTGATCACTCCTCCTTTTCCGGCGGCATCACGGCCTTCAAAGAGTACCACCACCTTTGTTTTTTCCTTCTTTACCCATTCCTGCAGTTTTACCAGTTCAAGCTGAAGATTTTTTATTTCCCGGTTATAATGGAGTTTCTTTTTTTGAGGCTTTTTCAGGCCCTTTTCCGGTTCTATTTCTTTTGATTGAAGTGAAGTTAGTGTGCCTGATTTTACTGCATCTTTATTTTCACTTTTTTTTGTTTTTTTTGCCGGGGATGTTTCTTCCTTATTAAATTTATCTGCTGCTGAATTTAAGGATTGTTTCCTGATAGCAACCCGGCCTCCGGTTTTTTTATTGAGGGTATTTTTATTCGATGTCTTCATGTCTAAAAAATTTTGTCGCTTCTGAAAAACAATATAATAATTTTTTTCGGGAAAGAGGCGTTTAAGAACCCGGTTATGTTGAGCTGGCATAATCCTGGAGGCATTCTGTCAAGGAACCTCTCGGTAATAAATTTCTGTGGTAGGTCAGAGGAGGAAACTATACCCTATATACTGATCTATTCTACCCTTCAGGGTTGGACGGAGGTTTCGGTCGTACCACGGGCTGTGTCTGTGGTTATCAAAATTAAACTCCGGGGCAAGCCCTGGATCCAAATTTCCGAAGCAGAGTTCCGGGGAATTATACCACCGCCTTCTTGTCCGTTGAAGCGGAACGCTAAGGCGGATCAAAAATTCAATTTTAAATTAGAATTACAGGTCAAGTATTATAATCAAAAAGACGATGATCTCTCATCGTCTTTTTGATATATTCCGGGCATGCCCGGGGAGACTTGTATTAATATTAAGTTAATAGCTCAATCCATATCCGAATTTATATAAAGGATTTTTAGAATCGTACGGCACATCTTCTTTCTGATCGCGGACAGCCTGCATGGAAGAAGGCATTTCAAAAGGCAGCTTCCCCCCCGGTTTTGCCACACCGAAAATATCGTCCAGAACGGCAGCATCACTGGCCCCGAAATCCGCCAGCAATCCTTTTGCTTTCTGGCTGATTTCCGGAATTACCGCCGGCCGGTCGAGGTAAATATCCACGATGGTCGGCACGGCATTCAACAGCTGAAGAATGCTGTCCTTCCTGGTGCCCTTAAAATCAAGGTCGCCATGATGGAACATGGCCGCCATGGGGATATCGGATTTTACAGGGTACCAAGGGGTACTCAAACGGATTATGGCGACATCGGCTTCCTTTGGAGTCTTGACAACCTGGCCATAGTGGGAGGCAACTTCAGGATTAATGTTCTGAACATAAATTTTCAATTTATTCCTTTCAAGCGGCAACACTTTCTTATTTTTTATCGTGGCGTTTTTAAGCAATGTGATTGCCCTCCGCTGAGCAGCTTCTGCTTCTTTTTTAAATTCCTCGTTCCCAACAATCATCGTTGCTTTGGAGACATCAATAAAGGGATTGTCGAATAAGCCCAGTTCAAATTTTACCCTGAGTAAACGCCTGACCGATTCATTAATTCTTTCTTCCGATACCTTGCCTTGTTTCACGAGGTCCACTAAAAGTTCCGGACAATTTTCGCCGCCGAATTGGTCAACGCCGGCATTGATGGCCTTCAGTATCCTTTCTTCAGGTGTAAGATTTTCCACACCCCAGGCCCGGGCAGGCCATACCACATTACCCATTTTGGAATCATTAATTAAGCCCCAGTCAGTACATACCACGCCGTCATAATGCAGAGAATCCCTGAGCCACCCGGTAATGATATCCTTATTGAAACTCATTGCTACATTTTCGCTGGTAATATTCATAGGAACCCCATAGTAAGGCATAATGGCAGCCGTATGTACGGCAATTGCCGCTTTAAAGGGAATCAGATGATACCTGAAATTATTTCCCGGATATACCTGACCCTTTTGGAAAGGGAAATGAGGGTCGAGGCCATCTTTCTGAGGTCCGCCGCCTGGGAAATGTTTGGTCATACAGGCAACGCTGTTCGGTCCGAGTTTCTCGCCCTGAAAACCGAGAATATAGGCCCTGGTTAATTTGGCGGAAAGGTTGGCATCTTCGCCAAAGCTTCCGGCAATCCGCGGCCAACGAGGTTCCGTGGTAGGTCCGATCTGGGGATGTAAGGCTTCCCGGATACCGACCGCAAGGTATTCCTGTCGTGCTACGTTGGCATGCTCCCGCATCAAAGCGGTATCCCCGATAGCGGCAAAACCGATCTCTTCCGGCCACTGGGAAAAATCGTTATGCGCCATGGCAAAAATATTATTCGAAAAAGCATTTCGGGGATCGGATGCTACGGTTATCGGGATTCCCAGACGGGTGCTGTCCTGGGCGTATTGCTGAATATTATTATACCACGTGGCTAATGCCAGGGTGCCGGGTACCGCCCATAAATTGAAGTGATTCATTTTCTTATCCCTGATCAGGGGAACAGCCTGTCCGGCAAAAGCAAACATTCCTTTACCTGGTTCATTCTTAATAGAACCGTCTTCATTAACCCTTACCCCGTTAATAAACATTTCTCCTGCTTTTTCTTCGAGTGTCATCTGGCCAAGCAAGTCATTCACTCTTGCATCGATGGATTGGGTAGTGTCTTCATAAATGTCCAGCTTTCCGTTTTTATTCAGATCCCTGAAATGGGTAGTTTCCTTGCTCCCGTTTTGGGTACAACCGAATAATAAGGTGAGTAAGATCCCTGCAATTGTTATTATCACTTTCAGGGCAGAATAATGCCTTTCCATAGTATTAAAATTTTAATAAATTATATATCAAAAATTCAGAGTTTTAAAATTTGAAAAATTTCCGTAAAATTACTTCCTGTCCTTCATAAGAAAATCGAGGTTATTCTTATCCGGTAATTTTGCAGATCCCGATTGTACGCCAATAATCATACAGGGCGAATCCTTTTTATTATATGCCGGCCAGTCTGGCAGCTTATCGCCATTAGGATTCCCGGTTTTGGCAAAATTTACCCAATACGACGACATAAGTTCTGCAAGATCGTAATCCACATGTTCCCAGGGGCGATGCAGGAAGGGAAGATTATCCAGGGCATATACAATCTCTCCTGAATGAAAGGCACCATATTTTTCATATTCCGGTGTTGCAGGGAGCTTTCTGGTAAAGAAATATAAATAAATCGGCGATTTCCCGGTTTCCACCTGTGCATTTGCCCAGGCATATCCCTGTATTCCGAACATATTGTCACGGGCAAAAGCCTGCTGGGAAGCGGCCACTTCTGCATCCGATTTTGCAGGATATAATTTCAGAAAAGTTCCTGCCTCCTTACCATATTGTTTCTCAGCCCTGATTTTATATGCTGAAGCCTTTTGAACCGGTCCCATGATAAAACCGTCGTCAAGGTTCCAGCCCGTAATCACCGGAACGTCATTTTGATGTCCTGCCTTATAGATATCTGCAATTGATTCAGGAAGAAAGTAACCGTCAATGATCGGGGAACGGAACATACCGGTCTTCTTTACCAGTATCGAATCGGGCAGGTTTCGCAGATCGGCAAGGGAAGTCGCTTTCATGGATTCGGCAAACTGAACTCCTTTTTGTTCAGCCTCTTTAAGATTCACAAGGCCGAGCATGCCGGGGAGTATGCTGGCACCGCTTTCTGCGATGGCATGCTGAAACAAATCTTTTGCCAGGGGTGAAGCAACGAGGCAATTGACACTCATGGATCCGGCCGATTGTCCGTCAATGGTCACATTACCGGGATCTCCTCCGAAAGAAGCAATATTATTCTTAACCCATTGTAAAGCCGCCACCTGGTCGAGCAGACCGTAATTTCCCGATGCATGATGTTCCGATTCGGCCGTTAATTCCGGGTGAGCAAAAAACCCGAAAATCCCCAGACGGTAGTTGATAGTAACGAATACGATCCCTTTACGGGCCATGGATTCACCGTTGTATATAGGCACGGATCCTGATCCGGAAACAAATCCTCCTCCATGGATCCAAACTATCACCGGTCTCCGTTCTGTATTGGATTTGGCCGCAGTCCAGACATTAAGATATAAACAATCTTCGCTTAACGGAGATCTTGGCGCGAGGAATTCTTCGGTATATACGCCAAAAGGAACCGGGTCGGTCTGTATGGCGCTGGCAGAAAATTTATCACATTTTTTAATTCCGTCCCAGGCCTTCACAGGTTGTGGCGCTTTCCAGCGCAAGTCTCCAACCGGTGGAGCGGCGAATGGAATACCTTTATAAATATGGACTACGCCATCCGAAGTTTTTAAACCAGAAATTAAGCCGGGTTCGATCTTTACCGTGTCCGTTAGGGTAGTATTCATCGCATTACCTTCTTTCGCTGTATTACAGGATACCATAAGAAAAAAGAATAGGCCTCCCAGTCCCGACAAGAAAATTATTCTCTTTGAATAGTTCATCATATTACTTAGTAAGGGAAATCAATAAATTTAAAAATCAATCAGGCTATAAACAGCGAATCATTTTGTCCATGTAACGGTCGCGGATTTTACATTTTCGGAATCCGGGCCGATGCGTACAATAAAAACTCCGGGTTCCCAGTCATAAACCAGGTTACTGTTGTAAAATTTCAACTGATCGGTTGTGATATTAAAGGTCACTTCCTTGCTTTCGCCCGGTTGCAGAAGTACCTTCTGGAATCCTTTCAGGTCTTCCACGCTTCTTGAAATACTGGCCACAGGGTCGGAAATATACATTTCAACGGTTTCTTCACCTGCATATTTGCCGGTGTTGGTCACCGTTACGGAAGCCTTCAGCAGGTCATCTCCGCTGAGCTTCTTTTTATTCACTGAAACATCGCCGTAGGAAAAGGTAGTGTAGCTTAAGCCGTAACCAAAAGGATATAAAGGTTCATTGGAAATATCAAGATATTTTGAAGAGAATTTATTTCCCGGGGTAGCGGGACGTCCGGTTGGTTCATGGTTATAATATAATGGGATCTGACCAACACTTCTGGGGAAAGTGGTGGTTAGTTTTCCAGAAGGGTTATAATTTCCGAATAGAACATCGGCGATAGCATTTCCCGCTTCGGTGCCACCGGCCCAGGATTCAAGAATTGCATTGCAATGGGCATCTTCCCAATCCAGTGTAAGGGGGCGGCCGTTTACAAGTACAAGAACTACCGGCTTTCCGGTCTTGACAAGCGCCTTCAATAAATTTTCCTGGCTTTCCGGAATTCCAATATCACTCCGGCTGGCCGCCTCGCCGGACATTCCGGCTGATTCGCCTAATACGGCAACAATTACATCCGCCTTTGCTGCGGTGGTAAGGGCTTCCTGCAGTAACTCGTCAGGAGTGCGGTTATCGGTGGATCTGTTTCTACCGCCAAAACCATATAAGCCGGAACGGGCAGCAAAAAGGGAATCGTCAGTGATATTGGCTCCCTTTGCATAAACAACATTTACAGCACTCCCGCCAACATTCTTCATGCCATCTAAAACCGGAATTATTTTCTGACCAAAGCCCGCCACTACCCATGCGCCATACATATCATTTTCATCATCAGCCAATGGGCCGATGAGTGCGATGGTTCCGCTTTTCTTCAGCGGCAATACCTGATTTTCATTTTTCAATAATACGCAGGAATGAGCAGCGATTTCCCTTGCAGCATCCAGGTTATCCTGTGTCCTAATGAACTTCGCAGGTCTGCTATCATCGATATAATGGTAAGGGTCGGAGAAGAGGCCAAGCTTATATTTTGCTTCGAGTACCTTCCGGCAGGCAAAATCAATTTCCTTTTCAGTTACCATTCCGTCTTTTAATGACTGGCCGAGCGTGTTGAGAAATCCTTCTCCTACCATATCAAAATCGAGGCCGGCATTCAGGGCAAGCGCTGAAACGGTCTTTAAATCGCCGAGGCCATGGTTGCTCATCTCATTCACCGAAGTATAATCGGAAACTACCAGTCCATTAAATTTCCATTGGTCCCTGAGCAGTGTGGTCAATAACCATTTATTTCCGGTTGACGGAACCATATCAATAACGTTGAAAGATGTCATTACACTACCGGCACCGGCATCGATCGCTGCTTTATAGGGAGGAAGATAATAATTATACATCCTGATCCGGCTCATGTCAACTGAGTTGTAATCCCTTCCGGCTTCCGCGCCGCCATATAGGGCAAAATGCTTTACACAAGCCATCAATGTATTGTTACTGCTCAGGTCATTTCCCTGGTAGCCTTTCACCATGGCCTGTGCCACCATTGAACCGAGGTAAGGATCTTCACCGGCTCCTTCGGCAATCCTGCCCCAGCGGGGATCGCGGGCAATGTCAACCATTGGGGAAAAGGTCCAGTTCACTCCGTCGGCAGAAGCTTCCGTGGCGGCAATACGCGCACTCTTTTCAATCAACCCCATGTCCCATGTGCAGGATAAAGCCAATGGAATGGGGAAAATGGTTTTAAATCCGTGAATAACATCAAGACCGAAGATCAGGGGAATATGTAACCGGGTGTTATTGACAGCCCTGTCCTGGGCAGCCTTTACAGATTGGGGAGTATAGAGATTAAATACTCCTCCAACCTCTCCTGAATCAATTTTACTCTCTACATTTTTAGTGATCACCGGGCCTGTAGGGCTATAGCCTCCCGACGTAATCAGATTCAACTGACCTATTTTTTCCTTGACGGTCATTTTGCTCATCAGGTTATCAATGAATGATTTCATTTTGGCATCCTGGGTGTTATCCTGAGCAGAGACTTTCAAAAAAATAAAAAATACAGCCGGCAGAAATAGGATTGCTGCTTTTTTCATGTTAATTCGTTTAATAGTAAAAAGATTCCTTTGTTACGATAAAATTAGACCTGGCGGGTTTTCTTAACAAATAATGAGGGAAATATTAAATTGGTTAATTGAGTTAATTAGGTTAATTAGGTTAATTGGGTCAATTGGAGGATTGGGTTAATCAAGTTAATCCGGTGATTGAGTGATAAAATAATCCGGGCAAAACCGGTAAGCGGTAACGGGAAGTTGTTCCCTTGAATGAATTATCAATCTTTTACAATCTTTTACAACCTTTCCCACATTCCATTCGCAAATCACATGTCGATTATCGCGATACGAAAATCACCATCGGGTTTTTTAGTCTAAAATTGTTCCGGATGATCGGCAATATCTGACATGCGATATTCGATTCCCGATTTTGTAATACTTTATATCTCAAGCCCCAGGTTCTTATAGTGACTTTGCCATAATCCCTTAAAAAACTGGCGCGCATTTGAACCGATAACCCGGTTGTCATATCCTCCTTCCTGTACCACCAGAATGGGGGCAGTCAGCTGACCGATCAATATTCCATTTTGATAAAAATCATCTGCCGTCAAAAGCCATGAGCCGGTGGGATCATTTTTTGCGGGATCGAGTCCGAAGGCGATAACCGTGAATTTCGGGCGAAACCTTTTAATTACATTTAGCGCCTTAAGCAGGGTTTCCCGGTATTTTATACCCGTAATACCGTCGGGTAGCGGGTAATTAAAATTAAACCCTTCCCCCTTACCTTCCCCTTTTTCATTCTGGAATCCTGAAAAATAAGGATAGGCAACATTGGGATGACCGTGAATGGAAACCGTGAGCACGTCGTTTCTTGAATAAAAAATATCCTGCTGACCATTTCCATGATGATAATCGATATCCAGGATGGCCACCTTACCGAAACGGCTCAGGTAATTAGCGGCAATAGCATTGGAATTGAAATAGCAAAATCCTCCGAACATTTTTCTTTCCGCATGATGACCGGGAGGCCTGACGAGTGCGTAAGCCAGTCGCGTTCCCGATAAAAGGGAATCGGCCCCGGACAGGGCGCAATGAACCGCTCCCCGGGCCGCCTCCCAGGCATTACGGGTTAACGGGGTAAAGGTATCGAAACAATAATAACCAGCCCTCACGGAAAGCACCCGGGGCTGGCGATGGGCGTTCCGGATCGGGAAAACATAGGGATATACCGGCTGGTCGGGAGGAAGGTTTTTACAAACTTGCCTGAAATACTCAATGTAGGACCGGTCATGAACATCGTAGATATAATTATTTGTATAGACCTTCGGCTTCCGTCTTAAAAAGAGATTGGTCGCCTCAATCGCCCCCAGTATTGATTTGATCCTGACCGGCGATTCAAAATATCCTCTTTCCCGGATATGGTGAATGGCATGTTGTTCATTTACATAAAGATGAATTTTATATCCTTCGGGAATATCCGTTGAAATCTCCACCGAAGGAACACGATTGGTATATTTCGGGCTTCGGAGCTGAATGACAGGATCGGTGAAGGAATGAACCACCTTGCGGATATATTCCGGGGGGCAAAGGTTTCCGTATTTGCGTGTAAGGATCGCGTTTACAATTTCCTGCGTTGCCTTTCCGGTTGGAAATTTATGGGTATCCAGGTTATCGAAAACCAGGTAAGGAGGATCGGTTCCTCCTTCCCGTAGCGGCGTTTCATATAATGTATGTATAATAGGTCTTGCGCCATACCGTTCATAAAATTTTAATCTTGAGATATTCTGTTTCCGGATTTGCGGATTCGGGGAAAGGGCAGGATCATCGGGAAGACATTCAAAAAAAATGCCTGTTGATTTCAATAATTTCGCTTCCTCACGGATCCTCTCATACAGGATGCCTCCCAGGCCTCTTCCGGTTTTCCCCATTGCAGCGGAAATATAATCAAGGAAACAAAAATTCAGGTCCGGGTAATGATGCATCAGGGCAAATCCTGCCACCTCGGATTTATTTTTCTTTTCCGCTGTATACAATATGGTCCTGAACCTTGATTTTAAAGGGTTTTCGAGCTTTTGAATGATACCCCCGACTTCTTCTTCCTTTATGGCGGGAAACTGGGAGCGCAAAATAGACTGCACCTGCAGGATGGCATTTCGGTTACTTTCGGTGGCTGCATCAAAGATCCTTTTGATCGAGAACATGAAGAGTGCAGAAATCTTCCTGCTTAATTTTCACCTTTGAATGATTCTTCAATCTTTGTCAGGAATGCTTTTCCACCTTTTGCCGTAATGATCACGGAAATGGCCCCGAGGGTAACGAAAATGGTTACGAAGCCGATCAATACCACTTCCCTGGCGATATCGAGCTCAACCAGGGCCATGGCAGAAAAGAAAAACATAAGCATGATCTTGGCAAATCGGGCGATCAGGGAAGCCCGAGGCACATTTTCCCTGTGCAGGGCTCTGAGCAGGGAGGTTTGTGCCCAGTTCGTCAATATCCAGCCTGTACCGAAGATCACAATGGCAATAATGATCTTAGGGAGATAAAGAATGGCATTGCTAAGCAAGTTTGAAAGAATTTTTAATTTCCAGGTAATAAGAGCATTATCGAAGAAAATAATAAAAACTATGGCAAAGCCTATATTGCCCAGAAAATTATAAATTCCATAGCGGACATCCGCCTTTGAGATGTCAGCCTCCCACTGTGAATTCTTCATCAATCGGTCCAGCTTTAGGATAATGGAAACCTGTACGATCAGGCGTTTAATGAACCATCCAACGATCCATCCGAGGATGATCAGTAATAATCCTGCCAGGAAATCCGGGATGTAGGAGAAGATGTTATCCGCAACAGTCACTAACTGTTCCTGAATTCTATTTTCCATAAGTTTCCTCCGTTATTGTTTTTGATTTTTTAAATAATGACGCTATAAAAGATTTTCTATCTTCGTATTCCTTGACCCACATCACCGGGCAAAAGGCATTTTCTGTAATCTCCCGAACCAGGGATTTAGCGAAAAGTAATTCCAGAAAATCACCCGTTCTTCCGCCCATTACCATCAAGTCGGCCTCTTTCGATTTGTCTATGATTCCCCTTAGAATGTCCGAATCGGAAATGATCATCACTTCGGCCTGCAGACGATTATCTTCAAGAACTTTATGGATCTTTTGTATTTTGTTTTCTTTGTTGTAATCGGGAGTTTTCGGGCCGAACACAATGGCGATCTTGATTTCGGCATTGAAATATTCTTTCAGAGCCGGGGCGATTTCAGCTGCCAATTGGGTATGGATATCACCGCCGAAGGGGATCAGGATCTTATGAATTTCTGTAGGGTTAAATTCACCGTGCACGATGGCCACTTCACTGGGAGACTTTTGTAAGACCGAATCGATAACAGTGGAGAAAAACCGTTCAAAGAAAGTGTTCTTTTTATTCCTTCCGGTGATGATAAAGTTGCAATTTTCTTCAAGGGCGGTATCGATAATACCCTGGGAAATCCGGTGTGAAATTTTAATGATGGAATAAGCCGGGACATTGGCCTTATCGGCTAGATCCTGGGCCTGCTCCATCAGAGCATCCGCTTTATTGGTAACACGCAATCCCATCTGCAGTTTTTCGTCTTCGAGCAATTCTATCACATGAAGGAAGATAATCTGTGCGTTATGTTTCCTGGCAATGGCAAAAGCGATGCTGGTAAGGGTTTCGATTTTTTTACCGGTAGAAAGGCAAACGAGGATGCTGAATTCCTTCTTGGATATCCTCTCCAAGGCGGCAACTTTTCGAACGTGTTCAATTTCTCTTTTAGAGGAATAAAAACGGTAAACTACCAAACCCATGGAGATCCAGATCAGGGTGACGATCCATGCAACCAAGCTGTAATTGAGCATGTAAACAGCAAGAAACAGCAACATGATAATGCCGAAAATCGATAAAACCGGGAACAGGGGCACTTTAAAACCACGGTCGAGGTCTGCCCTTTTTTTCCGTAACCTGATCATTGCCAGGTTGACCTGCAGGAATAACAACAGGAACATGATATCCGCGGCACTGGCGACGTCTTCAATGGGTAAGGAAACGGCCATCACAACGATGATGATCAGGGAAACTAAAATTGCCCAATGGGGCGTAAAATTTTGGGGATGAACTTTACTGAAGAAGCCGGGGAAGTTCCTGTCTCTACCCATGGCGAAGGCTACACGGGAGGAAGAAAATACGGTTGCGTTAAGTGCGGATATCGTGGAGATCAATCCGCCGATCAATATCATTACCCCGCCTCCGACAAAAAAGCTCCGGGCCACGCCTACCAGCGCTATTTCTTTTTGCTGGGCCAAGTAGTTCCAGGGTGTCATTCCTTCAGGCTTAACGGTTCCCAATGCAACAAAAGCAACCAGGAGGTAAATAGGAACTACGATCACAAGTGACAGGAATACGGCTCTAGGAATATTCTTTTTAGGATTCTTTATTTCCTCGGAGCTTTGCGCAATTACTTCAAAGCCCTGGAAAGCAATGAATGTAAGACCCATGGCCTTAAACACTCCTCCTGTACCATTCGGCAAAAATGGGCTGAAAGTAGTTTGCCAATCACCGTTCCGGATAATCAGTTCAAGACCGAAACCGATGAAAATCATCAGGATAATAATCTTAGTAATAGTAACCAGGTTCCCGATTTTACCGGCTTCAGAAGCGCCTCTGAAATTCACATAGGCAAAGAGGATGGCAGCCCCTGCGGCAAGGATTTTCTGGGGTGAAAAAAATCCCCAATGCGGAAGAGTCCATGAAAACTCAGCTAAAACGTGTTCGAAATAAGCCCCAAAACCAAGGGCATAGAGGCTGCAAGCTACTGAATGGGCAAACCAGCTCATCCAGCCGGACAAAAAGCCGTTCCATTTAGGCAACCCTTCCTTTACCCAGAGGTACCCGCCGCCGGCATCGTGGTAACAGGATCCTAATTCGGCATACGACATGGCCGTGAACAAGGCGATAATTCCGTTTAAAATAAAGGTAAGCAGTAAGCCAGGGCCGGCTACCCCTGCCGCAATCCCGATCAGTACGAATATGCCAGCCCCTATCATGGCCCCCACACCGATCAACGTGGCATCCATCATACTCATTTCGCGTGCTAACCTGACTTCGGATTCAAATTTCTTCATCCGGATTTAAAAATTTATGAGTTCAAATTATTTTACACATCCATTCGATCAAGCCCCTTTAAACCAGAGGGTGGCTTTACAAATTTTAATATTATTTACTGATGATATTAGGTTCATTCGGAAAATTTGAATGCGTGTTTTGAATCCGTAATATAAGACAAAAAATCCTGATATGTCAGGATTTTGATAAAATGACATAATGATATTTTACGCCATATAAAATCCACCCTCTCCAAGGTTGTAGGCTTGTGTTTTTAACGAGTTATTAATATCCGACCTGTCCAGGGTTACGATTAAATATTTTTAAGGAGTTCATAAAATCCCTCGCAGCCAGGGTAAGGACATATCTTTTTTACTGTGAAAAATCGCATTTACTCCCGCCAGATTGAGGTTATTGATAATTAATTTACCGGGAAAAATCTCTTAAGAAATCGAAAAACTTAATCTTGTGTGAATATACTTTGCGATCTTCGCGTCTTTGCATGAAATAATTCTTCCCCTTTGCGTCTTCTAAAGAAAAGAACTTTGCGCCCTTTGCGCCTCTGCGCGATATAATTCCTCCCCCCTGCGTCTTCTAAAGAAAAGAACTTTGCGTCCTTTGCGCCTCTGCGCGATATAATTCCCTCCCTTGCATCTTCACAAGAAAAGAACTTTGCGTCCTTTGCGCCTTTGCGCGAAATAATTCCCTCCCTTGCGTCTTCACAAGAAAAGAACTTTGCGTCCTTTACGCCTTTGCGCGATATAATTGCTCCCCTCGCGTCTTCTACAGAAAAGAACTTTGCGTCCTTTGCGCCTCTGCGCGAAATAATTTTTCCTCTGCGTGAGATAATTAGTGTGTTGTCCTTAAGCGTGGAATTGAACTTACATTAAAGGTTCCAGAACCCCGATAATATTCCCCTCCGGATCCTTGCAATAAATGAAATGACCAACCGAAGGGATTTCCATAACTTCGCTGAGCACCTGTCCTCCCTGTTGCGGAATGGATTTCATGGCTTGTTGTATATCCTCCACCTCAATCGTATTTACGGAATAGGGTACATTTTTATTCCGTTGCGTGATTGCCCCGTCAATGCCCGGTTTGTCTTTGGAGCCGGTTTCGGCTAGCCAGTATTCCATTTCCCCGTATTTCTGGAATTTCCATCCGAAGATTTCCTTATAAAAGGAGGTCAGTTTTTCGGGGTGATCGGATGGGATTTCAAAGTGTACCAAGCGACCCATGGTTTTTTGTTTTAATTTGAATTTCGGATCCTTTTAAAAGAAAGATCTACAATATATAATGAAGTCGATGAAATACAATTCCAATGTTATCAAATTATTATTAATAAGTATTATTATTCGACCCTGATTTATTATATTCATTTTTTACTTAACGAAATCGGGACCATTTTACAAAGTGGATTTTTAGCCAAAAAATAAACATGCTATGGAAAACAAGAAAATCAACCTGATCCGGTTGATTCTTACCTCTGTCTTTGGCGGTTTCTTCCTGCTGCCCGTACATGAACTGGGTCACGTGATCTGTCATTGGTTGTCAGGCACACCTGCAGGGATGTCCTATGCTATGGATTATCTATTAAAAGGAGGAGAAAAAACATTTTTAGGTTACCTGGGAGGCCCTTTGTTGCCCCTATTGATTTCTGCAATATGTGTGATATTAATTTATATTGGCAAAGGCAACCTCTCGGTGCTCTATCCAATAGCGGTAATAGGAGCATTTGATCGTATGATTCTTTATATCCAGGGCGATTTCCCTTCAGACGAGAGAATGATGGCCGGCATTCTTCACTGGAATGATCATGCCTTTATATATATTTTTTTATCCTTTGAAATAGTTCTATACCTCCTGATCATTATTTCTCTATTTCGATATAAGATCAAATGGATAATGAAAATATTATGCATAGTTATTCCGGTCGCCGCATTTATCGGGATGGCTTTATTCGGAATTTATGTGGTTGAAAAAAATATTTTCCCGCAGCAATTCAAACAGCAATTTTGAGAGTAACTCCGGCCCTGCCTTTTAAGGCAGGGATAATAGGAAGCCCCTTCTTAAAAGGCGGGACCAGGGCATGCATAAAACGACCGACCGAAATGTTCGTTTTTTTAACATCCGGTGTCGGATTATCCGACATAAATTTTCCATTATTTACTTTAACCTGTTGAAATTTAATGGATTAAGCCGGTGGCATTAAATTTGGAGCTTTTAAATTGCTTAAGTGTATTTTTTAATTTGTTGTTATGAATTATTTGATGTTACTCTTATAGGAAGGATTAAAATTATTATTTCATTGTCTTATATTTTTTAAAAATGTTAAGAAACTTCTTCAAAATAGCATTCCGTAATCTCTGGCGAAATAAGCTTTACGCCATAATTAATACGACGGGCCTTGCACTGGGACTTACAGTGAGCTTTCTTATTTTATCGTGGGTATTCAATGAGCTTAGCTACGATAAATTCAATAAGGATTATAAAAGAATTTACCGGCTGGTATTAAAAAATAATGACGGCAGCGGCTATGCGGCAATTTCTCCGGCAGGTAAAACACAATTATTGGATAATATCGCGGATGTCGAATATTCAACACGGATATTCCGTGCCGGTTTTATTGGTGAGAAAACAAAAGTTGCTTATGGCAATAAGATTTTTACCAATGATGAAATTATTTACGCTGATCCGGGCTTCTTCCGGATTTTCTCTTTCCCTTTATTAATCGGAAATCCCGTAAACATTCTGGATAAACCCAATGCAGCGGTCATTACAGAAAAAACAGCCGAAAAATATTTCGGGGATGAAAATCCGGTCGGTAAAATATTAATGATCTCCGACAAAATACCTCTCGAAGTTACAGGCGTATTTAAAGATCTTCCGACCCAGTCTCATTTTCACTTCGATATACTGGTCAATATGAAAAGTCATCCCTGGGGGGATATTTCAAAAATCGGCCTGGGAAGCAGTTGGGTATTTAATACCTATATGAAATTGTACCCTGGCGTATTGCCTCAAACGGTCACCGGTAAAATCAATAAACTTTTATACGATTATCTTCCAGCCGATGAAGCTAATGATTATGGAAACAGGTTACAACTCCAGCCGCTGACCGACATTCACCTGAGATCGGCGTACAATATGGAATTAGCCCCGAATAATGACATAAAATATATTTACCTGTTTTCCACTGTTGCCTTGCTGGTTTTGATTATTGCTGGAATAAATTATATAAATCTTACTACCGCCGGTTCCCTGGACCGTACTCATGAAACCGGTATCAGAAAAGTGCTTGGAGCATACAGAAGCCAGATATTAATGCAGTTTCTCGGCGAATCCATTTTCATGATCTTCATTGCATTATTCCTGGCTGTAATCCTTATCGAACTTTTCAGCCCCCTGTTATCCCTCGTTTCAGGTTTCAATATTAATGGTATCTACCGGAATATTGGGCTGGCCATAGATCTCGTAGGGATCTCGCTTATTTTCGGCCTGGTTTGCGGTTTATTCCCGGCCATAAATCTTTCATCTTTCAAGCCGGCCTCCACCTTGAAAGCCGGCAACCGGATAACAGAAAGCAGGGGCGGCATCAAAAAAATCCTGGTTATTTTTCAATTCAGCGCTTCCCTCATTTTGTTAATCTGTACCGGTATTATCTACCAACAGCTGAACTTTATTAAAAATAAAAAATTGGGTTATGATAAAGATCATGTGATAATCCTTCATATAGGATATCCCGGGCTATTAAAAAATTATACCTTATTGAAAAATGAGTTAATGAAAAACCCGGGAATAGTTGCAGTTTCGGCAGCCTCCCAGTTACCTGTTGATATTATAACTTCCGAAGGTATTAATGTCCGGGACGATAATAAATATTGGGCCTATTATAATTCCGTAGACCCGGATTTTTTCCAGACCATGGATATTAAGATTCTTTCCGGGAAGGAAAATATCGAAAACCTTATTCCTGAAAATTATGCTAATAAATATGTTGTAAATGAAAGTGCGTTGAAAGAGATTGGTTGGACGGATCAAAGTGCCATGGGCCAGGAAATCGTCATCCGACATGGGAACATGAAGCCCGGTCCGGTAATCGGCGTGGTGAAGGATTTCAACTTTCAGTCACTGCATAACCCGGTAAGTCCACTTGTCTTTGAATTTGTGCCCAATAATTATGAATATCTGCTGGTAAGAGTCAATCCTGTGGAAACGGCCGCAACGCTGGGATTTATTAAACATCAATGGGAAAAATTTGCCGATGGAATTCCTTTTGATTACCATTTCCTGGACAACGATTATGATCAATTATATAAATCGGAAACCAGAACGGGCAAATTATTTACCGTATTTTCTTTTATTTCAACTATTATAGCCTTACTGGGTCTATTCGGTCTTGCTTCCTACGCTGCGCTTAAACGAACGAGAGAGATAGGCATCCGCAAGGTATTCGGGGCAACTTCCTTAAGCATACTGAAGTTATTATCCGGTGATTTTGCAAGGCTGGTAATAATCGCATTCCTGATTTCCGTTCCCATTTCATGG
>CAYNCU010000011.1:0-37242 GCA_964395765.1 uncultured Roseivirgaceae bacterium | reverse complement strand
GGGGAGCAAATATTTAGTGACGCAGTGACAAGGTGGCCAGGTGACCCGCTCCCTGGTCTGTGGCTCACAGACCATCATTTTTAACGCTTATTGATCCGGTCTGTGAGCCACAGACCAGGGGAGTGGTTCCTGCCTGTGCGCTTCAGGCCAGGGCGATGGATCTGATGACTTCGCACCGAATTCTTCATCGTGATTTCTCCGGGCCATTGTGCCTTTGAGGCAAAAAAATATTTAACTTCATCTCCTGATATTTCTGTTCTACATTTTAACGATTATGAAAAAAATATTTTTTGCCCTTCTCTTCCTGCCCGCATACGTATCCATCGGGCAGACAGTTTCCTACGACAAAACTCATGAAGGATTCCTGGTTTTTCATCCTATCAAAACCGACGAGGCCGGGAATATCCTCCCCTGGTATTCCGATGACCTGGGTGTTTCTTATGACCATGTGATCGACCTGGTATGGAACTTCTGGGACACCCTGCGCCGGGACATGAACGGCCTGCCCTATTATATGAACCACCAGGTGTGGCGGCCGGTGAATGATCCAAGGGGGATCGGGGGAGATCAGTTTAATATGGCCCTTTCATCGTGGACCCTTTTATATATGTATTCAGGCAATGAATCGGTAAAGGAAAATATGAAATTCATTGCCGATTATTACCTGACGCATTCCCTCTCTCCTTCCACCGCACAATGGCCCGATATTCCATTTCCTTATAATACGCTCCAGTATTCCGGGTACTACGATGGTGATATGATCCTCGGAAAAGATTATACCCAGCCTGACAAGGCTGGAAACTTCGGCCATGAACTGGTTGTACTTTATAAAATGACCGGCAATGAAAATTACCTTCACGCCGCCTTAAAAATTGCCAATACCCTGGCTTCCCATACAACAACAGGTGATGCCGATCATTCCCCGTTGCCCTTCAAGGTAAATGCCATCACGGGCGAGCCGGGCCGGCTGAAAAATAATAACGGAGACAGGACGGTTACCGGTTATTCAACCTATACTACCGACTGGCCGGGAACGATGCAATTGTTTACCGAATTAATAAAAATGCACGAAGGCGATACCACTTCCTATCAGGCAGCTTTTAATAAATTCCTCTCCTGGATGAAAAAATACCCCTTGCAAAACAATAAGTGGGGGCCATTTTTCGAAGATGTGCCGGGTTGGTCGGATACGCAGATCAATGCGGTGACTTTTGCAAGGTACATGATGTTAAACCCCGGATATTTCCCGGAATGGAAAACCGAAGCGAGGAAAATCCTCGACTGGGTTTATGAAAAGCTGGGGAATGACGAGTGGTCAAAATACGGTGTGAAAGTAGTCAATGAGCAAACGGTATACCTGACGCCTGGCAACAGTCACACTTCGCGTCAGGCAGCCGCGGAATTGCTGTACACTTCCCTGACAGGAGATACAAAATGGCAGGAAAACGCAATCCGTGAATTATCCTGGGCTACCTATATGGTTGATTTCGATGGCAAGAACAATTATCCCCGCGACGAAGTCTGGCTTACTGACGGGTATGGGGATTATGTAAGACATTTTCTGCGAAGTATGGCCGCTGATCCGGAATTGGCTCCTCCCGATGTTAATCATATCCTGTCTTCCACTTCAGTGGTTTCTGTAGCCGGTTATTCGCCTGATCTTAATAAACGGCTTTTTCCCGATGTTCCCAGAGAAGAAGCAGGTTTAGTTAAAATCTTTTACCAGACTTATGATAAAAGCTCACAGGAAACTATCCGGATGACCACCAAACCGTCGAAAATCGAAGTGAACAATAAGCCTATTATGGAACGAAAAGATCTTGATGAAGCAGGTTGGTTGTGGTCTCCTGCGGCAAAAGGAGGTGTGGTAAGAATAAGGCACGATAAGGGGAATTCAATTAAAGTGCTTTAATCATATGATTTATAAGAATATATAATCATAGTTCCGGCCTGTGGGTAGCTCGCCAGCGGCCGGAATGTTAATCAATGTCCATTGGATATATTTAGTGAGACCGGAGGGCGTAGCGGGCCTCGGGGCCGGAACGTTAATATAATGTCCGGCGGAAATTATTAATTGAAGGCGGGAGTACGTAATTAACGGTGCGGGTTATTCAACCACTAAAGCCCATTTATTCTCTTCATCCTTGCTTACATGTATATCATAATTATGTTCCTGCCCGTCTTTCGTTTTTAAAGTAATTTTATAATTACCGAAGAATCCCCGGAAGGCAACACTTCCATGGTCATCGGTCTTCGCCGATTCCTGCGTGCACCACGTAATGTTAACCAGCGAATCGAGCATGTTGTACACCGGTTTCGGGTTGTACTCTTTGTCGATAAGCCCTCCTCCCGGCAGCCAGATATTCCTGTCCGACAGCCCCCACCAATTAACCGAAGCTACAGATGGATATCCATAACACAGGGTAACAAATAGCTTTGTATAATACGCCTGCATTTCCGGCGTCCAGTTGCCATTTCGCCAGGGTCCCGTAATGGGCACGCCCGATGATTGCGGGTGAAATTCAGTGATATAAATCGGAAGGCTGTACTTTGAATAAAGGTCGAAAGTTTTCCAAAGGTCTACCGGGGAAAACCACTCCTGGCGCGGCTCATGGGCCTGGATTCCGATCCCCGAAATCGGGGCGTTTCTTTTTTTCAATTCGGTCAAAAGTTCATCAAAACGTTTTCTAACTACCGTATCGGCAATAGTCCTGTATTCATTGACGATCAGCCGCGCCTGGGGATTCGATTCATGCGCCCAGTCAAGGGCCTTTTCAACATAATCCGCAATCAGTGGTATGGAATCTTTTATTCCCCAGTCATTCGGATCCTTCAAATCCTGCATTTTATGGTCCCATGTCTTTACGTTGACCGGTTCATTCACCACATCAAACATCCGGATATTATCTTTAAGTCCGGTTACAATATGCTCTACCCTCTTTTTCAATAATGCCTCGGACTCAAGAACAGTATAACCGGAAAGCCACTCCGGAACACCCGACACGGTAGACCATACCAGCGGATGACCTTTAGCGGTAATGCCGTTTTCTTTGCACCATTCAAGCGCCGGAAACAGGGAAGACGACCGGGTCATTCCTTCTTTCGGTTCATACCAAGGCCAGTAAAAAGGAAACACGGCCAGGTTAAATACTTTTTTAAAGCGCTCCTTAAACAGTTCCGGTCGGTAGGTAGTGTCACTTGTGATAAGGTCGAATAGGATGCAACCTAAAAGAAAGTCATGGCTCACCTGTTTAATTTCTAAGGCTGCATTTTTAATTACAACTCCATCCGGCGTTTTAAATTGAATAGAAACATCTCCTTTCCTGTATTTTTCAATATTCTCATTTGCTTTTTGCAGGTATTGTTTTTCTATAGTTGAGGCATCCTGCGATTTCAAACGGTACGGAATTGCCAAAAAACAAAAGCCAGCTAAAAACAGGACAAGCATCTTTAAACCGCCGTAAAAATGAAAGGTTGTATTAGTTTTCATTTTGTTCCAGCTTCAACTTTTCCTTATATATGGCATCCAGCAATCCGTCTTTCGGGGCATCTCCCAGCAATTGCCAGAACATGATCCCGCCAAGGCCCTGCTTTACCGCGTATGCTGTTTTTAACCGGATCGACATCGTATCTTCGTAAGAAATGAAAACGCTGTCCGTCGGGTTGTATAAATACGGTGCATCGGCATGGGGGTCCCAGTAACGGGTGAAGCCGTTCTTATTCTCATAATTTTCCCGGATCGAATAATACCGGGTATTCTGGCGCCAGGGACCCTTGTTCAACTGGTATAATCCGTGATTGGCAGGCGGCACTCCTTTCCAGGCATGGCCGTAAAAGGCTGCACCGATCAGGATCTGTTTTGGATTAACGCCATGGTCAATGCAATAGGAAATTATCTTTTCAGCGGAATTGGGGCCAAGCGTATCTTTTTCGGCAATCATAACACTGTCGGCCGGTGTGCCGCTTATATCTTCGGGTTTAATTAATCCCAGGTTGGTATGATGGGCCGTATATGGCGTTCCTCCTTCCACATTATCATAGGTCATAAGGTTGATGTAATTGGCATATTTCATTACCTTGTTCAGCTCGATATGTTCATAGTAACCTTCCCAGCCGGCCGCAGCAAAGGTTAACAACAGGGGCCTGCCCGTGGAATCCAAAGCAATCCTCAATTCGCGCATCAGGGAAGTAAAGTTTTCCTTGTCTTCGGGGATAAATGGATTCCCGATGCCTTTCATACCCGGGTATTCCCAATCGATATCAAGGCCGTCGAGTTGGTATCGATTGACAAAATCAACGGCACTTGTCACAAACTGATGCCGGGTTTCCGGTGTTCTGGCCATTTCGGAAAAGCCGCCGGATCCTCCCCAGCCGCCACAGGAAACCATGACCTTCAGCATCGGGTGGTGCTTCTTCTGGTCGACCAGCATCTTAAGCTTTAAGCCCGATGAATCGTCAGGGAATTTCATCTCGTTACCGATCACCTCGGTAAAGGCATAAAAAATATGGCTCAGCTTATTCAGCGGAAGCTCTTCGGGGCCGGCGCCGCCCCGGGAAGGATAATAATAGGCCATTATGCCAATCCCTTTGTACAGGGCCGGGTTATCCTTCTTTTCGCAGGAAACGAACATCAGGAATATAAAAAACGGAAGTAATGGTTTTATGGACTTCATGGAATTACTGTTTTATTTAAAAATCAGAAAAAATAATTTCCTTTTAAAAGCGAATTCAATATAGCAAAAAATAATTGTTTATCGGCCGGTATAAAATGATTATTCACCGGTATTTTAATGACCCGGAGCATTCATTTTACGTAATATAATCAGAACACTTTTTAAATGATACAACCATGTCTGATGTAACAAAAAGGGGAATAATAGTTCCCGCCTTCATAATTGTAATCGGCCTCATAATTCTGATCCGGAACTGGCTGTTAGGGATCTATTTTGCGGGAGGCGGAAATGAAGATAGCTTTAACGGCAATTGGTTCATATTCTGGCCACTGATCGTAATTATTATCGGCGTTTTGCTCATCGTTCACCGGAGAACAAATTACCGGGAAAAGGAGTAGGTGCTTCGTGACAGAATACATTCCCGGCTTCTGTTATTTAAATATCAATTAGTTTGCAGGTAGCTAATGACGGAGGTCGGAGGTCGGAGGTCAGAGGTCGGAGGTCAGAGGGTCGTTTGTCATTAGTGTGGAAATGCTATCGAAGGCGGTAGCAGGTAGTTGAGTGTAAACATTTTTTTAAACGTCTTTCGAATAATCAGTCCGATTCCCTCAGGAAAACTTTTCATACAATATAAACCTGCTTCTGTTAACATTTTTTCACAGGATCCGTGTAAGGGTTTTGAAACAAGACAGCTTTTATCCCGTAAATATAGATAGGGACGTGTTCCAAAAATAAAAAAATTGATGTTAAACCTTAAAATATAAAATTATGAGCGCTGGAAAAGTATTAATTGGTATTATGGCCGGCATGGCTGCAGGTACCGTATTAGGTGTTTTGTATGCTCCTGAAAAAGGTTCCGTTACACGGAAAAAAATTTCCAAGAAAAGTGAAGATTATGCCGACGCCGTAAAAGGAAAATTCGGAGATTTCATTGATGATGTCTCCAAAAAGCTTGATGAGATAAAGACGGAAGTTTCGGGGCTTTCACAGAAAGGCAAGGAGAAACTCAATGAAACCAAGAAAAATTTAGTTGCAAGCAATTAACAGGCGCGAATATTCAAATTTCAACCTCCAATTTTCAACTTCCGAAAAAAATTTCTCTTTTACCTGACCGATTTTGGAAATTGGAGGTTGGATATTGAATATTGAATTTATTTATTGTTCATCCAGGTATTATCTTTTTCATTCGCATCCATATAGATTCCCCCGTCAAGGACAATTGATTTTAACTTCTTCTTCTTTGAATCGATTTTTATGGAAGCTGATTTAATTGATTTTTCCCAAACTCCCGGAGTCTGGTGAATGACCTCCACAGATCCATCGGTCCAGGTAACTTTCACATCAAAGGGCATAGCCATCCCGCCTATGTTATCCAGGTCCAGCGTGTACCCTCCCCGGGTCTGAGAAACATTGCGGATGCCAATATCCATATAATTATTTGAAAAGAACCAGTTGTTCCAGAACCAGTTCAGGTTTTTACCGGACGCGTCATTAAAAGTGTAAAAGAAATCCCATGGCATGGGGTGTTTGCCGTGCCAGCGATTCATATACTCATGGAGGCATTTACCGAACATTTCATCACCCAGGTAATCCTTTAAAGCAAGATAGGCCAGGGAAGGCTTTCCATAGGCGTTCATTTCATAAGCCGTGGAAAGATTTGGACTGGGTGAAATGTCAGGCATATCATAATCCTGGGAATGGTCATGCAACATTCCTTTCCGGTAAATAGTCCAGATGACATTAAAGCCCTTAAACAGTTTATCTGCTTTTTCCTTTCCCAGCATTTTATAATCGATCAGGTATTCGAATGTAGTGGCCCAGCCCTCATCCATGAAGGCATATTGCGTTTCGTTGATCCCCATGTAAAAGGGCATATAGGTATGGGCAATTTCATGGGAAACCACCGATTCTTGCAAGGAAGTATCATTGCCGAAGGTACTTTCATTCACCATCATAGGGTATTCCATTCCTCCGCCGTTATAAGACTGGACAACGACGGTTTTTTCATAAGGATAGGGAACACCCGGCCATACATGTGACAAATAATTTAAAGCTTCTCGTTCCATCCCGATTTCATATTTAAAATCAGATACCGTGTCACAATAAACAGCCTGTACGGACGCTCTTCGGCCCGCCGCATTATCCACCACTATACTGGAAGCATCCCAGTCGAAATGGTCGCTGATGACCACAGACACATCGGAAACATTACCGGCCTTCCATTTCCAGGTATTCATTTCATTTTCACGGGTAACTTTTTTCGCCTTCCAATCGTCCTGTGTAATCACATGTACCGGATCATCCGTGCTTTCCGACTTTTTGAATCTTTCTGCAATTTCAGGCTGCATGACATCTGAAATATTTAACAGTCTTCCCGTTGCCCACACAGCATAATTGCCGGGTACCTCAACGCTTAAGGTATAATCATTGAAATCGTTATAAAATTCTATAAAGTTATTAAACTCAATGGTATTCCATCCTTCATAATCATCATACACCGCAACCCGCGGGTAGAAATAACCGATATAAAAAGTGGTTGAATCAATCATTCCTTCCCGGTCATTGGACAGGGAGATCGTATAGTGCCATTGAAAAGCAAATTGCATGGAATCGCCGGGCATCAAGGGATGGGAAAGGCGTACCCGCTGAAAAGTATTAAAATAAGGGAGTTCGTCCCATGGTTTCAGGCTGTCATTTTCGGAAAAGGAATCGATATGAATTCCGGAAGTAAAAAAGGTGGAATCCCTGGGGGAAGCCAATACGGCTCCCGGTTTATGAACATTCTGGGTTAATCTGAAAACAATGGAATTTAAAGTATCGGGGCTGTTGTTAAAATAGACGATCTGTTCATGACCTTCCAGCTTCCTTGTTTTCGGATCCACGTTGATATGAATATCGTAGCGGCTGTGGTTTTGCCAGTAATTTTTGCCGGGCCGTCCGTCCATGGATCGGGTGCCGTTGGCATACGCCTGTTTTATATTCCTGGGAATGTATAATGTGTTGGGATCGTATTGGGCACGGGCGTTGAATCCAATAAGGATCATCGCCGTGAAAAATAAGCATGCAGTTTTCATCCTATAAAAATAATACTATAAGCGCAATTGACCAATTGATTATTTCTGCCTGAATTTAAGGAAGTGATGTTTCTTAATACAAGGAATGAATGCGGGAAAGATTGAATTTCAATATTAAATCTTTGCGATCCTGGCGTCTTTGCGCGAAACTTAACTTGCGTGATCTATATCGACCACTTCCAGTTCAATACCTCCGGCATATCCGCGCCGTACCTTTGTATATATTCCTTATGATCCAACAACCGGTTTCGCATATCCTGTTTCACATGGGCCCCGATTTTCATCAGTTGGGGTACACGATCGATCACATCCATCACCAGGTGGAAACGATCCAGTTCGTTTAAAACCACCATATCAAACGGAGTAGTGGTCGTGCCTTCCTCCTTATAGCCACGGACGTGTAGATTTTTATGATTAATGCGCCGGTAAGTCAGGCGGTGGATCAGCCAAGGGTATCCGTGAAAGGCAAAAATTATCGGCTTGTCGGTGGTGAACAGTCCGTCAAAATTCTTTTCGGATAGGCCGTGCGGATGTTCGGTTTCGGGTTCAAGGGTCATTAAATCAATGACGTTCACGACCCTAATTTTCAGCTCTTTGAAATTAGTTCTTAATATTTCAACAGCGGCCAATGTTTCGAGGGTTGGCACGTCCCCGGCACAAGCCATCACCACATCGGGTTCCACACCCTGGTCGTTGCTGGCCCATTCCCAGATTCCGATCCCGGCCGTACAATGCTTTATGGCCGACTCCATATCCAGCCACTGCAATTCGGGTTGTTTCCCGGCAACGATCACATTGATATAGTTCCGGCTCCGCAGGCAATGATCGGTTACCGACAACAGGGTATTGGCATCCGGCGGCAGGTATACACGCACAATTTCAGCTTTCTTGTTCACCACATGATCGATAAACCCCGGGTCCTGGTGACTGAATCCATTATGATC
The DNA here is from genome assembly GCA_964395765.1 of uncultured Roseivirgaceae bacterium. Classification (GTDB taxonomy): domain Bacteria; phylum Bacteroidota; class Bacteroidia; order Cytophagales; family Cyclobacteriaceae; genus DATDPY01. The sequence continues at coordinate 28,551 of CAYNCU010000011.1, read as the reverse complement.
CTGGCGCCAAACGTGGGAAGTCAGTAAATAATTCAGCGAAGCGATCGGCCGTCGCCAGGGAATATGGCGGGTCACTTTCAACCACTTGGCATGCTGGTTAAACATAGAATCAATAATATGAATAAAGGCCTCATAACATGAAAAGAATCCGTGTCTTCCGGTTAAAAGATATCCCTCGAGCCAGCCCTGGCACATATGTTCGCTCAGTACCTCCATCACCCGGCCATCGGGTGTAATATGATCATCTTCCGGTATTATTTTCCCCGTAGAAACCCTGTCAGTTACTTCGAACAATGCATTCAGTCGATTTGAATTAGCTTCATCAGGGCTCATGACCCTGAAATTTCGGTTAGCTGCGTTTTTTTTCATGATATCCCTTAAAAAGGCGCCCATGATCCGTGTTGATTCTGCTTCCGAAGTTCCCGGCTTATTTATTTTAACTGCATAATCCCTGAAATCCGGCATTTTAAGTTCCTTCAGGAGGATCCCTCCATTGGCATTGGGGTTTGCGCTCATCCTCCGGTCACCTGCCGGGGCCAGTTCCGATAACTCGTTTATCAATGTCCCGTCCTTATCGAATAATTCCTCAGGTTTATAACTTTTCATCCATTGTTCAAGCATCTTCAGATGGGCCGGTTTCGTGGCCAGTTCCGCCAGGGGTACCTGGTGGGAACGGAAAGTGCCTTCAATCTTTACTCCATCCACCTCCTTGGGTCCCGTCCAGCCTTTCGGTGTCCTTAAAATGATCATCGGCCAGTTTGGTCTTTCCTTAAAACCCTCTTTGCGGATCTTATCAACGATGCTCTTTATTTCCTTATTTACCTCTTCCAGGGTGGAGGCCATTTCAGGGTGCATCTTTTCAGGATCATCGCCTTCCACGATATAAATCTTATGGCCGTATCCTTTAAATAAATCCTTAAGTTCATCATCGGGCAACCTTCCCAAAACGGTGGGGTTTGCAATTTTATAGCCGTTAAGGTGAAGGATGGGAACGACAACGCCGTCATGAACAGGGTTCAGAAATTTATTGGAATGCCAGCTCGTGGCCAGCGGGCCTGTTTCGGCTTCTCCATCCCCCACTACGCAAAACGCGATCAGGCCGGGATTATCGAAAACAGCGCCGTAGGCATGCAGGAGGGAATATCCCAGTTCTCCTCCTTCATGGATGGAACCGGGTGTTTCAGGTGCCACATGGCTGGGAATGCCACCCGGAAATGAAAATTGTTTGAAAAGTTTTTTCATCCCTTCCATGTCGCGGGTGATGTCGGGATAGGTTTCGCTGTAAGTTCCTTCGAGATAGGCATTCGCGACGAGACCGGGTCCGCCGTGTCCCGGGCCGGTGATATAAATGGCATCCAGGTCATGTTTTTTTATCAGCCGGTTCAGGTGAACGTAAATAAAATTAAGACCTGGTGTAGTACCCCAGTGTCCGAGAAGCCGGGGTTTAACATGATCCAGCTTTAGCGGTTCGCGTAACAACGGATTATCCAGCAGATAGATCTGGCCGACTGAAAGGTAGTTGGCCGCCCGCCAGTAAGCATTGATTTTTTTTATTTCTTCAGAAGTTAGGGAGGTTGATTCTCGTTTTTCCATGACACGTTTTTAGAAGTCCAAAATTATTTATGGCAGATGATAAATTTCCCGGTGAAAACCTGACGGCCGGTAATTACCTTATATAAATATATCCCATCCGGAATACTCCTGCAATCATATTCAAATTGATTTCCCTTTAAGTTTTTATGATCGTATATTTTTCCATCCAGTCCGCAGATCCATAATGAAACCAAAGTTCCTGAACCGGATTGAATGACTAAATAATTATCGGCAGGGACAGGGAAAATGGAAATAGTTCCGTTTTCCCGGTAACTTTTCCGCAGGGCCGTTATTACCGTATCCTTATCGATCGTCACGGTGTTACGTAATCGTTCATCCTCGGAAGAAGCCCCGATGATAATATCATAATTTCCTTTATCCACGGCCCATGCATTCCGGTCAACATTAAAATATTCAAAAGCTTCCCTGCCCAGGTTCATCGTGACGGTTTTCACTTCCCCGGCCTGAAGAAAAACCCTGGCAAAATCCTTCAACTCTTTTACCGGATTTGTGATGACGGGGTTTTCTTGTCCTACATACAATTGTGCAACCTCCGCACCTGCCCGCTTTCCCGTGTTTTTAATTTTAAAGGATACTTTATACTGATCCATGGTATCTTTTGTCACCGCAAGATCCGAATATTCAAATGTCGTGTAGGAAAGGCCGAAACCAAAAGGAAACATCGGCGACACATGATAACTGTCATAATAGCGATAGCCGACAAAGAGCCCTTCATTGTATTGGATATCCCGAGGCCCGTTATTCGCATAATAATTCATGTAAACCGGGTTATCTTTCCACTGCTTTTCAAAAGTTACCGGTAACTTCCCGCTCGGGTTGGTTTGTCCGAATAAAATTTCCGCCAATGCTTTACCCCCCTCCTGGCCCGGGTACCAGGCGTGTATTAATCCCCTGACCTTCCCGATCCAGCTTTGCATTTCCACGTTCCCTCCCGCATTAAGAATGACAACTGTATTGGAATTGACAGATGTCACCAGGTTCAGAAGGCTGTCCTGCAAGTTATCCAGTGTAAAGGGGCGATCCGACCCTTCTCCTTCGCTCAGGCTGTTAAATCCAAGGCAAAGGATTGCCGCATCTGATGCGGATGCTGCCTCGTAAACTTCCTTATAAATGCCGCCGGCGGCTTCATAACCCAGGGAAACCTGTGCCGGACCTGTATTATCATAATATTCCAATTTGACAGAATATTCCTTACCGGCAGTCATGGAAAATTTGGCGGATACCGTATTGGTAGTTATGTCTGTCCAGTTATTGATTATTTCATTATCATCCACCCAAAGCCGGAAGCCGTCATCCGCACTACCATAAAAGGTATAAACGGCGCTTGTATCCGGCCTGATGACCCCGGTCCAGCGAACCGAAAAATGATCCGCAGGCATTCCTGTTATTCCAACTGCGTCCGGCCATTGAAAATCTATTACAGAATCAATCCGAACCCCAACCGGATCGCCGCTTAAATTCTGATTTGAAAAGTATTCGCCGGTAAGACCTTTTATACCGGAACCGGGAGAGGCATAGAAAAACGACTTTTTTGCAAAATAATCATAGGATAATGCCCCGGAAAGATTGATTTTCAGTTTACCTCCGGCTAAATCTGAAATACCCTGCGCCACCGATACATAGTGAAAGGGCGTAGTATAGGAGCTTCCTCCACCGGCCACATAGTCATCCGAGTTAGGTCCGATGACTGCAAGTGATTTTATTTTATTCAACGAAAAAGGCAGTATGCTGTCGTTTTTAAGCAGAACTATGCCTTCCCGCGCCAGGTTCAGTGCTACGGAATCATTATCCGGGTCATCCAGGGGTATGGAGGCATCGGTTTGAGGATGATCGTAAAACCCGAAAGTAAAAATCATCCTGAGAATCCGGCTGACTTTATCATCCAACATTGCGTTGGTGACTTTTCCGTTCTTCAGGGCATCGGATATGGTTGAAGGGCTCATGTATTGCGCGGAAGGCATTTCAAGGTCAAGGCCCGCTGTAGCAGCGGCAATACCGTCATGGGTTGCTCCCCAATCGCTCATCAAAACCCCTTTAAAGCCCCATTGACCTTTCAGGATATCATTGTTCAAATGATCATTTTGAGTACAGTATTCGTCGTTTAGGAGATTATAAGCATTCATTACCGCCCCAACGTGTGCCTGTTCCACAGCCGCCCTGAATGCCGGCAGGTAAATTTCATGCAGCGTTCTTTCGTCGATATCGGAACTCACTTCAAACCGGTTCCATTCCTGGTTATTGGCAACAAAATGTTTAGCCGTGGCGACCACATGTTCACTTTGTACGCCATCGATAAATTGAACCGCCATTTGTCCTGACAGGTATGGATCTTCGCCGAAATATTCAAAATTCCTGCCGCACATAGGCGCCCGGTAAATATTCAGTCCCGGCCCGAGGAGAATATGAACTCCCCTGGCCCTGGCATCTTTTCCAAGTGCAGTACCCAATTGCTGCACGAGATTCCGGTCCCAGGTAGCGGCATTGCATATACCGGCCGGGTAAGCCGTAGAAGGCCCCCAGGTCCTAACCCCTACCGGTCCGTCCGACATTTTTAATTCCGGGATTCCCAGCCTGGGGATATCGCGAATATAATAAGCATCGACTCCGCCGATATAGCTGAGTTTTTCATCCATGGTCATGTTACCTAAGGCACTTTTCACACGATCTTCCACGGAAAAAGTGCTATCCTGGTAATTCTGCGCCCGAATAGGAAGGATGTAAATAAAAAGCAGGATTATCAGAAAAAATCTCCGCACACCTTATACTTTAACAACCGTAATTATCTAACTCATTTTTTATAAGAAAAGTTTTACCTATGGCCGGTTGAAATCACAGGATTGAAAAATACCTTCATTTTAAATTCCTTACTTTTTTTGAAAGGAATAACCAATCCCATGGAAAGGGAGCCTGCATCCACCGGGGAGGTTTATCAAATTCAATATTCCAGGGATATTCTATTTTTTTTATCTGGAGTATTTCCATGCCACAGCTTTCAAGTTCTGTTATTAATTCTTCTTTCAGGTAATGTTTTGTCCTAACCCCGTCAATTCTTACAATTCCGCCCTGAAGGGTTGAACTTTCAATACGGTTATTTTTATCCGATCCTGCACTCAAAGCCGCCGTCTCCTTCATGCCCTTGCGGAGGTTCCATTCAATGAGGCGGAAATCGGTTAATAATTTTGATTCCAGGGAGGGGGTTACCATTAAAAAAAATGCTCCCTTAGTCAGGTGCCGGACAACATTTTTCAACATCCGGTTACGTCGGACGGGAGAAGGGTCCAGAAATGCATTGACACTTAAGGCAAAATCGACGGAAGGCAGTTTTAAGCCAGGCGATGACATATCCATTAATTGAAAGCTTATATTACCGTGTTCGAGATTTATTTTTTCAGCACGGCGAATTAATTTTTGAGAAATATCTACTGCATAAACTTTTTTAAAAGCGCCTGAAAGAAGAGGAAGAAACCTTCCGGTACCGCAGCCGATATCGCTGGCCACCGCATTTTTATCTCCGAATTTTTTTACCAGTCTTATAATCAATTTCTTTTTATCATTGGAGTAAACATCAAATACCTGCGATTCGTATTCAGGTGCAATCCGGTTCCAGTACTCTTTTATCATAATTCCTGTTTTTAATTTTCCTGAAAAAAATATCACCTGCCGGTCTCATTAAAAGCAGGCAGGTGATATTGTAATTTTAAATTAATGTAGGAAATTAATGCTTATTTTCCAACTGGAAATGAAAGCTTATCCTTTATGCATCTTCAGTACTTCCGCCACGAACTCATCGGCAAAATTATCAAGGGCCTTTTCCGCGGCTGTAATATATTTTGCTTTTGTCGTTTCAATGGTTACAGGGGCAAGGTCTTTATAAAAACCGAAAGCCGGCCGTGTAACGGCGCCTGGGTCTTCCGTGATCTTATCGCCATAGGATTTGTCCCCGGAAATATCCTTGGCCACGGTCATGGTTTCCGACTGTGTTTTTTCATTCCAGAAAAGAGTGAAAGAATTGGCATCGGAAGCCATCACTTTAATATCCGGTTCAACGGCCCATGAATATTTCTTCTTCTCCGTGGCGGGGCGGTACCATCCGTTTCCCAGGTCCTGGTATTCGGTTGATTTTATGTCGAGATCCACAAGCACATCGGCAAAATCAACGGTCAGGTTGAAGAATCCCGCAGGAGCGTTGACTTCCTTGCAAAAAGCGGAAGCCTTTTTTTGTTTCCCGAAGGCGAAGGCAAAACTCCCGCCATACAATACATTACCCTTGTTGGCCGTATTGGAAATAGAAACATTATCGGGCTTTTGATTTTTATCATTGGTGGGTTTTTCCGCACCGCTCTGATAAAAATCCGTGGCAGTAATGGCTGACCAATCAACAGGGTTAATATTATTTTCCTTCAGTTTATTGGAAAAATAGGAATAAAAATTATCTGTGATCGACTGGAAATCATCTTCCGTCAGTTCGCCATCGGTTGTTTCCAGAAAACATCTTACTTTGGCTCCCGCCACATGCCCGCCGCCTCCGATTTTTTTTTCCTGCGTGACAGTTCTTGTGGTGGAAGACAGTTTATAACTGACCTTTACCTGGGCAACCGCCAGGCTGGTTAAGGATGGAATAATTTTCGGTTTTGCACCGGTTCCGGGCGCCGTTATTTTTATCACCTCATCATCTTTTTTCTTCTGGGCATAAAGGAGGCTTCCGGTCAATACAATGACGGTAAAAAAGGTAATCAACTTTTTCATATAGTTTATTGGTTTTGGTTTGGTTATTCCCTTGCCAAAAAGCATTAAATCGGCTGTAAATCCCTCTCCCTCATACCTGGCTTAATGCAAAAATGACGGTAAAATGTCCCTTCAGTCCCTTAAAAATTTCCGGTATTATACCGCCGGTTTCGTCGTAAGATAATAAAATTTTTAAAAATACAAGTGATGCCTCGTTTTATGAATAAAAAAAATTGCGCCGCGCAACTTTATTGATCTTCGGAAATATCCTCGAATCCCGGCCTGAATTTTTCCTTTCCGAGATAACATACCGGGCTGGAATTGCCGCTTCTGCTATTTCGGACCCCGGAATTATCTGATTTCCTTATACTTGCAGGTTTTGAATTCTTTTTACTTTTTATTCTACGCTTTGATTTTGAATTCATCTTTTGAAATAATTATAGAAGGAATGCATTTATTTCACAGGTTGAATATTGACGACTACTTCGCGACCCCCGTTGGAAGGAAGCGATAAATCAAAAATATGGGTCTGACTGTCATAATGTAATTCCCCTTTATCGGAATTGACCGGTTTTTCGGAGTAACCCATGAGGTTCACGGAAGTTTCGCCTGCCGCGAAAAGCACTTTTATTTCGAGGTTTCCGTGATCGACAATATCGGCAATCCTTTTCTTCCCCGTGGCTGCAATCTTTCCCGCATCGCCGAAGAATGCTATTCCCCCCAGGTTGAGCGGCGCTAAAATATAATAAGCATAATCATTATCCTTTAATTTTCCGGTGAATGCTTCCCCACCTTTAATGACAGCCAGGTCCCTGTTTTCGGGATTAAGAACGGCTACCTTTCCTTTTATTCCGAGCTTCGACGGGGTAAATGTAAATTCCCTGTTGGAATAGGATGAATCGGAAAAGGCAAAAATGTAACCTGTTTCAATTTGATTATGCTTCGTGCAGGTAAATGCCAGCATTGGTTTTTTTAAACCGTTGGCTTCATTTACATAATCTTCGTCAACCGGTAAAAGGGGCACATCCGGTTTCACCAATACGCCGTCCTTCCTGCAGGCCAGCATAATATTGGATTTATTTTCTTTCCCTATGGAATCTCCAGTGCCTACAGGGCCTGCAGACAAAACGGAAAGGATCATATTTCCCTTCTCCCCGCTTTTAAATACGTCGCACCATGGATATATTCCGCACTCGTAGGCCAGTTGTGAATCATATATAAAATCCCGCCACCGGGAAGGCTTAAAACGGTCGTCACTGGTCCGGATGGTGGTAAGGTTATTGTATTTCAGTCCCTGAAGGAAAAACCCGGGGGTCGCCATACAATATTGCATATCCATTTCATTCTGTTCGCAAGCATCGGCCATGCCTCCTGTAAAATCATTTCCGGTATTAAAATTTTGAGACATCTCAGGGCTTTTATCGTAGATATAATTAAGCCAGTCCTGTTCGTAGCAGATCACTCCGGATTCTTTCAGGTAATTCATGATCTGTTTCCAGAAGGCAGGGTCCGTAGCGGCATACCCGGATACTTTAAACTGATCATGATAAGGACTTTTCAGGTCTATCCAGCGGTTGTGCGTCACCAGCGGCAATCCCAGTTTTTTTTGAAAGGCAGCCAGCCCGTCAGGGAAAAGATAAGGATCGGCGGTATAACTCATCAGGCCGCCATAACGGTTCCATGGGCCGGACGGCAAATCGGGATTTTTATGATCGGCATCCGGTTTTCCCTCGGGATCGTAAATTGATTTTTCATACCACCAGCTATCGAGTTGCATGTAACCCAGGGGGATCCCTTCCTCGTCATATTTTTTCTTTAAAGCAAGTAAGGTATTGGCGTATCCGAGGTTCTTGTCATAATTATAATAATAATCGGCTCCGTTGTCCGTCCAGTAACCGAAATATTTCAGGACAGGATCAGCATCCTCCGCGGGAAGATTACGCTTATACAGGGCCTGCATGGAAGCGCCCCATAAATTCCACGCATCCCCGATCCCCTTATCGAATACCAGGATGGTTTTATGTTCAAAATTCAACGGCAGATCCTTCACCCCGGTGGTCAGGCTGCTAGCTATTTCTTTCTTTCCGTCGCCATCAAGTTGAGAAACCAGGAAAGCCGAGGCAGGTGAAATAATATAGGAATTCAGTTTATCATCAAAGAAAAGCCAGGGCGTGGCGGCATTGTTCAATTTGAACTGGGGCGGGGCAAAATTCTTATGGTGATAGCTGAAGGTATGCAGGTCAGAGGGAAAATCTGTAAAAACAGGGAAGGGCTCCGGCCTGCTCGTTGATCCGTCGGGAAGGATCAGTGAAAAAAGCACCACCGGCCTTTGTGCATACCAGCGGATCGATGCTTTATAGGGAATATCTTCACTCCAGGTGAATACGATTTCGCTATATTTTCCAATCTCGTCGGTGCCGAGCAATGTCTGCATCCCGGTTAATGCATGCCCCGTGGTTCCTTTGAAGGTCCAGCCTTTAAGACCTGCATAAATGGTATAATCGCCTGTATTCTGATTGACTTTTACGGAAATGCCTGAATCCGACTGCACGACGGAAGGAGAACAACTGGCTAACAAGAGGGCAATAAAGAAAACAAATAAATTAATGGCACCCTTGCAATGGAATCCAATTAAATTATTGACAAGATGTTTCATATCTAAAAAGAAATTTATGGCCACTTATGTCAAGGCAATGTTGAATTGTTATATAAATTATCCTATTCAGGTAATTATCCCATTTTCTTCTCCGGTTTTCAGCCATTTAGTGACGAAGTGACTATTGATAAAATATTCGGGTATTATGTTACTAAATAGACTAAAGGACGCCAAGGACACATGAAGAATGAATTTAGCTTTTTTACGCAATGGAAAATAATAATATTAAAAATTTAACAAAATTCCTTTCAATAGGTTTCAGGAAAAATCGCAATTAAAATAAAATATAAAAGCAATTGGTTCATGAAAACACAAACCAGGGCGGGAAGCATGTCTTCCGGCAGGAATGAAGGGGGATTGGGGTTCTATAGCGGTCAGACGGTTAAAGATGGTCCCGGCCAATAGAATGGTAAGTTCAGCACCGGATATTTATTTTAATGAAATCTAAACGCTTAACCGTCAGACCGCTTTAGCAGGTAATTTTATATTTCGGCATAAGCTTTTTCGAGATCACGGATGACGATTTTTTTCATTTTCAACATGGCCTTCATCACTTTTTCCGATCTGGCCGGATCGGGATCGCTCAATAATTTCCCAAGGGCTTCAGGTATGATCTGCCATGAAATACCGTATTTATCGGCCAGCCAGCCGCATTGCTGGGCTTTTTCATCGCCTCTTTCCGAAAGACGATCCCAGAAATAATCCACTTCCTCCTGCGTTTCACAATTAATGACGAAAGAAACGGATGGGTTAAATCCCTGCTCATTCATATCCATCACCATAAAGTCCTGCCCGTGCAAGGAAAAACGGGCGTGCATGATAGCCTCGGCAGGTCCGCGATTATCTTTTCCGAAACGGGTAAGTTCCCTGACGGAAGAATTGTCGAACAGCGAGATATAAAAATTCATGGCTTCCTCCGCCTGATTTCTGAACCAGAGGTGGGGCGTTATTTTCTGCCCCTCCTTTCCCAAAAACAATTGCCAGGATACGCCATAACGGTCATTCAACCACCCAAATCGTTCCCCGAAAGGATATTTTTCCAGGTCCATCATCACACTGCCCCCTTCTGACGATTTTTCCCAGAGAGTATTGATCTCTCCTTCCGAATAGCAATTGACAAGGAAGGAAATGGAAGGGTTAAATTTGAAAACAGGCCCGCCATTGATGGCGTTAACAGTAAATCCTTCGAGCTCGAACGATACGACCATGGCAGAATCTTCAGGTCTTCCGGATGCCTTCGCTCCTGCTTCCGAATAACGGCTGACAAAACCGATCTTCGAATTTTTAAAGCAGGACACATATAATTTTGCGGCAGCTTCTGCCTGGTCATCAAACCAGAGAAAAGGGGTTATATTTTTCATAATATAGTTTTTTAATTAATTAAATAAATTTTTAAAGTTGGAATAGCTTATTTCCGTTTACCGGAAATCTGAAGGAAGGCCGCTTGAAGCCATTCGATAACTTCCTTGTCGAGGTCGCCTGCAGAAGTTAGCCGGACGCGATCGGTCACCATGGCATTCCATTTACAGGCCGGTCCGAAGTGATTATTGGCTGCGCGGTTCTTGATTTTTATTCCGATATCCATATGTCCGGCTGTCACCTGGACAATGGCAAACCTTTTATCACCTGTTAAAAGGCTTAAATACGCATCGGTCGGTGAAAGGCGGATATCATTTCCGGATTTTTGTCATCAGGTTATCAAAAGTCATTTTCCACCGATTTTTATTTCCCTTAAAATGGCCTGCAATCCGGTCGTTCTTTTCAGGCCAGGGATTTATTGAAGCGCGAAGAGTTTCGTATATGGCCATGGCATGTCCCTGTCCCAATCCGAAATCTTTTTAAGCCACGCCACAATTTCTCCGGCTTTTACATCCGGCCTGATCAGGCCTTTCTTTTTGGCCATTTTCTTAAAGTCTTCCGGCGATTTACCGGCCCTGGCTTTAATATTATCCAGGTAAGCTTGAAATGACATGGATTTATGTTTAATTAATTATTTTCAGACCATTTGAATTCCCGGTGAAAGAATATAATTGCCTTTAGGTTTCCATCACGCAGCACAAGCCCGCCCCAGATCAAAACTGCAATATATATGGGGAATAAGGTATGGCTGAAAAGCGGATTTTCCAAACGCAGGTTGGAAGCTACGGCTCCACCCAGATATCCGGTAAGCAAAATGGCTCCCAGTATCGAAGTATGAGGAATAATATAAACTAGCGTACATACCAGTAAAATACCTCCGATAGTAGCGACGGTATCTGAGGAAAATCCCATCTGAACGGTGGCTTTTACAACCGGGGTAATCATCATTATTTTGGTGATGCTGTCGAAAAGCATAAACAAAACAGCAACTCCGCTGAGGATGCGTCCCGTCCAAAGCCCTGAATCTGAAACCGGAACATAATAATTAACAGATTTCATGTTGATAGGTTTTAGTTTGGTTATTAAGATTTATTTTTATCGTAATGCAACAGCCAGTGATGGTCGTATTTGTCGATCAGGTTGCCAAGAATGGCTCCCCAGAATGAAACTTCCAGGGGATGCGTCTGTTGCCCCCCGGAAGATAACTTATGGTAAAAGGTTCTTATCTCCCTTTCACTGTTACAATCCAGCAGCAGGGAAACCGAATTACCTTTCGACAGCCTGCTGTCCCCGGTCATATCGGTTGCCTGGAGGATCAGATCTCCTTTCAATAAGGTGGCATGCAGGATACAGTTTTTCATTTTAACCGGCATTTTTGATGAAAGCGGAGATTCGCCAACAGTTTGAAAGGAGAGTTTACCCCCCAGGCAATCCCGGTAAAAATTCATGGCTTCCCTGCAGTTTCCGTTAAAAGTTAAATAGGTATTAATCCGTGCCATTGATCAGTATTTTTATTTTATTGTATCTTATTTGATAACTTGACCCTGCAAACCTAGGCGACAAGCTTAATTTATAAGATGTGTAAAAACGACATTATAAGGGGTTGATTACGACAGGCGTTATTTATATCTTTAGGCTATGAAAAATGTATCCATACTCGTCCCGGAGTCGTCGGTGATGCAGGCCATCGCCGATCCCCGTTATTTATTTTCAACGATCAACCAGTTTTTAGCGGCTTCCGGAAAACCGCCTTATTTTAATGTCCAGTTGGTCGGGCTTAAAAAAAATGTAAAGCTGAACGGCGGAACGTATATCGTTCAAACCGACATGCTGGCCAGGGACGTGAAGAAAACCGACCTGGTGCTCATTCCGGCATTGTTTGGGGATATGAAAAATGCGGTTTCAAAAAATAAAGCCTTTATCCCGTGGATTGTACAGCAATATAATAATGGAGCGGAAGTTGCCTCGCTTTGTGTAGGCGCTTTCCTGCTGGCATCCACCGGCTTGCTCAACGGAAAAAAATGTTCCACCCACTGGGGATTCGGCAGTGAGTTAATGGAAATGTTCCCAGAGGTTGAAGTTGTTGACGGAAGCATCGTGACGGAAGAAAAAAGACTGTATTCCAGTGGCGGCGCGAATTCTTACTGGAACCTGCTGTTGTACCTCGTCGAAAAATACACCAGCCGCGAGCTGGCCATTTTAGCTTCCAAATATTTTGCCATCGATATCGACCGGGATAGCCAGGCCGCCTTTGCCATGTTCAAGGGGCAGAAGGAACATAACGATCCGGAGGTTAGAAAGGCCCAGGAATACATAGAAAAAAATTTCCAGGAAAGGATCACCGTGGAAGAGTTATGCGAAAAATTCGCTATCGGACGAAGAAGTTTCGAAAGAAGATTTAAAAAAGCCACCAATAATACGGCCATTGAATATATTCAGCGTGTAAAGGTTGAAGCGGCCAAAAGAAGCTTTGAATCGAGCCGGAAGAATATCAATGAAGTGATGTTTGATGTAGGTTATACGGATACAAAAGCATTCCGGACTGTTTTTAAAAAGATTACCGGCCTCACTCCTGTTGAATACAGGAATAAATATAATAAGCTCTGGCAAACGGTTTAAATCGGGCAAATCATTTAATTTAGAAATTTAATTATCGTTGCCCGATTGGATTTCATTTTCTATTTGTTCACCTGTATTACAGCAAAATTAAAATCATATAATTTCCAAACGAACAGGTGTTCGCCAGGTCAGATTTCATCCGGTTGGAGTTTTGTTGCAATTTCTATTTCTCACTGGATTCCTTTATTTCACTTAGTTCCAGCCAACGGTCGCTTTTAGTATCGATAATTTGAATAAGTAAGCCCAGGCGTTGCGAGCGTGCGAGGAGATCTTCATGACCCAGGGTACCTCCGGACATTTCTGTTTCGAGTTGTACTTTTTCCTTTTCAAGCAATTCAATTTCGGAAGAAAGCATTTCAAGTTCTTTTATTTCTTTAAAACTTAATTTCCTTTTTTTCGAATCTGCATGAGCTCGTGAAACGGTATTTGAAGTTTTTGGCTTGATCTTAAGTTCCTTCCGATGCTCTTCAATTTCCTGTTTTTTCCGGGAAGCACGGTAATCACTGTAGTTTCCGGGAAAGTCATAAACCACCCCGTTTCCTTCGAATATAAAAAGGTGATCGACCAGCTTGTCCATAAAAAACCGGTCATGCGATACGATGATCACGCAACCGCCGAATTTTGATAGGTATTCTTCTAAAACATTCAGGGTAACAATATCAAAATCATTGGTGGGCTCATCAAGGACCAGGAAATTCGGATTTCGCATCAGGAGCGTCATCAGGTAGAGCCGTCGTTTTTCACCGCCGCTTAGTTTTTCGACATACACGTATTGCAGTTCGGGCGTAAAGAGGAATTGATTGAGGAACTCAGTGACCGATAACTGACTGCCGTCAGCCAGGGTAACCACTTCAGCAATTTCCTTCAGAATATCGACAACCCGCCGGCCGGGTTTAAAATCAAGTCCCTGCTGTTGATAATACCCGTAAACCACAGTTTCTCCCTGTTCAATTTTACCGGAATCCGGCGTCAAATTCCCCGTAACAAGATTTAAAAAAGTAGTTTTCCCGGAACCATTAGGGCCGATAATTCCAATTTTTTCTTTCCGGATGAAGGTGTATGAGAAGTGTTCAAGAATTTTTTTTTCGCCAAAATGTTTGGTGATCTGATCCAGTACCAGGATTTTTTTCCCGAGCCGTGAAGTAGACACATTCATTTCCACCTTTTTATCGTTACGTCGGTAGTGCGATTGTTTTTGCAGATCATAAAAAGCATCGATCCGGTACCGGGCCTTGGTTGTTCTTGCTTTTGGCATACGTCGCATCCATTCCAACTCCTTCCGAAGCAGGTTTTGCGCCTTCCCGGCTGTTTGCACTTTACTCAAAATACGTTCTTCGTGGTGCTGAAGGTAATAAGAATAATTCCCCGCATAGAAATAAATTTCCTTCTCATCAATTTCAATAATATCATTACAAATCCGGTCAAGAAAATACCGGTCATGGGTAACCATCAGTAATGTAACCCGGGATTGGGTCAGGTAATCTTCCAGCCACTCGATCATCTCGAGGTCAAGATGATTGGTCGGTTCATCCATGATTAGAAAATCAGGATCGTTGATGAGCGTCACCACCAACGCAAGCCGCTTTACCTGTCCGCCGGATAATTTCCCAACCAATTGTTCATGATCGCTCAATTTAAAGACCTCAAGCATATTTTTAATTTTTATCTCGAGGTCCCAGGCCTGGTAATAATCCATAGCAGCGATCGCTTTTTCCAGTTTTTTTTCATTATGTGCATGAAGTGACCGCTCATATTCCGCTACTGTTTCCATGAGTTCGCCCGGGGCACCGTAAACGGCTTGAAATAATGTCAGGTTTTCATCAAAATGAGGATCTTGCTCAAGATAACCGACTTTGATATCTTTATTGAGGTATAAATTTCCCGAGTCGAAAGAATCTTTTCCGGTCAGAATATTCAGCAAGGTTGATTTTCCGGCTCCGTTTTTGGCAATCAACGCTACCTTGTCTCCTTGATTGATCCAAAAAGTAACCTTGTTCAGGAGGTTGATATCGCCAAATGATTTAAAAGCATCTTCGACACGGAGATAATTGTTCATCCAATTTTATTATAGAGAACAAAGATAATCTTTGCCGGATATATCAGAATCTTATTATCTCATTCTTCCTATTCTTTCCAGATCACGGCGCCCGCAGGTAGAACAGGATTAGACCCGATGAGAATTTTAGCGCCCTGAGGTGTGGGAAGCGAAACGGTATCTCCCGTATAATTTACGCCTGTAAAAAATCCGTCCCTCCAGGCTACATATACGCCTTTCGGGAGGTCATCAATCGGAATATTCGCCCTTTGGTAAACTCCGCGAATGAGCCGCCTTTCCAACATTCCATTCGAAGTAACCACCCCGATATAGGTTACACTTCCTTTTCCTGATTTTTTTGTAACCGCCGCAGCCATGCCGGCATAATATTGATCACCATATTCAGCGAGAACTTCCGTTCCCCTGAAGGGTGTAAGGACTTCACCCCAGGTATTCCAGGTGTAGGAACTGTCTCCGGCTTTTACCGTTCCTTTTGTATCCGGGGGAAGCATGTCGGAATAATCGACCTTCGCCCCTATCAGCGGTTGAATAACGGATCCCAGGGGAGATTCGAAAAAATGACCGTTCCTGTCCTTCTGCCCTGACCGACAGGTCAGCACCAGGTGGCCCCCTTGTTCGACATAGTCTTTCAGCTTCCTGATCAACGATTCATCCACCAGTTCATAGACCGGTGCGATTAAAACCGGATATTTTGTGAAATCGTCATTTTCGGAAATAAAATCCATGGGGGCCCCGGTTGATTTTACCGCCGATGTATACGTATTTCTGATTTTCCATGTATCCCATAGCGTCGTTTGCGGCTGTATATCAAGGTCCCACATATTCTCATGGTTCCATAAAATTGCCGTTTCTCTTAACGCCAGCTTTTGTGGCATCTTCGATGAAGGATCATATTGATCACGAAGCATTTTCATTTCCTTCATGGATTGCACAAATTCCCTCCCTCCTTCCGAAAGAGTTACTCCGTCGGTACCGACTATACCTTCATGATACATTTCACTACCCTTCAGCGGGTGCCTGTAGCGATAGGTACATACAAAGGAGCAACCGCCTCCGAAAGCCTGCATGATCCACATGTGAACCGTTCCGGGTAATAACTGCGGGTTTACCGGCGCCCAATTGACCTGGCCGGGTTGAAGTTCCATAATTCCGGTGACGCCGTCGATCGGCCGGTAATAATCACAAGCTTCGTAAATCCGGTATGGAATACCGGTGCGAAAATTAATTCCTCCCAGTATATTTTTACCACTGACCGGGTACATCGTGAACGTCGGGAAATCGATATGGGTGGTTAATCGCGGATCTGCCGAAACACTCACATTAAGGTAATTGGTCGTTATCCATTGATCGGGCAGGATATATTTCCTGAGAACATCTGCCTGCCTGTCAATAAAATCAGCTGTGACGTCAGCCGTGAATCGTTGAAAATCAAGCAAGGCATGCGGGCTCAGTTTATCCTCTTCGTTCATGGAAGCATTCGGAATAAGCACCTCCTCAAAATTGTCATATCTCGTGCTCCAGAAACTGCCGTCCCAAACATCATTCAGTTTATCTATCGTCACGTAACGCTTCTCAAGCCATTGCTGAAAAGCTTTTCTTGCAGCCGGACTGTAATCCGGAGTAGCCAATGGTTCATTATCAAGCTGCCAACCCCAGATCCTTTTATCCTTTCCGTAATGTTCGGCCATCGCCGTTACGATCTTATCGACAAATTCCCTGTACTTCGGATCCGAAAGGGATGCATTGGCGCGAATACCATGTTCACGTCGTCTGCCGTCAGCGCCTACCAAATAGATTTCAGGATACTTATTTCCCATCCAGGCTGGCGGACATAAGGAGGGTGTACATAGAATGACCTTTAATCCGGCTTTGGCAGCCAGGTCAATGGCCGAATCCAGCCAGGAAAAATCATAATGCCCTTCTTCAGGTTCAAGAAAAGTCCAGGAGAATTCCGCCATATGCGTAAATTCAAAACCAAAGGAAGTAATATTTTTAAAGTCGCGGGCCCACTCATCCCGCGGCCATTGCTCCGGGTAATAATATACCCCGATTTGCATCAGGTCCTTTTCAGGGAAAAAATTCTGAGCCGCTTTTACCGATACCCCGTTCCCGGTAATTGTATGACTTTGCGCGACGATCCTGTCTACCGGAAGAACAAAGCCAACGGTCAGAAACATTACAATGAAAATTTTCGGGATATGAATTTTGTATTTCATTTATTTTAATCTGTCTCCGAAAAAAAATCCTTCCCGTGTTTTTTGATAAAGGCGCGCCACGTAACGGCCCATTGGCCGGGGTCATCGAACCAGCTTTCGTCAATTTTATGCACAACGCTCCTGTGCGGGGCATTTTTCACAGATTCCGGGTCATTCCGGGCTTCTTCGGCAATAAACCGGAGCCCTTCGAGATATTCATCGAGTTCGGCCTTTGAATAGGATTCGGTAGGCTCAATCGTACAGGGTTCGGGAACGATGAAAGGATGGTGACTGGTCCAGAGATGAAATCCGAAATCACACATACGGAAAATCACGTTATGAATATCAACTCCCGTATCCTGATGAAATTTTTCCCATGAATAGCGCACCTGTTCAATCCGGTGTTTCCCTCCGGAAAAGGCAGATTCCACCCCGGGTATGGAAGTAAGCTTCTTTAAAATATAATTATTATTCAGCACTGCAATTTTTGCAACCTCATTCAATCCGTCAGCTCCCAGGCTACGGATCCAGGCATAAGACCTGAGGATAACGGGGAAGGGTCCGAAAAATGTCCTGGTTTTACCGATCGTATTTTTAAGGTTCCACTTTAAACGGTACATATCTTTTTCAAAATCCACCAGTGGCACGGGAAGGTATTCTTCCAGTTCCTTGCTTACGCCGAGAGCGCCTGCTGCCGGTCCGCCGCTACCGTGGGGCGATCCGAATGTTTTGTGAAGGTTGAAAAAACACATGTCGAAACCGGCATCCCGGGCACGGGTAATACCAAGGATCCCGTTGGCATTGGCCTGATCGTAGCCACAGAGTCCGCCGGCCTCATGGATAAGCCTGGTAAATTCATCAATTCCGGGATTGAAAATTCCAGTATCCTCCGGGTTGGTGATGAAAAGTCCAGCCGTCCTCGGGGAGATTGCATTTTTCAATTGTTCTAAATCCGGGTAACCGTTTTTATCCGGGTAGATCGTTATGATCTTAAAGCCTTTGACAGCCGCTGCAGCCGCGTCGGAGGGGTGGGAAAAAATCGTTGTGATCAATTCATCGCGATGTGGTTCGCCCCGTGATTCATGATATTTATAAAGAATGGACGCCATATTCAGAATGGCATGTGAGCCGGAACTGGGCTGAAAGGAAAACCGGCTCATGCCGGAAATCTCCCGCAGGAATAAATCCATTTCATAAATGATCTGCAAGGCGCCCTGAATGGTTTCTTCTGCCTGGTAAGGGTGAAGTTTTGAAGCTTTATGACTCCTCACAAAAACCTCATTGATCTTGGGGTTATATTTTACAGTACAGGTTCCCTGGCCAATATCGATATTCAGGTCGGCGCCGAGGGTATGTTGGGAGAGCCGTAAATAATGTTTAAGAACCCTCATTTGCCCTACTTCCGGAAGATCCGGTGCTTTTTCCCTTATCAAATTTGCAGGAAGCGAGGATATTCCGTCACCGATTTCCCTTTGGATCTCCGGGTCGGCTTCCGGCACCAGGATCCCTCGCTCGCCGGGTGAATGAAGCTGAAAAATCACCTCCTCATCCCACTTGGCCTGGTGAAAATTTCTCAGATGATGATGGCTATTACTATTCATAATTTTCAATTTTAAACCGGTTCTACTGTTGAAGAGCTTCGTTCAATGCGGAAATCAAACGGTCAATGTCTGACCTGGAATGAATCTCCGTCACACAATACAAAGCACAGTTTGTCAATGCCGGGAAATCCTTGCCAAGTTCTTTACCGCCATAAATATTCTCCGATAAGAGATACCGGTTAATATCCTCCACTTTTTTTCCGGTTCCCGAAAAGTCAACGACGAATTCCTTGAAAAAATGAGCATTGAAACGCAGGCTCACGCCGGGAAGGGTGGCTATTTTTTTTCTGGCATAAAGAGAATTCTGAAGGATCAGCTTTCCGAGATCCGACATTCCCTGCGGTCCCATCAGGGAAAGATAAACGGCACTGGATATGCCGTATAATGCGGCTGCCGTGCCTACAAATTCTTTTCCTTTCTCCCTGGCTCCGAAAGAGGTGCGGTTATAGGCAACATCCCCGAAGCCCCATTCGTTTTTTTCAGAAGTCCTGGCTATGCCGAAAAGGCGCCAGGCGTATTCCATTACATATTTTTCTTCGTCCCGGGTACCGATAAATCCGCCTAAAGATCCGCCAAGATACATGTGGTTTCCGAGGCCCTGGATATCGCCACAGGTAATATCAGCGCCATAACGCACCGGAGGTTCCACAATTCCAAGGGAAAGAGGGTCGGTTCCCACGATGACCACCCCACCTGCCTTATGAATTATTTTTGAAATAGCGGATCCCTGTTCTTCAAAGAAGCCGAGATAGGAAGGATTCTCGAAATAAATTCCTGCCGTTTCGTCGCCGGTTTTGGATTTGAGGTCATTCAAATCCATCCCGCCGTTTTTATCCGAAAATTTTACGGGTATGATTTTCATTACCGGTTCACAATAATTTTTAATGACCATCATCCGGTCCGGCGAAACAGTTTCTGAAATCAGGATTTCTCTTCGCCCGGTAATCCTGCCGGCCATCCGGACAGAACTGCTGGCCGCTTGCCCCCAATCGTAGGTGGGCACATTTACAACGTCCACATCAAGCAATTCAGCCATCAGGCTTTCATATTCAAACAGCGCCTGAAAGCGTCCGTGATCTTCATAAGGTTCCCCTGCGTAGGCCGTGAGAAATTCGGCGCGACCGGTTATTTCATCACAAATGGCAGGAACATAATGCTGAGCGCAGCCGCCGCCGAGGAAACTGAGATTATCTTCACACGAAATATTCCGGTTCAGAATACCCGTCATCAGCTTTTTTAATTCCTGTTCGGAAGTTATCCCCGGGGGAATATTCATTTTCCCCCTGAACCGGAGACGCTCGGGAATATCGGAATATAATTCGTCGATGTCCCGGATTCCAATTTCTTTCATCATCCTTTCCTTGTTAACCGGGGCCGAGTTCGGAATATAGGGATGTATTATTTTTTCGTTATCCTTCATAATTGTTCATTTAAATTCATGCAATTCCTCCGCCGTCTACAACGATATGTGTACCTGTAATCCATGACGACATACCGGAAGCCAGGAAGAGTACCGCATTTGCCACCTCTTCCACGGTTCCCAGTCTTTCAAGCGGTCGTCCGGCCGCGCAAGCCTTTTTATAGGCTTCGTCATAGACACCGCCCAGCTGTTCACATTCACTTTTCAGCATGGGCGTATCCACATCGCCGGGGCATACGGAATTCACCCGGATATTATACCTGCCGAAGTCGATGGCCATGGCCCGGGTCATATTAAGGGAGCCGCCTTTCATGGCACAATAGGCAACCGCGTTCTCTCCCCCTTTCAGCGCCCATCCCGACCCGCTGTTAATAATACTTCCCCCGCCGTTTTTAATCATATGCGGTACGGCATACTTGGTAAGGAGATACTGGCCTTTCAGGGAAACATCAAGGGCGAGATCCCATTCATCCGGTTCCAGGTCAATCGCGTTTTTCCGAATGGCAATTCCTGCATTATTGAATAGGATATCTATCCTCCCGAACTTATTTACAATTTGTTCAATAGCTTTTTTGCAATCATCGGCCACCGTGATGTCGCACTTAAAAAAAACAGCCGGTAAGCCTGAGTCATTCAATTCCGCAACCGCTGAATTTCCGGCAGTCTCGTTGACATCCAGGATCGATACCTTTGCTCCCATTTCGGCAAGCTTTCGTACCGTACCCAAACCAATACCCGAAGCGCCTCCGGATACCACGGCAACCTTTCCTTCCAGCGAAATCAATTCAAGTGCTTTGCTTGCTATATCCATATAAAATTATTTTGTTGGTTATAGGTTGAAAAATAATTAATCCTTTCCGGTTTTCTATTAATCGGAAGAAAAAATAAAAATCATAATTCTATTTTTCACCCTCCGTATTTCCCTGGATAATGCCGTACGCCCTGGCCAGCTTATCCAGTGAAAGGAACAGATTGTTCTTAGTGGTGGTATTGGCGGAAGGTTCAATCTGGTTATATATCTCCATCAGGTTTTTCAGGGCGATATGAAACTGGTTCATTACTTCTTCTTTACTTACTTTTTCATTCATCGTGTTTAATTTTTAGTTTATAAAATCAATTGAAAACAACAAAGTAAGCAAATTGGAATCTTAATTGTGTGCATAAAATACTTTTTTCCATAGCTTATAAATTGAGGCGTTAGATATAATTGCGGAGAGTTATTACACAGAGGACCTCAGAGCAGCACAGAGGACCACAGAGTAATGCAGAGGATCTCGGAGCAATCTCCGTGCTCTTTCTATTTATTCTTTGCGGTGCTTCTTTGTAAATGATTTTATATTATATTATTGCAGATTTTAATTCTATGAAGAACTTCATCAGCGAAATAAACAATTACCGATAAAAATAGTTCTACTTGAAATAGGATTGAAAATTAATTTCTATGAAATCATTTGCCCTGTTATCCGTTTTAATTCTGTTCTATTCCTGCAGCAACTCCTCAAAAAAAATAGCTGATCTGGAAACAAAGATCGACAGTTTACAGAGCCGTCAGAATAATGCTTATGTCCCCGGTTTCGGAGAATTCATGTCGGACGTACAGGTGCATCACGCCAAGCTATGGTTCGCCGGCATAAACCAGAACTGGCCACTGGCCGATTTTGAAATTAAAGAGATCATAGAGTTAAAAGATGATATCATTAAATATGAAACGGATCGTCCGGAATCCAAAATGATCCCGATGTTGCAACCGGCCCTCGACAGTGTCAGCCAAACCATACAACATAAAAACCTGGTTGATTTTAAAAAAAGTTTTGTCTTCCTGACCAATACATGCAACAATTGTCACCGGGCGGTACGATATCCTTTCAACGATGTTAAAATTCCCGACACACCGCCCTTTACAAACCAGGTATTCACGCCGGGGATGAATAATTAGGCTGGAAGCTTGAAGCCGGGAGTGATATTTACATTCAGGGTAAAAAATGCATGCAATATTCTCTGCGGAACTCTGTGACTTCTCTGAGGTCCTCTGTATAACTACAATTTCATTTTCCTGAATTTGTTCATAGCCAAAGCATAGGCGGGAAATAAAAGCCGGCTGGAAAATCGTTCGGCATACCAAAGTGCATTAACGTACCAGGGGAACAGGATAACACCTTTATTCCTGCTTATTCCGTTTATTATTTTATGGACTGCTTTGCTTAAGGGATACGGTTTTAAAGGCATTGCGGCAATAAATGATTCCTGGTCTGCATTCACGATTTCCGATTTTTCCAGCAGCGTTGTGTCGAGCCGGCCGGGGCAAACCACGTTAACGCGAATGCCAAGAGTGGCTGCTTCAATCCTGAGAGAACGAGTAAGGCCGATGATACCGTATTTTGAGGTGACATAGGGAATGATCAGCGGTAAAGGAGCAAGACCTACCATGGAGGCAATGTTCACGATCTGACCCGATTTCCGGGTGACCATTAAAGGATAAACCTCTGCAATCATATTCACGGTTCCCAACAAGTTTACCTCAATGCACTCCTTCCATTGCCGGGCTGAAAAATCCCGTGCTTCGCCTGCATTAAACACACCCGCACAATTGATCAGAAAATCAATATTCCCGTAAGAATCAAGGATTTTCCGGATCGTATCCTTTATGCTTACAGGTTCGGTAACATCGGCATGATACCCCTCAATTACCGGTTGATTATTTTTTAAATTTTCAAGAGATCTTTCATCCTTATCCAAAACCAGTACCCGACCTCCCAGTGTCGCCATGGAAGCTGCCAGGGAAGCACCTAAGCCTGATGCGCCGCCGGTTATAAGGATTACCTTATTTGAAAAATTTGTCCTTTTCAATTCTTTAATCGGAGAATTACTATTCCTATCCTTCGATAAATCTAATCATAAACAGTTAAAGTCCCGGTTTGAATTATTCAATCCATCTATTGATTTTTGGCTATAAAAAAGGCTTTTGACCTTATCATGCAACCTTTTAATAAAAATATGCATCTAATAATTAGAAAAACGCCCTGACAACATGATACGTAATTTTTTCCTGATTGCCTTCCGGAATATAATAAAGAAGAAATTTTATTCATTTATCAATATCCTGGGATTGACAATCGGTATCTCCGCCTCCCTGTTTATTATATTATTCCTTAGTAATGAATTAAGCTACGACAAGTTCCACGAAAAGATCGACCGGATGTACCGGGTCGGTCTTCACGCCAAGCTGGCAGGCCAGGATTTTACCGGAGCCTATTCACCTTCTCCGATGGCCGCTGCCCTGGTCAATGAAGTCCCGGAGATTTCCCAATCGATCAGGCTCTGGGAATGGAATAATGTAATTATAAAATACGGAGACAAGTCGTTTACGGAAAACGGCGTTTTTCACACTGATTCCAACTTTTTTAATTTCTTTTCATTTAAGTTACTAGAAGGCGATCCCGCAACGGCATTAATTGAGCCCAACTCAATTGTCATATCCCAAACAGCGGCAAAAAAATTTTTCGGGGAAGAAGACCCGATGGGTAAAATTCTGATCTTCAGTAATGCTAAAAAAGCCATGAAAGTGACCGGGGTGGTTGAAAATCCACCATCCACTTCTTCCATTAAGTTTAATTATCTTGTTTCGTTCTCATCTAACGATTTCGGCAAATCCACCGAATGGCTGAGCAACAGCCTGCAAACTTATTTTATTCTCAATAAAGGGGCCGATATTAATGCTGCCAGGGACAAGATCAATGGCCTTATCGCAAAATATGTCGGACCCAGGATACAGCAGATGTTAGGAATGAGTCTTGATCAGTTCAGGAAAAACGGAGGGGCCTATGGTTATATCGTTGATCCTCTTAAAGACATACATTTATATGACCACATCCAGGGTGATCTTGGACCCGCCGGTAATATAAATTATATCTACATATTCGGAGCTGTCGGATTTTTCATTTTGCTCATTGCCTCGATCAACTTTATGAATCTTACCACCGCCCGCTCCTCGGGCCGTGCAAGGGAAGTGGGCATGAGAAAAACCTTCGGTTCACTCAAATCACAGCTCATCACCCAGTTCCTGGTTGAATCCATGATTTTCAGCCTTGTTTCGGTAATACTGGCCTTTCTGACCGCTGTTTTATTACTGCCCGAATATAACTTGCTGGCAGGGACCGATCTCACCAGGTCCGAATTGTTTAATCCCTTACTGATAGGCGCTGCCGCAGGTCTCGTTTTTATCATCGGTTTATTAGCCGGAAGCTATCCGGCTTTCTACCTGACCCGATTTAAGATAGCAGAAGTATTCAAGGGAAGTGCTGCGAAAGGCACTAAAAGCGGTCTCCTGCGCGGGGTACTGGTAACCCTTCAATTTGCCATCTCCATATTACTCATCATTTGTACGGCTGTTGTATTTAGCCAGATGAGATATACCCGCAACAAAGATCTAGGCTTTGACAGGAATAAGGTAATAACCATTTCCAATGCCGATAAGCTGGGATCCAATCGTAACGCATTTAAAGATGCCCTGAAAAAGGAACATAATATTGAAGCCGTCAGCTTTGCCACCAATACTTTTCCCGGTGTTAATAATACCACGGTTTACAGGAAACCGGGGGTGGATGAAGATCACCTGGTAGGCCAGTACTATGCGGATTACGACCAGGTGCCCGCCTTGAAATTAAGAATTGCAGCCGGCCGAAATTTTTCGAAAGATTTCCCTTCCGATTCCCTGGCCGTGCTCGTCAACCAGGCGCTCGTAAAAGAAATGGGTTGGAAAGACCCTGTCGGCGAAAAGATCATTTCACTGGATAATGAAAAACCACTCGAACTTACCGTTGTCGGCGTTATAAAGGACTTCAATTTTCAATCCCTGAAGGAACAAGTAAGGCCTATCGTAATCCGGCTTGCTACCAATTTCGGGAATGACCTGATCATCAGGTATTCCGGGAATAACCCCAGACAGGTGATTGCTACCATTGAAAGTAAATGGAAAGAACTTACTTCCGGTGAGCCTTTCGAATATAACTTCATGGATGAAAAATTCAACGATCTTTATAAATCGGATATTCGTGTTGGTCACCTGTTAACCATTTTTGCCACCCTGGCCATCTTTATAGCATGCCTGGGTCTGTTCGGTCTCGCCGCCTTCACCGCTGAACAGAGAACTCGGGAAATCGGGATCCGGAAGGCTCTGGGCGCTACGTCCACAAGTATTGTAAGGCTGCTATCTTCGGAGTTTTTAAAATATGTATTCATAGCCTTTTTAATAGCCATTATCCCGGCCTGGTATTTTATCCATAACTGGCTGGAAAATTTTGCTTACCGGGTGAATATCAACTACCTCATCTTCCTAGCAGGCGGGTTATTAGCCTTTATTATCGCCATGCTTACCGTGAGCTACCAGTCTATAAAGGCGGCCACGGTTAACCCGGCTGAAACGCTTCGGTATGAATAACGGGAAATGAACGATGTTGCAACATTGACCGTAATATTTATTTAACCGGAAAGAGAAAGAATTACCTGTTTTTTGATTTATTTTGAATTGATTTCAGGAAGGAATTGAAGGATAACCAAACGACAAATTTTTTAATTATTACCGTTCACAAAGTAAATTTTCCGGCTGTCAGTTTTTTGTTACCAAAATGAGAATTTTTTCATCTAACTCTTTAAACAAACAATACCCATGTTCCGTAATTATCTGATCGTTGCCATCCGCAACCTACTCAAGAAAAAGTTTTATTCATTTATCAATATTCTCGGCCTGACCGCCGGGATCACCGCGACACTTTTTATAATCCTTTATATTTCCGGTGAACTCAGTTATGACCGTTTTCATACAAAGATCGACCGGATGTACCGCGTAGCATTACATGCCAAATTAGGGGGTCAGGACCTCACCGGGAATTATACTCCGGCGCCTATGGCAGCAGCCCTGGTTTCCGATATCCCTGAAATTGAAGAATCCATCCGGATGTGGGTTTTTACCAATGTCGTAATTAAATATAATGACAAATCGTTTACCGAAAACGGCATATTGCTTACCGACTCAAATTTCTTCCAATTCTTTTCTTTTAAATTGCTGAAGGGGGATCCTGCTACCGTCCTGAAAGATCCCAATTCTATGGTGCTTACGGAAACCTCGGCCAAAAAATTATTCGGCAAGGAAGATCCGCTGGGAAAAATATTAATTTTCGGTAATGACAATCAATCCATGAAAGTAACGGGCGTGGCCCAGGATCCCCCGGAAAATTCCCATATAAAATTTCAATATCTGGTTTCCATTCTGTCGCAGGGTTACAGCAGAAACCCCATCTGGTTAGCCAACACCATTCAAACCTATTTTATCATTCATAAAGATGCCGATATTGAGGCAACCAAAAAAAAGGTATCAGGTCTTATCCCTAAATACATCGGTCCTGAGATGCAACAGTTCCTGGGTGTCTCGATGGATCAGTTCATGAAAAACGGAGGTGAATACGGCTACCTGGTCGACCCGGTGAAAGATATACATTTATATTCCAAGATCTCAGGGGACTACGATCCTTCAGGGGATATCAACTATATTTATATATTCAGTGCCATAGGTATATTCATCCTCCTGATTGCCTCCATCAATTTTATGAACCTTACGACTGCCCGCTCATCAAGCCGGGCACGGGAAGTTGGCATGCGCAAAACATTCGGTTCCCTGAACCGCCAGCTGATCCTGCAATTTCTGATGGAGTCATTTATTTTCAGTTTAATTTCCGTTGTCCTGGCATTTATCTTATCGATCGTTCTTTTACCTCAGTATAATATGTTAGCCGGAAAAAATCTTCATTGGATATCCCTGTTTAACCCGCTCTACCTGGGCGGAGCGGTAATTTTAATTCTTATTGTAGGATTATTTGCGGGGAGTTATCCGGCATTCTTTCTTACGCGATTCGGCATTACGGAAGTTTTTAAAGGCAGTGCGGCAAAAGGCAGTAAAAGCGGCTGGATACGTGGCACCCTGGTCACCCTTCAGTTTTCCCTCTCCATCATGTTGATCATATGCACCTCAATTGTTTATAACCAGATGCAATACACGCAAAATAAGGACCTGGGGCTGGATCGGAAAAAGGCGCTCGTGTTAATGAACGCCGACCGGCTGAATAACAACCGGACGGCCTTTAAAAATGATCTGATGAAACAATCCGGAATTGTCGCGGCCAGTTATTCGGTCAGTACATTTCCCGGGGTGAACAGCACAACCGTTTACAGGAAACCCGGTAATGATGAGGATCACCTGGTGGGAGAATACTATGCCGACTATGATCAGGTGAAAGCAATGGGATATTCTATCGCCGAAGGCAGAGGTTTTTCAAGGGATTTCCCCTCGGATTCCGTGGGCGTTATGGTGAATGAAACATTAGTCAGGGAAATGGGATGGGAACACCCGGTAGGTGAAAAACTGATCAGCTATAACGGCCAGACACCGGAGGAAGTCACTGTGGTCGGCGTACTGAAAGATTTCAATTTCGAATCGTTGAAAGGGAAAATACGGCCTTTGGTAATCCGCCTCGGAGCCAACTTCGGAAATTACATGACGATTCGTTACTCCGGCAACAATGCCAGGGAGGTAGTCAACCTGGTCGAAAACAAATGGAAAGAATTTACTTCCGGCGAACCCTTTCAATTCAGCTTCCTCGACGACAATTTCAATGCCCAGTATACAACCGACATCAAAGTCGGACAACTGCTCGGCGTATTCGCTGCACTGGCCATCTTCATTGCCTGCCTCGGACTATTCGGCCTGGCTGCCTATACGGCAGAACAGCGAACCAAGGAAATCGGAATCCGTAAAGCCATGGGCGCTTCTTCTTTTATTATCATCCGTATGCTTTCAACTGAGTTTATGAAATTTATTATTATCGCATTCTTCATTGCCATAGTACCTGCCTGGTTTTTCATTTCCAAATGGCTTTTGAATTTTGCTTACCATGTTGAAATAAACTATATAATTTTCATACTCAGCGGACTGGCTGCCCTGATCATTGCTTTACTTACCGTAAGTTATCAGTCGGTTAAAGCATCGGGATTGAATCCGGCGCAAACGTTAAGGTATGAATAACGCAAGGCTGAAAGCGCAAACCGTGCCTTTGCATGAATAAAGTAATGCCTTTGCGCCCTTAGCGCCTTTGCGTGATTATAGTAATGTCTTTGCGCTCTATGCGTCTTTGCATGAAAAAAAGTAATGCCTTTGGCCTTTACCCTCTCCCCGGCTTTGCCTGAAAAGATTAATGCCTTTACGCACTCCGCACTTTTGCGAAATTATAGTAATGCCTTTGCGCCCTTTGCGGCTT
>CAYNCU010000010.1:0-39278 GCA_964395765.1 uncultured Roseivirgaceae bacterium | reverse complement strand
CCAAGATAATTTTTTTTGTCAGTTGTGAAAAAAAAGGTGGCTTTATCCTCGCTGAAAAAAAAGGTAATATCTGTCGCCGAAACCGACTTGAGATGGTCGCCATACTTAACAACAAACCTTTCCTTGAATTTTTTCCCTTTCAGGAATTCCATCGCCTCCTGCAAGACCGCAAGGTCCGGGTTTACTCCTGCTTTATCCCCCGTCCACAGTTTATATTTCCCAAGCGCCCTTTTCAGTTTTTCTTTTTCAACCGGTTTCAGGAGATAATCGATACTGTTTACTTCAAAAGCTTTCAGGGCGTATTCATCATAAGCGGTTGTAAAAACAACAGGACAGGTAACATTGGTTTTATTAAAAATTTCAAAGCTTATGCCGTCAGCGAGCTGGATATCGAAAAAAGCAAGGTCCGGTGCAGGGTTTTCCATGAACCAGGAAACCGCCGCCTCAATTGTATCGGCGGTTCCTTTGATTTCGCAATCGGGGCATAATTCGGCCAGTAAAACCGATAACCTGCGAATCGCAATCTTTTCATCCTCAACGATAAAAATGTTCATCTTTCGGAATTTTAATGATCCGGGTTTTCAAAGCAAACCTCGCATGTTAATAGTCCTTCCCCATTTTTAATACCGGGATCGAAACACTGAAAACCGATCCATTATTTTTGATTAACACAGGTTTATCGGATAGAAAAGTATATCTTGAACGGATATTTTCTATACCCAACCCGCTTGATTTACCATTGATATTTTTAAGCTTAACATTATTTTCCACTATGATATAATCACCTTCCCTTAAAATGTCGATCCTGATGTGTGAATCGTCGGCAATTACATTGTGTTTAATTGCATTTTCGACCAGTAACTGAATGGCCATGGGCGGCACAAAACCATCGGGGAGGTTATCATCGATTGAAACTTCCAGGTTATTTTCATAACGTGTTTTCAATAAATAAAAATAAGATCTGACAAAATCTATTTCCTCCTTAAGCGGGATCACTTCCTTGTCCTTTGAATCCAGAACGTACCGATAGACATCGGAAAACTTGTTAATAAACTGTACCGCTTTATCCGGGTCTTCATAGATGAGTGAGGAAAGTGCATTTAACGTATTGAAAAGGAAATGAGGATTCACCTGGTTTTTGAGCGCTTCATACTGTGATGCTATATTCTCCCGACGTAATTTTTCTTCATTAATCGCCGACTGCCGCCATGACATCAGGAAATCTTTGGATAAAAAAAACAGCATGATGATAACCGTTATTCCGATTGAATATTCAATGACATAGACAATCGAGCCCCTGAAAGACATCCCTATTTCCCTGGTCTGAAAGTATTCCACAAATAAATAGGTAATCAAACTGACGATTGATACGGTATAGATAAGCATTGAAATTAACCCGGTAAGGAAACGTTTTCCCGGTTTATTTATCCAGGAAATGCTATGATCAATCTGACAGGAAATCAATTCGTTGCCTTTCCATAAAAACACCCACATGAAACCGCAGAATAACCATATTCTCATAGCTATATTCGGATGGGCAAAACAATCACGACAGGTCATATAAGTGCTTATAATTCCTCCGATCAAAAACATCAGGATGATCTCCTTAAGCTGTGTGAATATAAATTTCCGGTCAAACATTATGCTTTTCATTTTATTTATGCAGTTGGTTTTTTAATCAGGTCAGCAAAAAATTTCCTGCATAAGTGCAATCAATTTAAAGCTTTTACTTTTAAATAAGTTATTTTACATTACGTTCTTCAGCGATTTTTTATAATCTTCATTGTCCGGGCTGAGCGAAACGGCTTTTTCAAAGGCCGACTTTGCCTTTACGTTATCCCCCTTGAGATGGTAAATGTTTCCGAGGAAGTACCAGGCATCATCCCTATCGTTATCGAAGTCAGCCGGTGCCTTATTAATGAAATCGGTAAGCCGGGATTCCCCAAGGTCGAGGTACTGCCCCGATTCTACGCTCATCCTTCCCATCTGAAGGTACGCCGGGAAAAATTCAGGGTTCAGGTTTATGGCGTTCTCAAAAGATTTTTCTGCCTCGGTATAATTTTTAAAGGTTGTCATAATTATCCCACGCTGTAATTGAAAACCCGGATCGGTGGAATCAATGGCTATGGCCGTATTGATCTGTTCTATTGCTTTCTCCTGGCTTCCGCCGGCAAATGAGGGAGCCTGCGAATAATAGCCGGCAAGATAGGTTCTTGCCAGCGCGTTCATTGAATCCAGGGCCACTGCTTTTTTCAGGGACGACAAGGCCTTGGGTGCGTAAATCGCCTGTTCCATGAAGGTCACGGATTGAAGGATGTTTATGTAATTGATCCCTTTCCAGGTAAAATACCAGGTATTCGTTCCATCGAGATCCGTTGCCTTGCTGAAGAAATCTGCCGCATCATCCTTTTTATCGTTGACCATGGCAATTCTCCCCAGGTAATAATTCGCTGCTGCATTATCCGGGTTTCTTTTCAGAAAATCGGTAAAGAATTTTTCTGCGCCATAATAATTTTTATTTTCAAAAATTTTTATGCCGGTTTCGATATTGCTCTGTGCCGATGCCTCCGACATCCACATGAAAAGCAGCAGGGATAACAGGAAAATCTTCGTCTGCATACCTTGATTTGGATTACTGATAGTCTTTTTCATATTCGTTGGATTTAAAGGTTTCTTATCTGGTTTGTTTTATT
This sequence comes from uncultured Roseivirgaceae bacterium, assembly GCA_964395765.1. Taxonomy (GTDB): domain Bacteria; phylum Bacteroidota; class Bacteroidia; order Cytophagales; family Cyclobacteriaceae; genus DATDPY01. The sequence continues at coordinate 36,585 of CAYNCU010000010.1, read as the reverse complement.
GTCTTTCGATAACGTAATAAACAGTCCCAGGAACAAAAATCGTTTTGCTCCCTGCTTCACGGGAATGTAATCATAATGGCCCTGCTCATCCGGGATCTCACTATACTGGTAACCAAAAACATTATCGCGTCCCAATATGTTGGTGGCGGAAAAGTGAAGAATGATATTCGTTTTGATCAGGTAACTCCAGTTCATGCTGAGGTCGTGGAAAACCGGCGTAGTGCCGTCGTTGAATTTATCGGAATTGGGATTATTGTAAGGCCGGCCGCTGGCAAAGGTGTAGGTAACGCCAAGCTGCGATTTGAGTTTTGAGAAAAATTGTTTGTAAACGACCGATAAATTATGCGTCGAAACAAATTGCGGAATAGCTTCCACCGGGTAATCCCTGAATAATCTTTTCGTATCGATCAGGGAATAGGATATCCAGTAATCGCCGTTGGGAATCGTATGACTGTCGCGCCAGAAAAAATCTATTCCGTTGGCATACCCATGACCGTTATTATTATATTGCGACGGGATGAAGCTGTTAATCGTGTCAAAACACACCAGGTCGCTATAGGATTTCCGGTATGCTTCTATTCGAAATGTCCTGTCGGTTTTGGTAACCTGGTAATTCAGGATATAATGTTCAGCGGTTTCATCCTTAAGATTGTCATTGATAACCAGGTAATCCGGAAGAGGGCGTTGGTTGAATTTTCCCGTGGCAAAGGAAAACTGGCTGTACTTACCCGTTTTATAAGCCAGTGAAAGACGCGGAGAAAACATAAATTTTCCGGACATCGAAGAATATTCTTCTCTTACCCCGATCCTTCCTATGAATTTGTCGGTAAGGTAAATGTTGGATTCGGCGAATACTCCCGGAATCCAGTCGTTAAAAGAATTCGAATAACGGAAATCCTGCAAATCATAATTAAGCTTTTCCTTGTAATCAAGGAAGTACTGGTCTACTCCGAATTTTATACCGAAACGGTTTCCGGGATCATAGTCTGCCATCATCTTGGAATGCAGGGAATGCTGGCGGTGCCTGATGGAATATATCTCCATGGAGGTTGTATCCTTAAGATATGAATCCGATATACCATAATAGAAAGACCAGTTATTATCCGTGATTACATTGTAATTGATATTCAGGTAGTGATAGTCATTGCTCAACCGGGTTTTCAGGTCCTGGTGAACATCAAGCATAGAGGGTTGCATGATGCTCATCCTTGAAAAATCATTGGAATAAAATACCTTGAGGTGTCCGAATTTCCCGATATCCTGGCGAAGCATAAAATTATTTTCCCAGGACCGCGGCGGTTTTTTCCAGTCGCGGGTTTGTGGAACAAGCACAAAATAGGGGCGTAAATTCAGGTAATAGGTTTCCCCGTAAATGGAACCGCCTTTCCATTTCTGGGTATGGGCGATCGATCCACCTACCGTCATGAAAGAAAGATCTGTTTGCGATTGAGGCGGTGTATTGTCTGATTTCAGTACGAGGGTTCCGGACAGGGCCTGGCCGTATTCCGCTGAATAACCACCGGTGCTGAAGGCCGTTCCCGAAAACAGAAAAGGCGAGAAACGCATTCGGGAAGGAACATTATCAGGGGTGAGCCCATAGATATTGTCCACCAGAACTCCGTCGATGAAATTTTTAGTTTCACTATCTTCCCCGCCCCTCACGAACAGCCTGCCTTTTTCACCCACGGTCTGTGTGCCGGGCATTGTGTTCAACACTCCTGCAATATCCGCTGTTGCGCCGGCCGTGGTTACAATATCTATGGGTTTCAAGGCCACGGATTTTTTCTCATCACTGGCCTCGAATACTCCGGCGGTAATAACCAGATCGTCCAATCGTTTTATATCTTCCTTCATGGATAATAACAGAGGGCCTTTCAGGGTATCAAGGTTAACCTTCATACGTTGTTCTTTATAACCCACCATGGAAACGACAATTTGCTGGGGGCCCCTGGCGTCTGTTTTAAATTTAAATTCTCCCTGAGGGTCGGTACTTGAACCGTCATAGGTGTTATTGATATAAATATTGGCGCCTATGACCGGGTTATTCCCTTCATCCACTACCCTGCCTTTCACAAGCACCTGGGCATGGAGACCGGGCATAACCAGGAATAAAATAAGTATGTAGTAGAGCTTCTTCATAAATATAAAATTGAAATCACGGATGAATTTCACCCGGGGAGGGTGGAATTAAAAAAAAAGGTTACCGAAGTGTCGGAATGGGTGGATGGAGTGTTGTTAATGGAGAACTGATGAAATGGGGATAATTATGCCATTTCATTTTCAACAGGAGTTGAAAGCGCAAAGTTGAAGGCTCTGAGCAACCGGGCAGGGTATGAATAGGGCCTGATTAACCCTCCGGGAAGCAACATCGGGAATCAATCCTATTATCCTAATTTAATGGTTATTATTAACTATATTTGATTTTATTAAGTTGTGTTCAAAAATTGCATTCCTTCCTGACCAGCAATGGCGACCAATTTTAGAAAAAGCTGCACTTACAAATTTTTATAAATTTTCCGGATTTTTTAATTACCGTTTTAAGACTTTTTAGAGCAATAATCAGGGAATCAATACGCTTGCCGATCGTGATTCAGGTGCCTTAATAGCGCCCGGAGAATGAAAGGATTTCCAAGGACTCTTCTCCGGTTATATGGATCCGCATTTTAATTGAATAGCTCGTGGATTTTCAGAGAGATTATTAATTCTTTTCCCGGATACATTATTAAATAAAATTATTATGAAAAATATAACGCGGGTGGAAGAGGCAGCCATGACTATTTTAGCAATTTATTTAATGCTCAACCTCGATTTGAACATTGCCTGGTGGTTGTACATTTTGTTGTTTTTTGTTCCCGATATCAGCCTGATAGGGTTTTCAATGAATAACACGCCCGGCATAATGGTATATTCAGTAATTCATCATAAAGCCCTGGCCATCCTGATATGGATAACCGGCATATATTTAACTTTACCTTATATTACGCTGGCCGGTTTAATATTATTCGGCCACACCTCATTTGACCGGTTTTTAGGGTTGAGTCTTAATTTAAAAGCGGCTGAGAAGGCTTCTTGATATTGAATATTGAAAAAATGACCTTTCTAAATTTAGATTATTTTAAATTTTTATCTGCTGGAACATTTAATACATAGTTAAATTAAAACAAGGTACCTTCGGTTTATTTGAAATAATGTTAATTTATTTTAATCTCTGTAAAGCATAAAATAACCAGGCGTTTCGTTCTGATTTTTACAATAATCATTATAATATTTTTTAGTCATCAGGTTTACCTGGTAATAATATTTCCCGTAATCCTTTGCATTTTTCAATAAGCGACTTATAATAACCTGTGAAAAATCTTGGTTTGTATAATTATTAAGAACGGAATTATTCACATGTTTTTCATCAATCCACAATCCGTATTCTTTACTGTTCTTCCAGGATTCAATCTGTTGCCGTGTAGGAACAACCTCGGGCAATATCATGGATGACCTTGGAAAGAAACATACCAACTGTTTATTTTGTTGTTCTTTACTCATTTTTTCATAAATAGTTATCAGCCTGTCACGGTCAATTTCGGTTAGCGACTCCTGAAATTTCCGCCATTCCGTCAAATCATATTGGCTGGAAATATTATATTTTTTAAGAATATTCTGATATTCATTTAATAGATCCTGGGAAACTCCATCTCCAGCCGTAGTGCTGATCCCGGAATCCGGATTTAATTTATTCCAGGTCGGATTTATTTTTCTATTTGCTGTGAAAAAAAAGGCGGTTAAAATAATCAAAGGAATTACCAATAATTGCTTACCGATGATTTTTTTACGAATTGATTTTTTATTTATCATGATCATTCTTTTTTTGATTGATATGAAATTGAACAAGTTTATCATTAATGGTCCTATGGGCTGTTTAACTTTTTCGAGGAGTAATTGCTGATAAGTTTCGGGATCGTTGCCGGCTTGTATGACAGCTTCATCGGCAAGATATTCATGATTCAGGCGGATCGCCTTTTTGAAGAAGAATAAAAACGGGTTAAACCATGAAACGATGATAAGGATTTCGATGAACATTATATCGAGAGAATGTTTTTGATTAACATGAACATACTCGTGAGCAAGTATTTCTTCCCTAATTCGACCTTCCTTAAAATCATTCCTGTCGATAAAAATGTAATTAAAAAAACAAAAAGTATAGCTTATAGATTGCATCAATACAAGTTTGGCTTCTTTAAAGGATTCTTTATCATTTCCTTTTATATTATCGATGATGATCAATAAATTTTTTATAAATTTTAAAAGAAAAAACAGTGAAACCGATAAAAAAATAATGACCAGAAATATCAACACAACTGGCCTGTTTTCTAATACTGTTGGTATTGGAATTGTATTGGGGGTTGGAATAGCTGGAACAACCAGACTCAGCGGTGTTGAATAATTGTTCGAAGAAAGCCTGAGATTTAAGGTAATGAAAGGTAACAGGAACGGAAACAAAATACAGAAAAGCAAGTAAAAACGGTTGAATAAGAACATTTTCTCATTCGCAAGGAATAGGTAATAAATCCCCAGGAGCAGGCCTGAACTGAGCAACGATCTGATGATATAACTTATCATTTTTTTTTCTTGATTTCCCCGTCAATGATTGTTTTTAATTCTACCAGCTCATCCGTTGACAGGTTACCTGAAGTTGTAAAGAAAGAGGCAAACTGAAGGGCCGAATTATCAAAATAATTTTTGATTATTCCTTTTACATGTTTCGTAAAGTAATCATTCTTTTTTACCAGGGGGTAATATTCCCTTGAATTGCCGTAAACGGTAAAACTAATAAAGCCTTTATTTTGCATTCGTTTCAGGAGGGTGGCAATCGTAGTAGCGGCAGGTTTGCGCCCGGGATACCTGTCAATAATATCCTTAAGAAACAATTTTTTCGATTCCCAGATCAGTTCCATGATCTGTTCTTCCGTCTGGGATAGCTTAATATTTCTACGTTTTGTCATACTATTCTACAAACGTAGAATATAAAATCGAATGAAACAAGTATTATCATCTGAAATTTGTCAGAACTATATTTTTGTGATTTTCCAATGGCCTTTGAAACATAAGAAATGCCGACGCTGTAACGGCATAATTAACAGATTTTACTATTTTAATGGGAGATAACTTTAGAATTGAAGGATAAAAAATTTAATGACAACAAATCCGCAATCATAATATTCAATTAATCCCATAAATCACAGCTCAGAGTCTTCCGTTTTTTTAACGACATATCAAACCGTGGAAGCAAAGAGGGTACAAAGGATTTGGAAGCTAATCTTTCTGCTTTCAGAATCTGAATTCAGAAAATGAAATCTTACTTTTTCACCTTATTGAAACCAATCCTTATTCCAATAGTCAGAATCCGGTCAGGTTTATCATTAAAAATCCGGTCGGACAAATTCAAGCCCTGGTAAGCGTACCACGGCGCTGATAACGATACATATGGCTCCATCACCAAGAATTTTTTTAATTTGATTTTATAGGTCAGTTTTATTCCCGGTACCAGGCCGACCGTACTGTTCCAGTATTTACCGTTATAAGAAGGGTATTCCTGGGGGTACAACATATAAGCTAATCCCAGGTATACGTCCAGGTTGATTCCGGCAAATTTATTTTTAACAAAATATTGCCGGAATTCCACGGCGGCTTCTGTTCCTAAGGCCGGGGGCAACGGGTGGTTCAGGGTAGAAACAAAACCCATCCCTCCCCAGAGGTTAACTGAATTAAGCTTTGTAAAAGCCATCTCATAACTTACGATGCCTTCGAGTGACCAGGCAAAATGATTCCGCACACCGGGAATGGAAGCCGGGGCAAAAATTACATCAGCTTTTGAAACATGGCAAATCAAAATAAACGAGATAACAAGAAAATAATTTTTCATTTTATCCTAAGGTTTATACTGAAAGTAATAGCTTTCACTCTCACGAGTGAAACCCGTCCTGTTATCGATACCGACATAATCGAAGACTCACCCCGATTGCCTGCGGGACGATTGGAAGAAAAGATCATACCAGACCTGACCATTGGCATCGTAAAAAATAAATCCGGAAATCCGAAAACTGTTTTCTCCAATATTACCTGTTTATTTATTATTCGAAAATTGAATTCCTCCTAATTAAGGACACTTCAAACCATGAATAGGTTGATGCATTAACCGGATTATTTTATAAACAATATGCGGAATTTGACCAATTAATTAATAACCGGAGACAAGCCGAGAACACACGGAGGTTCACAGATCCGGATTTTGGATTAAATGTATAACCCTGCTTTTCTACTCTATATTTCTCTGAGGCGCTCAGTGCCTTCCCAGAGTAGCTCAGCGCAATAGAAAATTTCATTTCGATATCTTAATATCGATTAGCGACTTAATATCCTTTAGCATTGTCTTGTCCCTGACCTCCATTCGCAGCGGCCTGCCTTCCGCATAAACTTTAGCTTCCTCCAATTCTTTTTTTAATGATTCAGTAATTGAGCTTTTCATGATTACTTCCGTGGCTTTCTGACCGAAAATAAAAGTCGTCATAAAATATCCCTTTCTGGGTCCAAGGTAAACGATGGCTCTTTTTTTATCTTTTACCCGGAATCCCCATCCGTACTTAGCGCCGGGGAAATTCCAATCATCCACCGCAGCCGGATATTTTTCGTGAACATACCTTCGTATCTCTTCCCAATAAAGGTATGTTTTACCCAACAGGTTCCTGAGATCGGCCGAACCGGGTACCTTTTCTTTATCCATAAATATACTGTACTCCATTTTTGTATAATTTTAAAAAATAATTATTCTCTTCCCGGAGGTTTCCCGTGAAATTCCTTGTTTTCGGCCCACCCGTTAACCGCATCAGGCCTGAAATCGAATTTCGGTATATAGGGTTTTATGTCGATAAGGGGAGTACCATCCAATACATCGATTCCGCTTACCTCCAGGATATTTTTATTCCGGTGAAGTAGTCTTACGATGGATAAGCCGATGCCATTGGGTCGGCAAGGGTGCCTGGAAGCAAAGATACCGTGTGGTACATCATCCATAAATGTCGGTCTCTTTAATTGAATTTTGCCCGCCCGGTCAAAAATATAGAACAGGTAAATATGGGAGAAAGATTCGATGCTCTCAAGGGCTTCTTCAAATTCGGGGAATACTTCCACCTTTCCCCTGCCTTCTTCGGCAAAAATTCCCTGGATGGGGCATTCCTCTTTTGTTTTATAGGGCGACAAAATTGTTCCTATTGGTTGTATGCTGAATTCCATAAAATAGATTTTCGATACGGGAATAAAAAATATTCTGAAAATTTACCAATGAATGTTTTTATCGATAAAATCGATCAGGCTGTCAGCCATCACTTTCTGTTCGGCTACATTCGGATGCCCGTCCGTATTTTTATATTTAAAAAAGAAAGCATAAATTTTTGCATCATTCAACTGACCCACCGCTTGTTTAATATACCCGGGCCAGGGCGATCCTTCTTTGGTGGCATCCATATTGCCCAGCGCACAGATGATACTGGCCTTTGGATATTTCTCACGGATGGAGGACACAAAGTTTTTATACGCCGTAACAATAAAATTTTCATCCGGCGTTTTGGTTCCGAACCGAGCTTTGAACTGATCGTTATTTGGCTGTTTGACGATCCAGGAATCATTCTGGAATAAATTGATCACCACAATATCCGGTGTGAATTTTGTGAAATCCCATCGAGAAGTTGAATCAGTGGGATCGAGCCGGTCAAACATTTCGGGCATGATGAGGGGAAACCAGCTTACCATGATGCCTATCCCGCTTTTCGCTATGCATGAATATTGCGCGTGAAAATGCCTGGCCGTCAGGGCGGCATAGGAAAGGTAATTATCTTCAAAGTAACCAAACCATGAATCCTTACCGCTGTTATCTTCCATGGCATAACCGCAGGTGATCGAGTTCCCGTAAAATTCAATTTTCCTGCTGCCCGGAGGAGCGGCTTTTATCAGTTCGGCATTCTGCGGAACTATAAAACCGTAAAAGAGGGTTTTGCCTTTATCCCATTCGGTGCGTTTAAATAATTCCACCTGGTGTTTTCCGGGATTAAGTCCCTTCGCCAGTTCATAAGTATGCCTGAGGGTATCGGTATGGATCCTTGCAACTTTTTTCCCGTCGACAATCACGTTAAAATAATCGGCCGTATCGGTGTCCTGCAGGATACCTGCAATTCCGGTTCCGTTGAATAGAACGGTTACCGAAGTTCCCGGCCATGAAAGAACCGCAGCATCCGGTTTGTATAGGATCCTCCCCTGGTAACAGAGATTGGGGTCATGAAACGAAATGGTCCTGGTCTGAGCCGAAATGACCTGCGGCAGTGCAATTAAAATCAGAATTTTAACGGGCCATTTTAAATTCATTTCCCACGGGGAATATTGGCTTAAGTTAGTTTAGAATTCTTAAAAATCCAGCCCAGGCCTGAAAAACTATTTATGACCGCCTATATAGATACAGGTTACCGGTTTCATCGGTTTAAAATCGGTTTCGACATTGGTGAACCCGACATCTTCTAAAAGTTTACCGGTCTTTTCAGCCTCTCTTCTTACGCCAGCATCGGCTTTTAACCACCGGGGTTGGTAAACCAAAACCAGCCTCCCGCCGGGTTTTAATAAGGAATACAACCTTGCGAATTCCCTGGCGGGAACTTCCCAGAAGAAATGAACATTGCTTCCATAAATGATATCAAAAAAGTTATCGGCATATTCAATATCCCATATAGTGCCGCATTCCAGGGAGGCTCTTCCTATTTCAATAAATTCTTTGTTTTTCGCGGTAGCCTGTTGAAACATTACCTGCGAATGATCGATGCCGGCGATAAAACCGGACGTCAGCTTATCGGCACAGGCAAAGAAAGTATTTCCGGGTCCGTAACCAACTTCAAGAACAAAATCCAAAGGTTTTAAATTTAATTTTTCAATTGTCCAGGCTGATCGTGAAATGTTATTCCTTGACATAATCCAGCCGGCCAAATGGCCCAGGTTCCCGGAAGGTTTCCCAAACAGGTTCCTTACAAAATTATTGTTGTTGTTCATAAAAATGGATTGAAATCAAAGAGGCAGACGTAAATAAGGAGGAAATTACTTTATGAACCACTCATAAATTCCCGGATTTTTATTTTCATATCATTCTCTCCGATGTTCCTGAAATAATTCTCTTTTCCAGTTACCTTAAGCATTTTATCTATCAGGTCGTCATTGCCATTGTAAAAGGTCAGTATTGGTTTGCCTGTGAATCGCGAGATCCTGGTAAGAAAACGTGTGGCCTGGCCCCTGTCCTTACCTTCATCGGCGCGGATCATCAAAATAATTTTATCAGTGCCTGACGCCAGTTCAATGGCTTTGTCGATCAGGTAATTTTCGGAATAGTTGTCGAAATCAAGGAAAACAGATCCCGGAAATTCCTTTTTTATCCATTCCACAACAGGGTTTGAAAATTCAATTTCCTTTTTATCGAGAACCTGTATCCAGACAATAAGGGGGTCCATCAGCGATTGATCATTAATCTTGCAGAAACAGTTCTTCCCTGCAGGTCGGTCACCCTGACAATATAAAGACCCTGGGGCACATTCACCATATCGACGGGCAAGGCACGATTCGCCGTTACCCGTAATGAGGGAGATACAGGTTGTCCCAACAGGGAATAAATAACTGCGTCGCCGCTCTGGCTTGCTTTGATATTGAATACGGAAGACTGGCGAAGGGGATTAGGATAAACATGAAGGGTTAAGATATTTTCCTCATCGGAAGTTCCCGGAAGTTCCTGGCGGTAAAAAGTAAGGCCGCCCTGCTTGTTGCCCAGGATTATTACCGGGAACTTTCCTTTATACAGATTTCCTGCTGTGATCCAGGTCTGGTATCCCTGTGTCCATATCTCATCCTTTCCCAGCAGGTGATTATAAAATCCCATTTGTTCCTTACTGGCAGCCCCCCTGTAATCAAAATAAACAAACAGTTCACCCAGGTAATCACTGGTGATCAGGTCGTCTTTCCCATCAAGGTCGATATCCGCGGTAAACGGAACGAGGTTTTTGCGAAATTCATAATAGCTGTCGATAATTCCCAGGTAATCATTCTGTTCAAGCCTGAAAGTAGGCGATAATTTATTCCCTACGTTCCGGTAATAATCGAGCCGGCCCGTATTCCTGCCCACGAGAACATCTACCAGGCCGTCATTATTCACGTCGGTAAAACAGGGCGTGTCATTAATATTGAGCGGCACATTAAACTGGTCCGGCGAAGACCATCTGAATTGAACCGGCTGGTCAGGCGCTGAAGAAACGTAAGCAATTCTTGAACTCACTGAATCCGTGAACGGGACGGTACCACTGACAAAATAATCCGGAATCCCATCTCCGTTGAAATCGGCAGCGGCAATAAAAAGATCATAGAGGCGTAAGGATGATAAATTCAGGAAGTCGCTGTCAGCCAGTTGAAATACAGGGGATTCCTGTGTTCCTGAATTTTTATAGAAGGTGACATATCCATAATAAGTGCCACCGGATAAATAGCCGTTACCGGCCACCAGAAGGTCAAGGTCGCCGTCATGATCCACATCCGTCAGCAAAGGTTTTGCATTCTCCCCCACGTCGATCATTTGTCCCTGCAGAAAATTTTTGGATTTTAAATGGAACGATGGTTTATCATTCTTGCCGGTATTTTTATAAAACCAGACTGAATTGCTGTAATCGATATTTTTCAGAAGATTATTCATGTCATTGGGAGAAACCACCAGGTCTTTAATACCGTCATGATCAAAATCATCATAGAAGCCGGAAGGGAATACCGGAAGAGTTGCCGCCTGCAGAGTATCAGGGAAAAAACCGGTAAAAGAAGTAAATAAGGCCTGTTCTTTAGTCCCGGTATTGGGGAAAAAATAAAGTTCATTGCAATTTTCATGACCCATCAGGAGGTCCTGAACCCCGTCGCCGTTCATATCAATTAAAAGCAGGCTTTTTCCACCTATATGCTTTGTCCTTCCGTTTTGCAGGTTATCACAGGTTTCTCCCAGCGTGGTGAAAGCAAACTGGTCGCAGTTACATTCCTCGAACTGGCCCCATCGCTGATCCACCAGTTTAAAATCCAGGGAATCAGGATTACCGAAATCCTCCATACTCATATTTTTATGAAAGCGTATATCCTTGCCGAGGGCGAAATTATAGACAAGGATATCGAGGTCACCGTCGCCGTCAATATCGTCGATGGAAGGAATATCCGTATAATTCACTTCAAGATTCAGCAGGCCGGAATTGGTCAAAGTATAAACCGGATCGGAGGCCACTTCAAATTTCAACTTACCGCCTTTTTCCGTAATGTTCCGGTATGCTTTCAGCCCCTGCTTCCCGGAAGTGAACAGATCCGGCAAGCCGTCGCGATTATAATCTCTGATCACGACAAAACCGTACAAATCACCGGGAAACAGATCATTGTACTCCGGGGCGAAAACGTAATTGCCGGAATCGTACCTGAAAAGATTCAACCTATTGGAGGTCCTGTCGTATACCACAAGGTCTTTAATTCCATCGCCATTAAAATCGATCATACCGAACTGCCCGGCATTGATACCCCCTGCCCAGGGATCCTGTAGCGGGGTATTTCCCTTGAATACTTTCACCGAATTATCATAATACAAGGTGGCCTGTGAGAAGGCCCGTACGGCAACAGTGGTAGATAAAAACAATATGACAATAAAAATCCTGACCATGGAGACTGCTTAAAAGTCTTTTTTTTTAGATTAGTGCCACGGGATACAAAGTTACCGGATCTACCTTTACTTATTCATATATTAAACGAATCGAATGCAGGAATCGCTATACCGGAAATACCTTGAATGCAATGGTGTCACAACCGATTCACGGAAAATAAACCGGGGCGATTTATTTTTTGCTTTACGGGGTCCGAATTTCAACGGCAACCAGTTCGCTGTCCAGGCTTTGGAGAAAGGCGCTTCATGGGCAGTTATCGATGATGAAAAGTTCAATACGGGATCAAGAATGATTCTCGTTGACAATTCACTTAAAACTTTACAGGAGTTGGGAAATTTTCACAGGAAGCAGTTTTTGATTCCCGTAATTGCCATTACAGGATCCAATGGTAAAACAACTACTAAGGAACTGATCAATCTAATTTTATCTGAAAAATACCATACCATAGCCACACAGGGTAACCTGAACAATCACATCGGCGTACCTTTAACACTGCTCTCCATCCACCCGAATACTGAAATCGCAGTGATTGAAATGGGAGCCAATAAGCCGGGTGATATCCGGGAATTATGTGATATCGCAGATCCCGATCATGGCATTATCACCAATATCGGAAAGGCTCATATAGAAGGATTCGGCAGCATGGACGGCGTATTAAGAACGAAAACCGAATTGTTTGATCACTTGCTGAAACGCGGAGGGAAAGTTTTTATCAATACTTCCAACCCGATCCTGAATAACCTGAAAAAACGGTTCCCGGATCCGGTTCTTTTCCCCGGCCGAAATGATTATTATCATTGTGAATTTTTAAGCGCGGATCCTTACGTATCCTTCCGTGCAGAAAACGGAGAAACCGTTAATACAAAGCTTATCGGTGAATATAATTTTTATAATATTGCCGCGGCGCTGTGCATCGGAAAATTTTTCGGCGTTGCTGCAAAACTTGCACATAAAGCCGTAAGTGAATACGTCCCATCCAACATGCGTTCCCAGGTGATCCGGAAAGGAAGTAATATCATCATCATGGACGCGTATAATGCAAATCCCTCATCCATGGAGGCAGCACTTGATACACTGAAACGAATATCCGCCACGCATAAGTTGGCGATTCTCGGGGATATGCTGGAATTAGGAAATATATCACAGGAAGAACATGCTCGCATCGGAAAATTGACTGCAGCTATTTCCCTTGATGAAACGCTCTTCTGCGGTCCTGAGATGGCGGCCGCCCATAAAACCTATAAGGAATCACATTACTTTGAAAATAAAAATTTGCTTGAGAACTACCTCGCCGGAAAACATTTTGAAAACACAGCCATTTTAATTAAAGCTTCAAGAGGGATGCAACTGGAAACCGTAATAAACCATATCAACTGACCATGAAAGAAATACTCACTTTCTTAAGAAATCTCAAAAAAAACAATAACAAATTATGGTTTGATGCCCACCGGGATCAATACCAGAAGCTTAGAGAAGAATTTATTAAAACCATTGAAAACCTCATCAGCGAGATAAGTCTCTTTGAACCCGACATCGCCAACCTGCGGGCGAAGGATTGCCTGTTCCGCATTAACAGGGATATACGTTTCAGCAACGATAAAAGGCCTTACAAGGAAAACTTCGGCGCAGTAATTTCTCCCGGCGGGAAAAAATCTCCTCTGGGGGTGTATTATTTTCATATCCAGCCCGGCAACGAATCGATCATAGCAGGCGGAATTTATATGCCCGATCCGGATGTTCTGAAAAAAATACGTCAGGAAATCGATTACAATCCGGCGCCTCTTCATGCATTCATGAAATCAAAGGATTTTAAAAAATATTTCGGTGAACTGGTGGGAGATCAACTAAGCCGGACACCCAAAGGGTACCCCGAAGATCATCCGAATGCCGGTCTGCTGAAATTTAAAAGCTATATTGTGGTACGGGGATTTACGGATAAGGAAGTAACTGAACCGAAATTTTTAAGAGAGGTCATGAAATCCTTCAAGGCGGTTAAACCGTTGAATGATTACTTGAATACGGCTCTGGATTTATAATTTATTATGCCATCCGGTTGGTTTATTTTTAATCTTTTAAGCGAAAAACCCCTAAAACTATCCTGAAACCCGGTTTTTAACCTGATTTACATCATTGGCTTTCGCTCATTTGTTGGCTATTTTTGTCAACCATTGGTATTATGATGCGAATAATTACAGATGAAAACACTAAATGAGGCGCTTAACTGGATACTTCCTTTTTCCTATTTAGTTACCGTTATAGTTTATACGACCGCATTTTTTTCCAAAAAACAGGCTGCCCGAAAGTTCAAAACGCCCCTTTTATTAATTACCCTGACAATACACCTCGTTTACCTTATATCAAGGACCATTTTCCTGGATCATCCCCCGATCATTACAGTTTTTGATATGTTCTGCCTGCTGGCATTTGCCATTGCGGCATCCTACCGGGTTATCGAGATCATTACGGGCCTTAAAAACACGGGTGTCCTGATATTGACCCTAGCGCTAATTTTCCAGACTATTTCCAGTATTTTCATTGAAGATGTTCTTGAAGTACCTCCCCAACTCAGAAGCTACATCCTTGGCATCCACGTACTGAGTGCCCTGATCGGGTATTCGGCATTTACCATTGCCGCAGTTTACGGGCTGTTATATCTCGTCCAGTATAATAATCTTAAATCAAAAAAGATGGGCGTTTTTTTCGACCGCTTACCCAATCTTGAACACCTGGAACAACTGACGCGGTTATCGATCTTATTCGGCTTTGTATTACTGAGCATTGCTATCGTAATTGGAATTCTCTGGCTGCCGGTGGTTATCGATAATTATTCCATATTCGATCCCAAACTGGTAGGAAGCATCATCGTCTGGATCATTTACGGTGTCGGCTTGTTCTTAATCCGCGGCGGAAGAGGCAGCGGTATGCAGATTATGCGATTTGCCATATCCGCTTTCGTTATAATATTAATTTCATTAACGTTATTGAATTTGTACTTTAAAACCTTTCACAGGTTTTTTTGAAATAGATTATGCTATACCTGCTCGGAATCAATCATAAAACCGCCGATTTAGAAACCAGGGAAAAACTCTGGCTATCCGATGCCGCTATACGCGAACTCTTGCCCGCTTATCTAAAAGAGTTTTTTGATGAATGTTTTATCGTATCCACCTGCAATCGCACCGAATTATACGGCGTTCCTAAAAAGGTACATCCCTACGGTACGGATGAAGAATTTTATCATGAAATAGAACAACGTCTGATCCGGGCGGCAAAACCCGGGGCCGAATTTCTTCCGAAACATTTTTACCGGGTTAAAAATATGGCGGCCGGCCGTCACATGCTGGAAGTTGCCACCGGTCTGGATTCCATGATCATCGGTGACGTACAGATCCTGAACCAGGTACGGCAGCATTATAACCTTGCTTCCGAATTGAAAACCAACGGTCCTATTCTTAATAAGTTGTTGCATGTGGCCATCCATACCGGAAAACGAAGTAAAACGGAAACGGATATTACGAAGGGGGCAGTATCAGTAAGTTATGCCGCTGTTGACTTGGCGGCCAAGATATATTTCAACCTGGAGGAGAAATCGGCCCTCCTGATCGGGGCGGGGGAAACCGGTGAACTGACTGCCAAAAATCTTGTAGCACGGGGAATACAACATTTATATATCTGCAACCGTACCTTGCAGAAAGCCGAAGATCTTGCCGAACACCTGGGCGCCAAAGCAATACCTTTGGATCAATTGGAACAGCAGTTAATACATACCGATATCGTAATATCATCCATAAACAGTCATGACTATGTGATCAACAGGGAACAATTGAGCGCCATATTAGCCCGTCGAAGACATTCGCCCTTGTTGATTATCGACATTGGCGTACCGAGAAATATCGATCCTTCCATCAATTCCATCGGGAATGTTTTCCTTCACGATATGGATTCCCTTTCAGCCATTGTAGACCAAAGCATGCAAAACCGGCAAAAATGCATTCCTGAGGTAAATGCCATCATCGACGAAGAAATGGAAGAGTTTGCCCGGTGGTGCCGGTCTCACTCGGTGGTACCGCTGGTTGATGAACTGGAATCGGTATATGAAAGTATCAGGAGTGAAGAGTTAAATTATCACATCAATAAATTCAGGGAGGAGGACAAGGATCTTGTTAACCACCTGACCCGGCGGATCATTCACAGACTGATCCAGCTGCCGGCTACGGAATTGAGAAACGGCATTGACGAAACCCAGCAACAAAAGGAATTGAAAATACAATTGGTAAGAAAACTATTCGGATTGAACGGAAAGGCGGATGGGTCTGCAAAAAAATAACAGGAAAACTACCCGAGCGGCTAAAATAATCATTGGCACACGTGGCAGCGAACTGGCCCTCTGGCAGGCCCGGCATGTAGGCGAACTACTGAAAAGCAGGTTTCCGGATATTGATGTTGAAATAAAAAAAGTTAAAACTACTGGGGATAAAATACTGGATTCCCCTTTGTCAAAAATCGGCGATAAGGGCTTATTCACCAAAGAGTTGGATATAGCCCTGTTGGAAAAGGAGATCGATATAGCCGTACACAGCCTGAAAGATATTCCAACTGAAATTTCCGAAGAGTTGATCATTTCGGCTGTCCTTCGCCGCGAAGATGTTCGGGATATTTTCATACCTAATCCTCGTTCTCCCCATCGCAAGATGAAAGATATTCCTGTTGGAGGAGAAGTGGCCACCGGGAGTTTGCGAAGACGTTGTCAATTGCTGCATCTCCGTCCCGACCTGACTATAAAAGAGATCCGTGGCAACCTGAATACCCGAATTAATAAGCTGACAGAATCTTCATGGACCGGAATGATTCTGGCCTATGCCGGTGTATCCAGGCTGGGGATGAAGGACGTTATCGGAGAGATTATTCCTGTATCGGTTATTTTACCCGCTGTCGGGCAGGGGGCGATTGGAATCTTATCAAGAAGGAATGATCCGTCGATCCTATCCATTGTGAATTCACTGGATCACGAGCCTACCCATATTGCCACTTTTGCTGAACGAGCCTTATTGCGTCACCTTGAAGGCGGATGCCAGATACCGATTGGCGCCTATGCCGCCATGACTGGCAACCATCTTTCTGTCCAGGCTATCGTCGGTGATCTAAAGGGGGAGGAATTAATCAGGGATTCAGTTTCGGGTGCATCGGATGATTATGAAAACCTGGGAATCCAACTGGCTGAAAAACTGATTGAAAAAGGAGCAGGGAAAATCCTGGATGAAATAAGAAATCAGGGAAAAAATTGAAAAAGCTGCAAGCCGATATTAAACAAAATAGTAATGTCCTTTTAAGCGGCATCACCGTACTTGTGACCCGGCCGAAAGGAAAATCTGCGGCGTTTATTTCCTGCCTGAAATCCTATGGCGCCGGAATAATGGAATTTCCGTCCATAAAAATAACGGAAGGAGGAAACGCTGAAGAACTCAATAATTGTATCGGGAATTTTAACAGTTACGATATTGTCGTTTTCAATAGCACGAACGCCGTAAATTTTTTTATGAAAAAATTGCCGGATACGATCAGAAACCGGGTGGCTTCAAAAAAAATATTTGCAATCGGACCAAAAACACGTGATACGGTAAAAGAATGGGGAATTCAGGCTGAAGTGATCAGCGCAGAATTTAACGGACGGGAACTGGCAAACGCTATTATCAGAAAAGCCCGGAAAGGCAGCCGAGTTCTCTTTCCGCATGGAAATCTTGGAAATCATGAACTGGCCGACCTATTAAATGAATCGGGCTTTCAGGTAACCGATTTAACAGTTTACGCGAATTCGGAACCCGATAAGGAAGATATTGAAAGGTTTTTATCGGAAGCAAAAAACAAATATTTTGATGTTGTTACCTTTTTCAGCCCTTCCAGTATTCGCAATTTTCTTAAGGTGATGACTATCCCACCCTCCTGCATTGTCGCGGTAATAGGATCCACGACGGCACAGGCGGCGGAATCCGTTGGATTAAATCCGGGAATAATAGCCAGGGAAGCTACTTCTGAACATCTGGCTATGGCAATTGTTGATTATTATAAATTAAAGGGAAAAGAGAAAGGGCTTGCATGATAAAAAATGACCTGATATTAAAAGCCTGCAGAAGGGAGCCGGTTGAAAGGACGCCGGTATGGTTTATGCGCCAGGCAGGACGGTATTTACCGGAATACCGTGCTGTTCGTGAAAAAACCGACTTCCTGACGCTTTGTAAAACTCCGGATCTTGCCGCCGAGGTCACCCTCCAACCTGTGGATATATTAGGGGTGGATGCGGCTATAATTTTTTCCGATATCCTGGTGGTGCCGGAAGCCATGGGCATGAAATTATTCGTTGAAGAAGGCAAAGGCGGTCCGCGGTTTGAAAGCCCGGTACGGTCAGCATCCGATATCAATGCCCTGGAAATCCCCGACCCTGAAAAAGAACTCGGTTATGTGATGAACGCAATCCGGGTAGCCAAAAAAAATCTTGACGGTCGGGTTCCTTTGATCGGTTTTTCAGGTTCGCCCTGGACATTATTAACTTATATGGTGGAAGGCAAGGGAAGCAAGGATTTTATAAACGCTAAAAATCTGGTTTATTCCGATCCCGGTCTTGCCCACAAGCTTTTAATAAAATTAGCCCAGGCAACAGGAGATTATCTGTGTTCACAAATTGATCACGGAGCCGATGTCGTGCAAATATTCGACACCTGGGGCGGGATCCTGTCGCCCGATGTATTTGAAGAATTTTCACTGAACTATATTCATATCGTTGCCGACCGTGTTAAATCCAGGAATGCGCCGGTTATTATTTTCTGTAAAGGATGCAATCAATCCCTGGAAAAAATTGCCAATGCCGGCGCCGATGTTGTAGGTCTGGACTGGACCGTTGACATCGGGAAGGTACGGTCATTGATTGGGAATAAAGTAGCTTTGCAGGGAAACCTGGATCCTGTGTCTTTATTTTCTTCACAGGATTCCATTCGTGATCAGGTAAAAAAGATCCTGGATAAATTCGGCCGCGGCCCGGGTCATATCTTCAACCTGGGGCATGGCATACTGCCGGAAACTCCGGTAGAAAATGTAAAAACTTTTATTGCGTCGGTGAAAACGATGAGTTCCCGGCTGCATTCAAAAGAAGGAGAAGTAAAGCATGAAACAATTTGAAAATATCGACCTTACTCTTTTAAAAAAATATTCCAAACCCGGGCCACGGTATACGAGCTATCCTACAGCGCCGGTTTTTACACCGGCTTTCGATCATGCCGCTTACCGCGATGAAATTATACGCACCAATTCGGCGAGTGAGAAGTCCCCGATCTCCCTGTATTTCCATTTGCCTTTCTGCGACACCCTTTGTTATTTCTGCGGTTGTACCATGAAGGTGACCCGCAGCCGCCCGAGAATTGCGGAATATAATGAATACCTCAAAAAGGAATTGGACCTTATTGCTTCCATGGTCAGCAAAGACAGGGAAGTGGTTCAGTTACACTGGGGTGGCGGCACGCCTTCTTACCTGGAACCTCATGAGATCCTCGACCTTGGCAATTACATAAAAAAACACTTTCATTATATAGAGGACATCGAAGCCAGTGTCGAAATCGACCCGCGGGGCCTGACACTGGAACACATGCAGGCTTTTCATGATATCGGATTTAACCGGATCAGCATGGGAGTGCAGGATTTTAACCTGAAAGTGCAGGAAGCCGTGAATCGCGTACAGCCTGAAGAGATCACACGAGATGCGGTGTCGTGGAGCCGGCAACTGGGTTTTCAAAGCATCAACCTCGACCTGATCTACGGCCTCCCCTTTCAGTCCGTGGCGTCGTTTGCCGATACGGTTGATAAAATAATCGATATTTCGCCGGACCGTATCGCGGTATTCAATTATGCCCACGTACCCTGGCTGAAACCGCATCAGAAAGTGATTGATGCTTCTGCCCTTCCTTCTCCGGAAGAAAAACTGGAAATATTCAAGATGACCATTGAAAAATTGCTGGAAGCGGGATATTGGAATATCGGAATGGACCACTTCGCAAAACCAACCGACGAATTATACATTGCCCAGAAAAATAAAACGCTGTACAGGAATTTCCAGGGCTATTCCACGAAAGCCGGTTGCGACCTTTACGGATTCGGCATGTCGGCCATCGGCCATTTTCACGATTCCTATCAGCAAAATAATAAGAACATTCCCGAATATTATAAGCGTATCGACGAAGGTATTCCGGCCACTCATACCGGTTACCGGATGACGGATGACGACCAGGTACGTAAAGAAGTTATCATGAGGATCATGTGCGACATGGAATTGGTTAAAAAGGACATTGAAGAAAAATTCAATATTGAGTTCGACGCCTATTTTGACAGGGCACTTGAAAAGCTTAAACCGATCGAAGAAGACGGCCTTGCCACCGTTAAGCCGGATAAAATAGTTGTCGAAGGGCTTGGAAGGCTGGTGGTACGGAACATCGCCATGTGTTTTGATGCCTATATCGACGAAATGATTAAAAACAAGCCGATTTTTTCCAAAACCGTATAGCTGCTTTTTTTGAAAACCTACAAGGATACAGCGGTAATCTTATTTCAACTGGGCGGACCCGACAGCCTTGATGCCGTCGAACCGTTTTTGTATAATTTATTCTGCGATCCTGATATTATCGATATACCCGGTGCTTTCCTGTTCAGGAGAAAACTGGCCAGGCTGATTTCTACCCGTCGATCCCCGAAAGTCATTGAATTGTATAAAGAGATCGGCAACCAGTCACCGATTTTAGAACAGACCCGGCAACAGGCCGATGCCGTAAAAAATTACCTCGCGGATAAAGGGATTGATATCCCGGTAAAAATCGCCATGCGTTACTGGCACCCCTTCACCGATGAAGCAATAGATGAATTGAATCTGACTGAAATCCGTAGGTTGATCCTCGCCCCTTTATACCCTCATTTTTCGAAAGCTACTACCGGTTCTAGTGTGAATGAGCTGAAGAGAGTGTTGAAAATGAAAAACAAGGAACAGCAGTTGGAATTACGGCTGATCCATAGTTACCCGGTACATCCTTTGTATATTGAATCGCTGATTGACCGGATCAACGGCACATTGGAAAAATTCGCTCCGGGTATCCGGGATAAAGTTGAATTGTTATTCAGCGCCCATGGAACACCCATGAAACTGGTGCGTGACGGCGACCCCTATTCCAAGCAGATCAGGGAAACGTATGAAGCGGTTGTGGAAAAGGGAAATTTTTCCCAACATTCAACGCTTTGCTTTCAAAGCAAGGTTGGTCCCCAAAAATGGCTGGAGCCATCCCTGATTGAAACTGTTGATAAACTTGGGAAAGAAGGGATAAAATATATGCTGGCTATCCCGATTGCATTCGTCTCGGAACATATAGAGACGCTGAGCGAGATCGGGATCTATGCGCGTAAACAGGCGCTGGCATTA
The DNA here is from genome assembly GCA_964395765.1 of uncultured Roseivirgaceae bacterium. Lineage (GTDB taxonomy): Bacteria > Bacteroidota > Bacteroidia > Cytophagales > Cyclobacteriaceae > DATDPY01. The sequence goes on along the minus strand of CAYNCU010000010.1, from coordinate 15,390 downwards.
GGAGTTGAACAGTTTGAGGTGATGCCGGCGTTGAAAGATCACCCGAAATATATCGAATGTCTCGGGGAATTGATATTGGAGAAATTATAAAATGAATAATATTTTAAACACAAAAGGCACGGAGATTTTATACAGGAAGCATAGCGATTCGGCTGTTTTAAATCTTAATGTTCTTCGTACTAAACCAACTCAGTTTTCTTTGCGCCCTCTGCGGTTAAATTTCCCCTCATCAGGAACTTTATTTCTTTCACCGGTAAATAATTTCATAACCCATGAATGAATCTCACCAGGTCATCATACTCGGAGCCGGAATAACCGGTTTGACGGTGGCCCACCACCTGAACCGCAATGGGATGGATGTAAAAGTGCTGGAAAAAGAGGACCATACCGGCGGAACCATGACTACCGTGCATAAAGACGGTTGGGTTATTGAACGGGGACCCAACAGCGGGCTTGAAACCACGCCCCTCCTGCAGGAGCTTTTCAATGAGGTGGGGATCATGGATAAATTATTGTATGCCAATAGTTATTCCGATAAAAGATATATTCTCCGCAAAGGGAGGTTAAACCCAATCCCTATGGGTCCGGCTTCCTTCATTTCCACCCGGCTATGGTCGGCTTCCGGTAAACTCCGGATATTTATAGAACCCTTTATCGGAAGAGCCAATAAGGAAGAATCCATTGCGGAATTTGTCGACCGTCGATTAGGAAAGGAAATTCTTGATTATGCCATCAATCCGTTTGTTGCCGGCGTCTTTGCCGGGGATCCTTCAAAGCTGAGCGTACGGGCCGCCTTTCCCAAACTTTATGCCCTGGAAGAAAAATACGGTGGATTGATCAAGGGTACATTTATGGGAGCCCGGGAAAGAAAAAAGAGGAAAGAGAAAGCCAAGGACCGCTCCAGGCAGTTTTCGTTTACCGGGGGAATGCAGGACCTGCCCGACGCTATTGCTGCCGGCCTGGGTAACAGGATCCGGTGCAACGTGAAAATTCTTTCAGTAAAAAAGAATCCCAATACTGCCGGGAGAAAATATATTATTGAAACCTCTTCTGACAATATACAGACCCATTATGAATCGGATTATATAATATTTGCCATTCCTTCTTACGCGGCATCCGGTTTGTTGAAGGATCTTGATAATTCAATTTCAATGCAATTGAATTCCATTTATTATCCCCCCGTAGCCGAAGTATTTCTTGGCTACCAAACGGAGCAGGTAGGTTACAAACTGGATGGTTTCGGATTTCTCGTTCCTGAAAAGGAAAAGCGAAAGATACTGGGCACCATCTGGTCATCGACTATTTTCAACGGACGCAGTCCGGAAGGCCATGAAGGCTTTACCACTTTTGTCGGCGGATCGAGGCAGCCGGAAATGGCGGCCTTACCGGATGATGAATTACTGAGCACGGTGCGCGGTGAACTTGAAGAATTAATGAATGTTCATGGCGATCCTGTGATTTCCTTCATTAACCGGTGGGAACGCGCCATCCCTCAATACCAACTGGGGCACCTGGAAATAATTAAACAAATTGAAGAATTCGAAAACCGGTATCCGGGATTAATCCTGGGTGGAAATTACCGGGGCGGAATTTCCGTAAGCGACTGCATTATCAGCGCAAAAGGGATTTCCGAACGGGTAAAATCTCTTTTAACATGAGGCGTAGTAATAAAAATCAGGCAGGTAAATGTTTCCCGCAGATTCTGATGATGCCCCTGGATAAAATCAGCAGGAACCTCCGGGAAAATATTTTTTTATTGTTAACTGAGATATCATTATTTACATAATAATTTTTTAGTAATTTTTAGTATAATATTCCAATACCATGAAAGACTTTAAAAGATTCAGGCGATTACGGATGACGGAGACGCTGCGGTCAATGGTTCGTGAGACGACCCTTTCAAAAAATGATTTTATTTATCCGCTTTTTGTTGTACCGGGTAAAAATGTCAAGAATGAAGTAAAGTCAATGCCCGGAGTTTACCAGCAATCCATTGATCAAATTGTCCGGGATTGTGTGGAAATCAAAACCATGGGTATCCCGGCAGTGATTCTTTTTGGAATACCGGAACATAAGGACGATATCGGAAGCGGGGCTTATGCCGAGGACGGAATTATTCAGCAAGCCATTAAGGCCATAAAAAAGGAGGTGCCCGAACTGGTGGTGATCACTGATGTCTGTTTATGTGAATACACCTCCCATGGGCATTGCGGCATTGTAAGAGGAAACGAGATCCTGAATGACGAATCTATTGAACTGATCGCCAGGGAAGCGCTCACCCATGCCCAGGCCGGCGCCGATATGGTGGCTCCTTCCGATATGTTCGACGGCCGTGTCGGAAAAATTCGCCAGGTCCTCGATGATCATTCCTTCATTCATGTACCTATTATGTCGTACGCCGCCAAATATGCCTCCGGTTTCTACGGTCCGTTCCGTGATGCGGCTGAAAGCACGCCGCAATTCGGTGACCGGCGTTCTCACCAGATGGATCCGGCCAATACGGATGAAGCCCTGCATGAAATAGAACAGGACATTAAGGAAGGCGCCGATATCATTATGGTAAAACCCGCACTGCCCTACCTTGATATTATCCGTCGGGCCAAGGATAAATTCCAGATGCCTACAGCAGCTTATAATGTGAGTGGGGAGTATTCCATGATCAAAGCGGCCGGGAAAAACGGCTGGCTGGATGAAGAACGGGTAATGATGGAAGTGCTTTATTCCATCAAACGGGCCGGCGCCGACCTGATCCTGACCTATTTCGCAAAAGATGCGGCCAGGCTTCTTTCATTATAAATTTGATGACTTTCTTCAATATAAATTAAACTGACTGTCATTCATAAGGGTAAGAAAAAACAAAATATTAATGATCAATTATCAAGTTACTATTTTCGAGAGTCTCCACCCCGGAGAAGATTTAGAGGTGGATCTCAATTAATTCAATCCAAAAAATTATTATATGAATTTTACTAAATCCGAAACCCTGTATTCCAGAGCGGTTGAATTAATCCCGGGCGGTGTCAATTCCCCGGTCCGTGCGTTTAAATCGGTAGGGGGAAAACCGCTCTTCATTAAAAAAGCCTCCGGGTCGAAAATGTGGGATGAGGACGGAAATGAATTCATCGATTATGTCGGGTCCTGGGGACCGATGATCCTCGGCCATGCTTATCCCCCGGTGCTGGAAGCGCTGCGGAAAGCCCTGGGCGACGGGACAAGCTTCGGTGCCGCTACGGAAAGGGAAGTGGAAATGGCAGCGCTGATCCTGTCCATGGTTCCATCCATGGAAATGGTCCGCATGGTAAACTCGGGTACCGAGGCGACAATGAGCGCCATCCGTCTGGCCCGCGCTTATACAAAAAGAAACAAGATCCTGAAATTCGACGGCTGTTATCACGGTCATGCCGATTCCTTTTTGATTAAAGCGGGTTCCGGTGCAGCAACACTGGGCATTCCCGACAGCCCGGGCGTTACCTCCTCTGTTGCGGAAAATACTTTAATCGCGGAATATAATAATATTCAATCCGTGAAAGAACAGGTAGTCAAATTCCCGGGTGAAATAGCAGCGATCATCATAGAACCGGTCGTCGGGAATATGGGATGCATCCCCCCGGTGAATGATTTTCTTTCCCAGCTCCGGAAACTTTGCGATGCAGAAAAAATCCTTTTGATTTTTGATGAAGTAATGACAGGATTCCGATTAGCCCCGGGAGGAGCACAGGAACGATACAATATTGATCCCGATATTACTACGCTGGGAAAGATTATCGGCGGCGGACTTCCCGTCGGGGCCTTTGGCGGTAAGAAAAAAATCATGGAAATGATCGCTCCGGCCGGTCCTGTTTACCAGGCCGGGACACTCTCGGGTAATCCGTTGGCTATGGCGGCAGGTTATACCCTGTTGACGGCATTGAAAGACAATCCAAACATTTATGATTTACTGGAGAAAAACGGGCAATGGCTGGAAAATGAGATCACCGGGTTTTGCCAATCCAACGGATATCCCATAACCATAAACAGGGCAGGGTCCATGATCACGGTTTTCTTTACTTCAAAGAAAGTTCAAAACGCGGAAGATGCAAGAAAATGCGATACGGCATTGTTCGGTAAATATTTCCGTAATATGCTTGAAAAAGGGATCTATCTTCCCCCTTCCCAATTCGAAGCAGCCTTCATGTCTACCGCCCATACTCAGGACGATCTTGAAAAAACACAGGATGCAATCAAAAATAGCTTAATGAAGATTTTTTAATGTAACGCTTTTCATGCTCAGCGGCCCGCTGACCCTTCACCATCCGTTATTAATTGCAATCGGACGAACAGAATTGAGGTTCCGTTATTTACCGGAAATATGACCGTTCATTTTTAATTCGTTAAATAGAGACGGCGTAAAATCTACTGGCCTCTAAACCGACATCCATGGTCGGCATCGCACAGCCTCATTTACAATCTGTTTTCCATTCCGGCCCGTGTTCCAAAAGCCGGGAGTTGAAATTTCTTTGCGCCCTTACCGACCCTGCGTTAACTAGCCTCATACAGGATACCCGCTCCTTTCACAGAATTTGCAACTGCCGTTTTCTTCCCGGTGCGTAAAAGGTACTTCAGCATTGAATATTTCGCCTATAAGTTGTTTGAAATGTTCCCGGTATTCTACAAGCAACGGATCCACCCTATCTGCTTTGTCGACCAGGGATTGGGCAGCTCCTTTTCCCGCCCTGAGCTCCGGTGAAAAATTTTCCTGGCTCAATTCTTTGGCATTATAAAGGCAGGGGACTGCTGTGCGCCCTTTTTCCTGCTCCTTGAACACCATGGCATAAAACAGGGTCTGGAACACGGCTTTATTCCTTTTCTTTTCTTTATCTCCGAACAGGGCCTCCACTGAATCGAATTGACTGGCATCTTTACCCGATTTGTAATCCACGATCCTGATCCTTCCCTCTTTTTCATCGATGCGATCAATAATACCTTTCACATTGACCGTTTGTTTTTTCCCTTCCCGCTCTATAGGATATGAGTAGGTTATGGCCTTTTCGGTATCGATAATTTTAAAAGGCGCATAGGCAGCATCTATCTCCAGTATTCTTTTTACTATCCGGATTATGATCTCCCTTCCCAGGACGTTCCTCCCTTCAAATTGAAAATCTTCATTTTCCTTCAATCCGAAATAACGGCCAAAACAAGCGTTTACTGTGGAATTGATTTCCTTTCCAAGTCTATTAATATCATTGTGTTTTACTACTCCCCCGTTATTAAGCATAAGCGGCTTATATAGTTCCTCCATGGCCTTATGAAGAATATTCCCGAAGATCAGGGAATCAAAGTCAGCGCTTACTTCCTGGACTTCCTTCACGCCGAGTAAATATTTAAAATAAAAGCTGACGGGGCAGTCAAGGTAGGTGTTCAGGGCAGACGGGGTCAGGAATTTACCGGTATTATTTCCCGGGTCGAGAAATTGTTTCAGCGAATGCAATACCTCTTCGTCTTTTTGAATGACAAGCGGTTCCGAATGATTGACCTTGATATGCTGGATGATAACCTTTTCTTTTATTTTAAATTCCTGTTCATATTTCAATTGACGGATAAACCGGCTTGGCTCTCCGGAATTTTGTGAGGCCTCTTCCGAATTATATACCAGCCATATTTTTTTTGAACGATGCAGTAAGCGGTAAAAAAGGTAGGCATAAATACTTCCCGTATGTTCGAAGTTGGGAAGCCCGAAGGCCCTTCTTACGTTATAAGGAATAAATGAATTATTCCCGGCATTACCCGGAAAGCTGCCTTCGCTGGTATTGAGGATGATCACGTTTTCAAAATCCAGGTTACGGGTTTCGAGAATACCCATCACCTGGATCCCTTCCAGCGGTTCACCGGTAAATGATAATCTTTCGATCCTGGATACTTGCCTGAACATGCGTTTCAGCAATGAAAATGTGATGTCGATCTCCCCGCCGGAAAATGCTTCTCCAATTCTTTTGAAAAGGCGGTAGAAATAATACTGAATTTCATCGTCAAAGGAATTGGCCGACTCTTCATTTCTAACGGCCAGCACAAGCCTTAAAAAATAGTCCATGATATTTTCATCTTCCGGGATCCCGGAAAAGATCTCGTCCAGGATTCCGCCGTCACAGAGAAATGCCCTGTTTATAAATATCATGTTCCGATTGCGGATTTCTCCCGAAAGAAAGGCCGCTTTCTCCCCGGCCTTTGCTTTTAATACGGGATGCGAAAGGAGTGGTAAAACCTGTGTGTGGCTGAACCATGTTCCATTAGATGATGTTCTCCGGTTTTCATGGAGCTCGATGACCAGTTCGAAAAAACTATAAAGTGGCGTCGTCCTGACCGGATAGGCAATCGTAATATTTACCTTTTCTATTTCATCCGGAATGGCAGATAATAAATGGGTCACCATAGATTCATCCGGTAACACGATCACCGTCTTTTCAGGGTGTTCTAAAACCCCTTCTTTCATCAATTCCTTTATTCTTTTTCCTGCCCACTGGGCTTGCGCGATATTGGAAGAAGCGGCAACCACCTCAATCTCCGCCCGGTTATTTTTTATGGAATCCGGCATTTGCCGGGGAAAGGTATTTCCAAACACAGGGTCGCGCATGTAACGCCTGTGAAATGTGCCGGCTTCATGCCACGGGTTCGTAACATAGAAGGTATCCGTATCCCAGAAAATTTCTGCTTTCCCGTTTTTAATAAACCATTTTAAAATGAGTTCTTCCGATGTTGTTAATGCATTAAAGCCGGCAAAAATGATTTTCCCACCGTTCCAGTTCATCCTTTCTTCCTTGATTTGGGTACAGATCTCCCTGTAGATCATTCCCGGGTAAACGTGGCCTCTATCCACCAGGCGCTTTTGAAATGCCTGATAAAGGTGCAATAATGATCCCCAGAATTTCAGGAAACCTTCCTTAAAACCAGAACCGGGATCGGAAAGGTTGCCCCAGAAATGCCGGATCACTTCCCTTTGTTCATCGGTCAGGAAGGGAAAAGCTGCATCGATTTCCTTAAGGTCTTTGAGCGCATAAAATATTTTATCCGGTTTTACAAGGTAACGGTCAATCTCATCAAAATCCCGGAGCAGCATATCGCCCCAGAAGTAAAATCTGTCGAACGTTTCCTCAAATCCCGTTATCTCCCGGTACGTTTTATATAAATCGAGAACGAGGGAAATAGGGTCGGACGGGACTTTATCCGATAACGAATAAAGAAATTCTTCAATGCTGAAAATACGAGGTGACCATACCGGCTTTTTTACCTGGGCGGAAAGAGCACGTGCAAAAAATAAGCCTGCCCGTTTATTGGGAAACACGACTGTCATTTTTCCCGGATCCCCGCCGGGATCATTTAAAATTCTATCTGCTATTTGGTCCAGGAATGATCTCATAACCCGACGCGTTCCAGTTTTCCATTGTCCACGTACAGAAGGTATCCTTCTACCTTTGAATAATTCATTTGACCCAGGATATTAATATAATTCCTGACCTGATCCTTATCCTGTTTCCGGGGTTGCCCGGTTTTATAATCCAACACGATCACCGCATTTTCCCTGAACATTACCCTGTCCATCCGGTTCAGTTCACCAGGCGCGGGAATTACCGGCGCTTCGGTCTTTATTTCCCATTCCCCTGAAAACCAGTCGGAAATAAGAGGCTGATGTAACAAGTCCTCTATTAATAGTTTCACTTCGCCGGCTTCTTCAGTATCGATAATACCTTTCGACAGTGCTTTTCCGATAGCTTTATCCAGGTCATTTTTCGTTATGATTTCGGAAAGGATTTCATGGATGATCACTCCTTTATTCAACCGGGACTTTTTCAACTGATTGTTTTCGACAAATACATTTTCAGCGGATCGTCGGAATGATATCCTGGATTGCCAGCCGGAACCGGAATAAGAATCAAGGGTATATTCATCGGCAGGGCCGGCCGGTTTTGCTGATGGATTAAGTTCCCCCGATTCAAAAATATGTTCCTCCGCATTCCAGAATTTTTTTATATCCAACCCAAAGGTCTTATTATAACTCTCCTGATTATTTTCAAGAATGTTATAAAGGAGATTGCCTGTCTTATCAGGCCTGATTCCCTGCTTTGTCGGCTTCGGCAAGGGAGCGAACACACGAATCCCTTCCGAGGCCCTTGTAAATGCAACATACAGCAGATTCAGGTTATCAATGAACGACATGATTTTTTCCCTGAAATATTCCTGTATGAAATAAGTTTTCGTGAGGTTCTTAGAATATTTCACCGGCAGCAGGAGATCAAAGTCAAGTTTTGCTTTTTTAGCCTCCATCCATAGAATGTTATCTTTTCTTGCATCCAGATCCAGCATCCAGTTACAGAATGGAATGATCACGAAGCGAAATTCAAGGCCCTTGGCTTTATGAATGGTAAGAATCCTGGCGGCCTCCTGGTTGTCCGGCAAATGAATGGATTGTTCACATCCTTCTTCTTCCCACCATTCCAGGAAACTGCTGATATCGCTTCTGTTTCCGGTTGTGAATTCATTCACGGCATCCTGGAATCCCAACAGGTACGGGAGTTCTCCCTTCAGGGAATCCATGCGAAGATCCGGTATGAGCTTTGAAACCAGTTCATTCAGGGGATAGGAGGAATACCCCTGCAAGTTACCTGTAAACTCCGGTGGGAAACTATCGAAAGTGATTTTACCTTGTTTTGCATTGGTTAACAGGGATTGAAACGATTCGTGCCATGAAGCCGCATTATCCCGGTCCGAAGCCTTCCTGTAATAAAAGACCAGGTTGATCCCGGCCAGATCATCCTCCGGGTTGTTGATGTATTTCAAGGCATTAACCAGAACGTTCACTGAAGATGAGACACCAAGGGTGAGAGATTCCGACGAAACGACTTCGTATTTATAACCTTTCCGCGCATCGGGGGAGCCTGCAAATTCAAGCATGTAGCGGGCAACTTCCTTTCCTTCGGAATTATTTCTTACAAGAATGGCCATATCACAGGGCCTGATTCCCCCGTCCTGTACTTCTTCGAAAAGGGCAGGGAGTTTCTTCAGGACTGTCGATCTGAAATTTCCGCCGATTACCTCCTCCTCTTCGTTAGCGTCCACAAACCGGATATTTACATAACCTTCCGGATTATTTCCTTTTTGTTCCGGTAGCTCTTGTAAAAGGTCGGCATAGGCATTGGAAAGATAGGTCAATTCACCGGATTGAGAATTCCCTTCTTCGGGAATTTCATTTTCAAGCCATTGACTTAACAGCGAAACCGACCGGCTGAAAAACTCATTATTGAACCGGATTATATATTCCCTGCTGCGCCAGTTTTTTGAGAGGTTGAATTTCCGGATATACACATCCCCGATGTTCTCTTCAAGATCATGATCGAGTATACGCCAGTCACTGCCGCGCCACCGGTAAACCGATTGTTTAACATCCCCCACCACCAGGTTCAGGTTTCCCTGCGCCAGCGAATTTTTTACCAGCGGAGAAAAATTTTCCCATTGTACCCGGCTGGTATCCTGAAATTCGTCAATCAGAAAATGATCGTAAAAAATGCCTGCCTTTTCATAAATGAACGGGGCATCATTGTTACCGGTGATCTCCTTCAGGAAAAGGGAAAGATCGGAAATCAGGATCGCGCCGTGTTCATCGCGGTAATGACCGAGCTTCGAGGTTAGATTGGATAATAATCCGAAAGTATATAAATATCTATAAAGTTCGTCGGTTGAATAATAGGCGATCCTATAATGGTCATAGTATTCGACAATTCTCCTTAACCTCGGCAACAATTCATCTTTGATGAAAGGAATGAGTTCATCCTTTAAAGGAGAGCTTTTCGACAACCATGCGGAAGGATCCTGAAGCGCCTTTTCAACACGGCTCCCATAATCGTATTTCCCGTCAATTATATTTTGAAAATAACCGGCAACACCTGCCTTCCTGTTGGAAAAATCCTCCACTGAATATCCTTTTTGCCGGATCACTTCCGCCGCTTCCCCGGCCATTTTTTTCATATCTTTTTCAAAGCTGAATTTTATAACGGCTATTTTATCCCTTAACCGGTTAATTTCCGGCGACTGTGATTCTTCCTCATCGAGTTTTTCCCGTATTCCTGCATACGATTCCCTGAATATTTCTTTCCCCAGTTTTACAATTTCTTTTCTGACATCCCAACCCCTTTCTTCTTTCATGATCGAATCGGAAAACTGTACCAGCCAGTCAAGCAGTTTCGGGTCATCGCCGAGTTCGGAAAACATCAGGTCGGTTACCTCCGACAACACCTTATCGGTATCCATTTCAACTTCATACCCCCCCTGCAATCCGATTTCCCTTGCGAATCCCAGGATTACTTTCTGAAAAAAACTGTCGATGGTAGTTACGGCAAAATGATAATAGTCGTGAAGGATGGAACGAAGGACTAGCAGTGATCTTTCCTGAAGCTGAAGACGGTTCAGGTTTAAGCTGGCCGATAATTCAGCGGCCATGGAAGACTGAGATTCAGGGGAGGTCATTTCCGCCAGCTCACCAATGATCCTCGTTTTCATTTCACATGTCGCCTTATTGGTAAACGTTACCGCCAGGATATGACGATAAGCGCCCGGCCTTTCCAGAGCCAGTTTAAGGTACTCCCTGGCAAGGTTATATGTTTTCCCTGATCCTGCGGAGGAACGGTAAATATGAAAATTCGTCTCCTGTATCACCTTTTTATGTTCATTTCCCCTCTTTTTCGATCAAATCTCATAAATTTTTAAGGTTAGATCAGCAATATCCATGATTAAAATCATAGGACTCCTGACCATTATGTGGAAATATTTGTGTTGCAATTTATTTGTTGAGAAATAGGTTGTTATTGTTCTATTACATAGATATTTTTGATCTTATTTATAATGAATCTAAATAAAAATAAAAAAATGGAGAGGACAGTGGCGGACCTGATAAAGGGGGAAATTGGCGTAATTAAGGGCTTTGGCGACAATAACCTGTCTCTGAAACTCCTGGAAATGGGCTTTTTACCGGGTTCTGAGATAAAATTGAATGGTAAAGCGCCTATGGGAGATCCTATTTCGGTACGTGTATCAGGTTATAATGTGTCGATCAGACTGGATGAAGCGGCGCTGATAAATCTCCAGTGACTCTTCGGAAATGATGGCCCGTGAAAAGATCCGAGTGGCGCTTGTAGGGAATCCCAATTCCGGTAAAACATCCCTGTTCAACCAACTCACAGGCCTCAATCAGAAAATAGGTAATTACCCCGGCGTAACGGTTGATAAAAAATCAGGTAACTGCCTTATTAACAATTCAATCAGCGCTGAAATTCTTGACCTTCCCGGATCTTATAGCATTTATCCCCGTTCTGCCGATGAAAGGGTGGTTTTTGAAACCCTTTTTACCGAAATGCATTCGGATAACCCATCCATCGTGGTGGTAATCACCGACGCGGTAAATCTGAAAAGGAACATGCTTTTATTTTCACAGGTCCGGGATATGGGATTGCCTGTAGTCCTCGCCCTGAATATGATTGACGTGGCCCGGAAATCAGGAATAAAAATCGATGCAAAAAAAATATCCATGAATTTCAACGTTCCTGTGGTTGAGATTAATGCCAGGAACGGTGAAGGTATTGATAAACTCAAAAACGTTCTTCAGCAATATAGGCTGATCCCGGTAAATAAACCACAGTTCAATGGATTCGAAAAATACTGCGATCTGGTAGGTGAAATAAAAAAGGAATTCAATATCAGTAATGACTACAGGTCGTGGCAGCTTGCCGTTCACGACCCCGCCGCATTAATTTCCAAAGCCGAAAGAGAAAAGCTGAGTGCACTTCGTTCATCCTATGGTTTCGATGCGAATGCTTGCCAGGCGGAAGAAACCATAAGTCGTTACGGGATTATCAACAACAGGCTTGAGGGAACGGTCGCTTCGGCTGATGAAAACGCCAAATTCACACTGACCGACAGGATCGATAAGATATTAACCCACCGGATATGGGGCTACCTTATTTTCTTTGTCATTCTATTTCTTGTCTTCCAGGCGATTTTTTCATGGGCTGAGTACCCGATGAACCTGATTGACCATTCATTTTCGGACCTAAGCCGATTTCTTAAAGACATACTCCCCGCGGGCATGCTTTCCAATTTGATTGTCGACGGGATCATACCCGGTATCGGGGGAATCCTGATATTCGTGCCCCAGATTGCCATCCTGTTTGCCTTTATTTCCCTGCTGGAGGAATCCGGGTATATGGCAAGAGTTGTTTATCTCATGGACAAGATCATGCGGAAATTCGGGTTAAACGGCCGGAGTATCGTTCCCCTGATCTCTGGCGTGGCCTGCGCCATTCCGGCCATCATGGCCACCCGCTCTATCGATGACTGGAAAGATAGGTTATCTACAATATTTGTGGCTCCGCTGATCAGTTGTTCTGCACGGTTGCCGGTTTATACGATCCTGATCGCCCTGGTGGTTCCCAACCGTTATATTCTCGGTATCCTTAACCTGCAGGGTTTGACCCTTATGGGATTATATATCCTCGGATTTTTGGCCGCAATTTTATCAGCCTTGCTTATCAAAGTGATCTTCAAAAGAAAGGAACGGAGCTTCCTGATCATGGAATTGCCGTTATATAAATTACCGCGCTGGAAAAACGTCGGCCTTACCCTTTGGGAAAAGTCCAGGACCTTTGTGCTGGTAGCCGGTAAAATTATTATAGCCATCTCCATTATCCTTTGGGTGCTGGCCAATTACGGGCCCGGAAATAAATTTAAAAATGCCGAAGCCATTGTGAAGAGTGAACCGCAAATGCAAAATCTTAACCCTGTGAAAGTGAAAAGGGAAGTAGCATCCTTTAAGCTCGAAAATTCCTATGCCGGGATGATCGGGAAGACCATTGAACCGGTTATTCGCCCGCTTGGATTCGACTGGAAAATGGGAATTGCTATTATCTCATCCTTTGCGGCGCGTGAAATTTTTGTCGGGACTATGGCTACCCTATACAGTATAGGGGGAGATATCGATGATACCGGGACCATCCGTACCCGCCTGCAGAGTGAGAAAAATCCGGATACCGGGCTCCCCGTTTATACTCCTGCCGTGGCTTTTTCATTGATTATATACTATGTCTTTGCCATGCAATGTATGAGTACGCTGGCGGTGGTTTTCCGGGAAACCAAAAGCCTGAAGTGGCCTTTGCTTCAGGTGGTTTACATGTCCGGTCTTGCTTACCTGTGTTCCTTTGTTGTTTACAATATCCTCAAATAGCATCCCCTTTTATTTAGATTGTATTCCCTTAATTAGTGTTCATATTTCAGAAATCGGATTTTGATTTAAGATTCAGGATACTGATTTACATCCCATTCAAAATGCATCAGGTGATAAAAGTGCTAAGCTATAAAAGAACCCCTGGGATCCGTCTTACCTGAGATCAAAATCTGAAATCTGCGAGCCGAAATCATAAGTTTCAGTTTTCGTTGGGTTAAACCCTGATCACTTTTCCGGAACTTATTTCCCTTCAATTATATATCATTCTTAATGTAAATAAGGTACATTAGAGGGCTCAAACTATTAATACAGAAGGAGTTGACAAAAAAGGGCTGATACGAAGAGGTAAATGAAGATATTCAGGTTTTCGTTTCTCAGAGGAGAATTTGATTTCAGGTTAGCGGGCCGGTGGCTTTTTCTGGGGTCAATTGTTGGCATCGTAAGCGGATTAGGGGCCATCTTATTTCAGACTTTTCTAATTTATGTCAGGGAATATGCCATAGGCCACTGGATGGGACTTCAGCCAATGCGGCCGGGGGGCGAAACTTACGTCAGTCATTTTACACTTGGGACTTTTTATCCTATTCTGGTTATCATCATTCCGGCGATAGGCGGCCTTATTGCCGGCTTCCTGGTATTCCAGTTCGCTCCGGAAGCGGAAGGGCACGGAACCGATGAAGCCATCAATGCCTTTCACAGGAAACGGGGGATCATCAGACCAATTGTTCCGGTTATTAAGCTCTTCGCATCAGTAATCACTTTAGGAACCGGCGGATCGGGTGGACGTGAAGGTCCTATCGCCCAGATCGGCGCCGGGATCGGCAGTTTTCTTTCCTTGCGGTTAGGACTTGATATTAAAACCAGGCGCTGGCTGGTGGCTGCCGGAGTAGGAGCCGGTATAGGAAGTATATTCAGGGCGCCCCTTGCCGGGGCTTTGTTTGGCGCTGAAGTATTATATTCCTCCGCGGAAGTTGAAACCGAAGTATTGCTCCCGGCTATTGTCTCATCCATCATTGCTTATTCCGTTTATTCATTCCGGTTCGGTTGGGGCCACATGTTTACCGATGCCGGCCAGCATGGCTTCTCGAATGCCTTCGATCTTATTCCCTATTCCATTGAAGCCCTGATCCTGGCCTTCGCTGCTTTTGTTTTTGTGAAAACATTTTACGGCATCAAGGAGATCTTTGGGAAATGGAAAATCCCGAATATGATCAAACCCATGATCGGGGGCCTTATCACCGGAACCATAGGGCTCATTCTGATTGAGGTGACCCATGACAGGAAATTTGTGATCGATGTGTTGGGAGGCGGATACGGCATCCTCCAGGAAATACTTCAGAATGACGTTACCCACCTGACCCTCGCGATCCTGATCCTGGTGGCGATCGGTAAGATTTTGACGACGTCCTTTACCATTAGCTCGGGTGGAAGTGCAGGTGTTTTCGGACCTTCCATGGTAATTGGCGGAACCCTCGGCGCTTCTATCGGTTATATCATGCAATTTATTTTCCCCCGGCTTACCCTGTATCCTTCCACATTCGCCATCGTCGGAATGGCAGGATTTTTTGCGGCTGCAGCCAACACCCCGATTTCCACCATTATTATGGTAAGCGAACTGACCGGAAATTATGAATTGCTGCTGCCCAGTATGTGGGTATGTTCCATCGCCTACCTGGTAGCAAGAAAGAAATGGAGTATTTACCGAAGCCAGGTCCCCAGCAAGATCTATTCCCAGGCACACTTCGGAGAATATGCTCCTGATATTTTCGAAACCACTACGGTGGAAGAAACCTATAAAAAAACCAGAAGGGTAATGACCATTCCCGAGGACTGGAAGATTGAGAATATCCTTAAACTGGCTGCCGATACCAGCCAACGAATTTTTCCGGTGGTGGATCATGAAAATAAACTGGTCGGGATGTTCAATGTTTCCGATGTAACCCATTTGTTGCAAGATGAAAACGGCACCAATAAGACGGCTATGGATATTATGAATAAATCGATCCTGGAAGCTCATCCATATGAATCAATCCTCAAGGCCCAGCAGATCATGCAGGAAAACCAGGTGGAAGAATTACTGGTGATCGATGACCATGATCATCCGCCCAAAATACTGGGTATTATTACCGCTGCCGATATCATGATGACCT
>CAYNCU010000009.1:13315-41711 GCA_964395765.1 uncultured Roseivirgaceae bacterium | reverse complement strand
CATTCGTCCCGTCCAAACGGAACAAAAGCGGAAAATTTTTTCCCGTGTTTTGTCCGTGGATATAAAACAGAAAAATTTTCCAACGCAAACATAACTAATAAAAAATAATTTCAATACCTCGGTCTTCTGGCTTTGATAAAAATTTTACGGTAATATTCACTTAATAAATTGACTTCAATCACTCCGCGGCTGGTTGAAGAATGAATAAACCGGATTACGGTATCGTCAAATCTTTCCGTTACCAGGCCGGCGTGGGTAATTTTTCTTCTTCGCTTCCCTGCCGCAAAAAATACCATGTCTCCCGGCTTCAGATCATCTATGAACACCCTTTTACCCACCTTTGATTGTTCCCTGGCGGTCCGGGGCATCGCTATTCCTGCCGATTTGAAAGACATATATAATAAACCTGAACAATCAATTCCTGAATGCGACATTCCGCCATACCGATAGGGTGTTCCGGTATAAGACCTTGCGGTGGCAATAACCTTCTTTATCTTCTGAGTTCTGGAGAGACGTGTCCCGACACAGCCTGAAAGGCAAATAATTGCGTAAACGAAAATTATAATATGACGGGCTTTGGCCATCTTTGCAATAGTACGATAATACGAATTTTTATTTAATTATTTCATCATGTGCGGGATCACCGGTTTGTATGCATTCAATGAGATTGGAAGATTTCATATGATAAATCTTCAAAAATCCATTGATTTAATTCAGCACCGCGGACCGGATTTCCAGAACAGTTACCTGCATGAACGCGTTGGCATGGGTCACCGTCGCCTGGCAGTCATCGATTTAAGTCCTGGAGCCAACCAACCTATGTCGGACTCCGGCGACCGGTACTGGATTGTATACAACGGCGAAATCTATAATTATAAAAGCCTGCGTGATAATCTGATCCGGGAAGGTATGTCCTTTAAAACACAGAGTGACACCGAAGTTGTATTAAATGCATTTATAAGATATGGTGTTGATTGCCTCGAAAAACTTAACGGGTTTTTCACCTTTGCCATTTACGACCAGCAGAATGATGAATTATTCATTGCACGAGACCGATTTGGAATAAAACCACTTTATTATTTTCTTGACGAGGATAAACTGATCTTCGCTTCGGAGCTTAGATCTGTACTCGCCTTCGGGATTGAAAGATCAATAAATCTTATTGCTCTCCATTATTTTCTTCAATTAAATTATATACCGGGTCCATTAAGTATAATAAACGGTGTTCACAAACTTTTACCCGGTAATTATATTCAAATAAAAGAAAAACGCTTTGAAACCAGGCAATGGTATCATTTACCGGTGCCGGATCCTGAATTTAAGGATTCGGAAGAAAACATTAAAAAGAATATAAGGACCGGACTGGAAAAATCAATAGAAAGGCGACTGGTGGCGGATGTTCCTGTCGGAACATTCCTGAGCGGCGGAATTGATTCCTCCATCATCACGGGTTTGGCAGCGGGAATGAAAAACGGGCTGAATACATTTTCCATAGGATATTCCGATGACCCGTTTTTTGATGAAACCAAATATTCACGTATGGTAGCCGGTCACTTTAAAACTAATCATACGGAATTCATTCTTTCCAAAAAGGATCTATATGAAAATCTTAATGCGGTACTGGATCATATCGATGAACCTTTTGCCGATTCATCTGCCCTTCCTGTTTATATCTTAAGCAGGGAAACGAAAAAACATGTTACGGTTGCCTTATCCGGTGACGGCGCCGATGAACTTTTTGCAGGTTATAATAAACATCTTGCATTTTATCGTTCTCTGCATCCCGGTGTTACTGAAAATACGGTTTATTCACTTCGATTTCTTTGGAAAATTTTACCGCAGTCAAGAAACGATACCTTCAGCAACAAGGTTAGGCAGCTCAGAAGATTTTGCGAAGGACATAAGCTATCCCCTCCTTATAAATACTGGTTTTGGAGTGCTATGAATAATGAAGCCGGCGCGGGAAATCTTTTAAATCCGGAAATAGCCGGGCGGATTGACCAGGACACACTTTCAAATGAAAGGAAAACCTGGCTGGCGGGGATTGATAATAATATGGAATCCGTCCTAATTAAAGACCTTCTTTTCATGCTTCCCAATGATATGTTATTCAAGGTTGACCTGATGTCGATGGCCCACGGCCTGGAAGTAAGAATTCCCTTTCTTGATCATGAATTGGTAGAATATGTTTCCGGTTTACCAGCCGGTTTAAAAATTCCAAATGGCAGAAAAAAAGCCCTTTTATTAAGCGTTTTCGAAGATTTTTTGCCCGAAACCATATTGAACAGGTCTAAAAAAGGCTTTGAAGTGCCCCTTTTGAGGTGGATGCGGACCGGTCTGAAATCGACCATTGAGGATGAATTATTGGAAGATGGTTTCATCAGGGATCAGGGTATTTTCAATCCCGGGGAAATAGCGCTGTACAAAAAAAGATTGTTCAGCAGATCACCAGGTGATGTTCACGCCCACCTCTGGGCACTGATAGTTTTTCAGTGGTGGTGGAAGAAATATCTTTCCTAGTAGATAATATTGCATCAACAACGTTGAAATAAAAAAACGCCTGTAATGGCAGAAAGTTATAACAAAATATTTAGTGCCTTCTCAAAAACCTTAGAAGGGGATTTTTATTTTGATAATATTCGCAAGCGGTTGTATGCCACCGATGCTTCCGCCTACCGGGAGCTTCCTCTCGCCGTTGCCAACCCGAAATCGGTTAAAGATATTCATAAAATTATTTCACTGGCCAGGGAAATAAAATCTTCCGTTATACCCAGAACCGCCGGTACTTCGCTGGCAGGCCAGGTGGTTGGAAACGGCATAGTGGTTGATGTTTCCAAATACCTGAACAGGATCCTGGAAGTAAATAAAGAAGAGAAATGGGTTAAGGTGGAGCCCGGGGTAATCCGGGATGAACTCAATATGCACCTGAAGACATTTGATCTTTTTTTCGGGCCGGAAACCGCCACCGCCAACAGGGCCATGATTGGGGGTATGGTAGGCAATAATTCCTGCGGATCCAATTCGATTGTTTACGGAAGCACCAGGGATCATCTCCTGGAAGTTAAAATGATCCTGGCCGATGGAAACGAGGTGACGTTTAATGCGGTTTCCAACGATGAATTAAATGCCAAATGCAGCGGTATTGGCGTATCGGGAAAACTGGAACAGGATATCTATAATGAACTGCGGAATATCTTGTCGGATTCGGCCAACCAATCGGAAATCGAAAATAATTTCCCGAAAAAATCAATCAAACGAAGGAACCACGGATATGCGATTGATCTCCTGTTAGATACGGATCCATTTAAAAATAACGGCATCCCCTTTAATGTCTGCAAGCTAATCGCAGGCTCTGAGGGTACCCTGGGTTTTATTACTGAAATAAAACTTCATGTCAATGATTTCCCGCCGAAAAACAAGGCGCTGGTATGCATTCATTTCGATTCGTTGTATGAATCCTTTGAAGCCAATCCGATCGCATTGAAATATAAGCCCTATGCAGTTGAATTGATTGATCATTATATACTTGATTGCACCAAACAGAATATTGAGCAGAATAACAACCGTTTTTTCATCAAGGGTGACCCGCAGGCAATCCTGATCATCGAGCTTGCTTCCGAAACAAAGGAAGCGCTGGACAGGAAAGTAAACGAATTGATCGATGAGTTCGGGCAAAATGGATTCGGCTATCATTATCCTGTATTATACGGCGAGGACATGACCCGGATCTGGGCTTTACGCAAGGCCGGCCTGGGGCTGTTATCCAATATTCCCGGTGACGCCAAGGCGGTACCCTTAATTGAAGATACTGCAGTGGATGTGGATGACCTTGAGGCTTATATCCGGGAAATGAATGATCTTCTTTCCAAACACAACCTGTATTGTGTTCATTATGCCCATATAGGAACTGGCGAGATCCACCTGCGGCCGATAATAAACCTGAAGACTTCCGATGGCCAGAAATTATACAGAACGGTGCTGGAGGAAGTTGCTGCCCTGGTTAAGAAATACAGGGGATCCCTGTCCGGGGAACACGGGGATGGTAGGCTCAGGGGTGAATTCATCCCCTTTATGGTCGGGCCTCATAATTACCAATTGCTGGAAAGAATAAAAAAGACTTTTGATCCCGATAATATTTTTAACCCGGGAAAGATTGTTAAAACACAGCCCATGAATACCAGCCTCCGCTATGAGGCCGATCAGCCCAATCCCGATATTCCTACTTATCTTGATTTTTCATCCACCATGGGTGTTCTCCGTGCGGCTGAATTATGTAACGGATCGGGTGATTGCAGAAAAACGCATCTCACCGGAGGAATTATGTGCCCGAGCTATATGGCGACCAAAGATGAAAAGGATACCACGCGGGCGAGGGCCAATATATTAAGGGAGTACCTTACTCATTCGGAGAAAAAGAATCGTTTTGACCACGAAGAAATCAAATCGATTCTTGACTTGTGTCTTTCCTGTAAAGGATGTAAGTCGGAATGTCCTTCCAATGTGGACATGGCCAAACTGAAAGCCGAATTTCTGCAAAATTACCAGGATGCCAACGGTATCCCGTTAACATCCCGGATGATCGCGCAAATCACGAAAATAAATAAGGTTTTTTCATTGTTTCCATGGTTTTATAATTTCTTCATGGATTTCCCTCCGACCGCCGGCCTGATCAAAGGTATACTTGGATTTTCACCATTTCGTAAACTTCCGCGCCTGAACCCATATACGCTCAGACGCTGGTATTTGAAAAATTATCTTAAGATCAAGCCGAATGAAGCGATTAAATCCGTCATTCTCTTTTGCGATGAGTTTACGAATTACCAGGATGTCGATACCGGCGAAGCAGCCATTCAACTGCTTACCCGTCTAGGTTATGACGTTCGGTTATCTTCCGCAACAGAAAGCGGCAGGACCTTTATATCAAAAGGATTGCTGAAGAAAGCCAGGAAAATTGCGATCCGGAATATAAGAGAACTTTCAACCCTGGTATCGGATCACTCCCCGCTCATAGGCCTTGAACCTTCAGCCATTCTTACCTTCCGGGATGAATACCCTGATCTTGCCGGGGACGATGTGAAAGAAAAGGCCCTTCAATTATCGGGTAACACATTTACTTTCGAGGAGTTTATCACCCGGGAATTTGAAGCAGGAAATATAAAAAAGGGAAGCTTTACTTCGAATAAGACAAAAATACTGCTGCATGGACATTGTTATCAGAAAACACTTTCCTCCCTGGTTTTTTCAAAAAAAGCATTGTCAATTCCAGAAAACTTTGAAGTACAGAATATTCCTTCCGGTTGTTGCGGAATGGCAGGATCATTCGGCTATGAGAAAGAACATTACGACCTGTCCATGAAAATCGGTGAGCTGGTTTTGTTCCCGAGTATCCGGAAAGCCAACGGCAATTTTATCATTGCGGCAGCGGGAACAAGCTGTCGTCACCAGATCAAGGATGGCACTGATAAAATAGCCTTGCACCCTGCCGTTATCCTGAGAGATGCATTAATAACCGGATCTTAAATAATTAATTTTTATCTTCCGGAAATTTTTTAATACTCCGAATATAACATGAATGACTTTTTACCGGCCGGAAATATTTATCCCTGGGGTGACACCTGCCGGTTTAATTCCTGGTCGAACAGGATCAGGGAAAAATTCGGAGGAAGAATTCAGAAAGTATCGGTGTATGCCGGCTTTACCTGCCCTAACCGTGATGGTAGCCTGGACAGCGATGGATGTATTTATTGCTCCGGTACCAGCTTTGTGCCTTCCTATTGTTTCAGGAATAAAGCTATTCCAATACAGATTGATAATGGCATAGAATTCCACCGGTGGCGATACAGGCGTGCAGCCAGATACATGGCCTATTTCCAGCCCTTCAGCAATACCTATGCGCCGGTACCGGAATTGAAAAAAATTTACCGGGAAGCTCTCGATCACCCCATGATCTCAGCACTCGCAGTTTCAACCCGACCGGATTGCATTGATAATAATGTATTGGACCTGCTGGAGGAAATAGCAGGGTCTTATCCCGTTTTTCTTGAACTCGGCCTTGAATCCTGTTACGATTCCACCCTGTCGTTCATCAACCGGAGGCATGATTTCCGGCAATCGTTTAATGCGATTCATGCGATTGCAAAAAGAAATATACCCGTAACCGGTCATTTTATTTTCGGATTGCCAGGCGAATCATTGGAAGATATGCTTAATGAAGCTTCTATCATTTCAGATTTGCCCCTCTCTGCTATTAAATTCCACCAGTTACAGGTATTAAAAAATACACGCATCGCTTCCATTTATTTATCGTCACCCAACTTGTTTCACCGGTTTTCTTTGGAAAGTTATATTGATTTTGTAATTGATTTCCTGGAAAGGTTAAATCCGTCAATTGCGGTTGAAAGACTGGCAGCAGAAACTCCTCCAAGGTTCGGAGTTATCAATGATTGGGGAAAAATAAGAACGGATGTACTCTATAAAAAAACAGAAAGCGTTATGGAAAGGAAAAAAACTTGTCAGGGAAATAAATTTAAAAAATCAATCGAAATTCCTACGTCAAACAGTAAATAATAAAAATCAAGTTTCTTTTTCCCTTTCCTAACGCTTTCTATATAAACACCACACACAAAAAATTATATTGCTATAAATACCCATTGTCAATTAAAAAATGCAACCGTTGTTGCTTTATCTTAAAACAGTTTAAAATTAATTCAATCCTTCCTGGCAGCAATTGATTAATATCAATTGGAAAACTGATGTATATCATATATAATATTTTCGCAATTAAACGAGGAAATTATTATGAATAAGCTTAAAAAAACACCGTTTGGCTGACTTTTTATCATATAATTGTACTATTACTGATAATTAAATTTTTCAATTTAACCCCGTATATGGATATATTCGGAAACTTTAATTGAAGTCTTTTATTAAATTTGTCCGAAAAGGCACTATACCCTTTGCGGAACTTACTGGCAATTCTTTCAATCCTCACATGCTTCCTGATGCACGGCTGCGGCAAAACTACTATCATAGATTCTCCGAAAATCATTACCCTCAATGCAGTCGGTTCCTACCAGCTCCTGAGAAATGATTCGATTTCCATGGCCATTGAAAACATTGAAAATGAAGATTCTAACAGGGTGTTCATTTGTGACCCGACTTACAATGGTTCAGGCTGCACCTGGGGCCACTTTTATAGCGATAATACCATTCGTTTTGACGATCATAAATTGCCCGAACTCAATGTCGAAAGCCCGGCTTTCCGGGAATTGAAATTAAGTACCGCCGACGGTTCGGTAAGTTCTTTGACAGGGACTTTTAAATATACGGCCTGGACAGAAGGTACCTGCGGGTTTTTTTCAATGCCCGGAAATAAGATCGGAATGGTGAGCGGTAACTGTATTATAGGGGACTGGTATACATTGGTCACCGACCCCTTCGGGGGACCTAACCGGCTTATTTATAAAAACTACAATTATGACGGAACCGGTGAATTAATTATTCCCGATGAAAATAAAACCGTTAATTTCAGCTGGAATATTTCAGGAGAACCTAACAACACCCTTTTATACGAATACCAGTTTTCCGATACAACTTACGCTGATGCTTCCTACGCATTTGAATGCAATGCCACCGGGCTTGCGCTCGGCGTACAGGGGAAATCCTGGATCCGAAAAAATTTAGTTTGTTATTGAATATTTTTCCCGGTCAGTTCCAGGTCAATATAAACAGGCAAATGATCACTAAAACCTCCCAGGTACCGAGGTCCGAGAAAGGTAGAAAACGGCCTTACGCCATTCTGATCCATTAACCAGCTTTTCCTGAATATATAAGCTCTGTTTCCAATCGCTTCAATTCCCGAACGGTCGTTGTATATATTGCCGGTAACAATGATCTGATCAAGGTTATCCCATTCGGGGAAATTATGCTGATGGCAGTAGGAACCCTCATTTCTTGCGGCAAGCGGAAACATCAGATTGATTAATACCTTGTCCTGGTTTATTTTTTGAGCCGGGATAGCCCTGAGAACCTTCCTCAGGCTCTCGTCTCCGGGATTATCATTAAAGTCCCCCATGATTAAAATATTGGCCAGGGAATCGCCGGCAAGAATGGATTTAACTTTTTTCCTTAACATACCGGCAACCAGCATTCTGCGTTTTTCAGAAGCGATCTGCCCTCCCCTTCTTGATGGCCAGTGAACTACAAACAGGTGGATGATGGTGGACGCTAACAGTTTCCCTTCCACATAGATCATCTCACGGGTATAGATATGGTATTCAGAGGTATCTATACCGATCATTTCATAGTGCAACGGTACAAAGACTGCAGGGTCATAAAGAAAACCAACATCAATTCCACGGTGGTCCGGAGAATCCTTATGGATAATCCGGTAATGAACATTTTTCAACCACACGGTATTGATTAAATCATTTAATACTTTCCGGTTTTCAATTTCCGACAGGCCTATGATAGCCGGTGGGTTATCACCCCCGACCAGTGCAAGACACCGGCCGATATGATCTAACTTTCTCTTATAACGCGTATAAGTCCAATGATGATCTCCTTCCGGCGTAAAGCTTTCATCCCTGGTTTTAGGATCGTCCTCGGTATCGAAAAGATTTTCCGTATTGTAAAATGCAATCCGTATAATTTCCGACCGTGATGAATCGCCATACAGTGAAATACAGCCAAAGCATGTATTCCCATTTGCGAAGACTAAAGGAATAAGAAATAAAATTGCCGTAGCAATTGTAATTCTGAGTTTATACATAGCTTTAAAGTTGAACGGTTTGTAATTTAAGAAATAAAGCCTGTATTAACGCAATTTTTTTTATTATTGAAAAATAATTTTTCAGATGGAAAATTTACTGAATAGAAAGATTGCACTCATCACAGGAGGTGACCGGGGCATCGGCAGAGCGGTTACAGAACGATATATTGCCGAAGGTGCCTACGTTGCTGTGCATTACCATACCGGAAAACAACAGGCTGAATCCATTTTAAATTCACACCCGGGAAAAGTTTCGATATTTCCTGCGGATTTATCCGACCTGGACGCTACTATTCAGTTGCACCGGTCTGTTATCTCCCGGTTGGGAACGATTGATATTCTGGTTAACAATGCCGGTGTTGCCATACATTCCGAACCGTTTGCCGATACCTTACAATGGATTAATGACTGGAAAAGGACACTGGATATAAACCTTAATGCAGTTGCTATCTTATGTAACCTTGCCATAAAGCACTTCCTGGAAAAAGGGAAGGAAGGAAAAATAATCAATATAGCATCACGTGCGGCATTCAATGGAGACACAGCCGAATATATGGCTTATGCCGCTTCCAAAGGAGGAGTGGTTGCCCTTACGCGTTCACTGGCCAGGGCCTACGGGAAAAAAAATATTGTGGCTTTTACGGTTGCACCGGGCTTTGTTG
Organism: uncultured Roseivirgaceae bacterium; assembly: GCA_964395765.1. Lineage (GTDB taxonomy): Bacteria > Bacteroidota > Bacteroidia > Cytophagales > Cyclobacteriaceae > DATDPY01. The sequence continues at coordinate 32,279 of CAYNCU010000009.1, read as the reverse complement.
AGACAGATATGGCACAGCAATTTATAGATGAATACGGTAAAAATTATGTCCTTAGCGGTGTGGCTTTAAACCGGTTGACACGCCCGGAAGATCTTGCGCCCCTGATCGCATTTCTTGCCAGCGGACAAGCTGATCACGCAACCGGGGGAACTTTTGATATGAACGCCGGAAGTTATGTACATTAAAATATATGGATAAAATCAGATGCAACTGGTGTCTGGGACAATTCGACGAATATGTCCGGTACCATGATCATGAATGGGGTGTCCCCGTTCACAACGAAATCAAGCATTTTGAATTCCTTGTTTTGGAAGGAGCACAGGCTGGACTGAGCTGGGCTACCATACTGAAACGAAGAGGCGGATACAGGAAAGCTTTTGAAGGTTTCGACCCTGAAAAAGTGGCTCATTTTAATAAACGTAAAATAAATTCATTGTTGAAAGACCCCGGCATTATCCGTAACCGGTTAAAAATTGAATCGGCGATCAATAATGCGCGGCACTTTCTTGAAATCCGGGATGAGTTCGGAACCTTTGACCAGTATATCTGGCAATTTGTTGACGGACAACCAAAAATAAACAGGTGGAAAACATTGAAACAGATAAAACCTACTACCATGGAATCCGACCGGTTAAGCAAAGACCTGAAACAACGAGGTTTTACATTTGTAGGGAGCACGATTATGTACGCCCATATGCAGGCCATTGGAATGGTAAACGACCATCTTGTTAGCTGTTTCAGGTACAAAGAACTGGGAGGGCAATAAAAATTTACCGGCTTACGGCCTGATGCCTATTTCAAACAGGAATAAATCGTTTTTTACACTGAATTTCTCGTTGGGTAAACTGCTATTTTCCACGATATTAAGTAGTCCGCGGTTGTAAGAAAGACCCAGGATCATGGAGGAATTAGGCCCGATCTTCATATCAATACCGCCACCGAATAAAAACGAGATGTCACCGAACAATACATTGTTAATATACTTTATTGAATTGCTTTTATCGTCGATCTTCACTTCGAAAGCAGGACCAAACTGGAAGTATAACCTTTTGTCAACAGCTATTTCATCTGTCATTAGTTTGAGTGTAACCGGAAGCTGGAGGTATTGCAGTCGTATTTTCTCATGTTCCGTCGTCGCGTTGCCTACTTTGTAATTCAGATCGGTAACTTTTCCCACCAGGTTTAATCCGGTGGTGAAATAATAACGGTCGGTAAATGGGATATCGAAAAATACACCGAAGGGAATCTTAAATTTCAGGCCAGTATTGGAAACATGTATGGTATCGGGTTTAACATAGGTACGGTTATTCAACAATCCGGGTGAGATCTTTATTCCGATCTTCAACTGACTGTAACCTGCCGACCAGGTAATTAAGGCCAATAAAGTGATTATTAATTTCCTCATGATGCTGCAAATTAAATACTTTTGTCGATCAGTTAAAATAAAGGGGCCAATGAGTTGTTATAACTAAAATATGAAGATTATTAAGTATCCGGCATTATTTCTTATCATTCTGGTGTTAATTTCAGGCTGCCGGAAAAAACAACAGTGCCTGTCATCTCCCGATATTTCATCCATCCGGGTCAACCTTAAAGTTGAACGGCTTGATAGGGAATTAATGAGTATAAAGTCCAAAGAGGAGCTTAAAAAGCTGTTGGCTAAGCATGAAATCTTTTCTGAGATATTTTTATTACAATCTCAATACCCGAATGACAGCGTATTTTACAAAAGCGTTTACAATCTTTTCACGGATACCCATATCGATACGCTTGAAATGGAAGTGAACCGGGTTTACGGCGATCTTTCGGACATAAAACAGGAATTTACGGATGCATTTAAACGGCTAAAATATTTTTACCCTGAATACAAAGTGCCAAGAATTGAAACCGTAATTTCAGGCATGTCCAAGGATATGTATGTTTCGGATACCCTGATTATTTTAGGTCTCGATTATTATCTTGGGAATGGCGCAAAATATAAACCTGAAAACATCCCCGATTACATGCTGAAACGTTACCAGCGGAGAAACCTGGTCCCCAATACTTTCCTGTTCATTTCGGAGAGATTTGATAAAATCAATAAAAACGACAACACCCTGCTGGCGGATATGATTTTCTATGGAAAGGCATATCATTTTTCACAACAAATGCTCCCTTGTGTCCCTGATTCTATTTTCCTGGGATATACGCCTACGGAAATGAAAGATATTTATGCGAGCCAGGAGGTAATATGGGCTAATTTTATTGAAAACCAGGCATTGTATACCACGGACGATAATTTAATAGAAAAATTCATTTCTGAACGACCTAAAACCTTCGAAATCGGCACAAATTGCCCCGGGCGGATCGGACGCTGGATCGGATGGGAAATTGTGAAAGCTTATCTCAAAAATAACCCGGACGTTACCCTCACCGACCTGATGAAAAATTCCGATTCGGAAGATCTTTTTGCCAAATCGAAATTCAAACCCCGAAACAGTAAATACGAATGATTGTGCTTACACCCAGAGAAGTAAAAGAGGACTACAAAAGCTTAAAAAAGTTTTCTCTGTGTAACTGAATTAAAAACAATTAATCGATAATTTTTTTTATTTTTCAATAAATTTTAAAAGTTCAATAGTCAGCTTTTCGCGTTCAAAATTATTTTCAGCGAGCTTTCGGGCGTTACGCTGGTACTGCGCCAAAAGTAAACGGTTATGAATGAATGGCTGCAATTGATTCAACAAGGCTCCGGGGGCTTCAGGATCTGCATAAAACCCGCATTTGTTTTTTTCAACAATTTCCCTGAGCCATCCACTCATGTTTAAAATAATCAGTTTTCCCGAAGCCAATGCGTCGAAAAATTTATTCGGGCTGTTCGATTCGAGGACTTTTAATTTAGCGAAGGAAACATAAGCGGCATCAATCAGGGATAAATGTTCCCGCAACTGAAACTTATCAAGGTGCTCGACAAAAATGACATTATCCAGGTTATTCCTGTCCGCAATCCTCTGTAAATGAGATTTCTGTCCCCCGTTTCCAATAATGAGAAATTTAATTTTTTCAGCTTTTAATTTGAAATAATTTGCCGCATCCAGCAGGTAGGTCAAGGCATTCATTTTCCCCAGGGCACCGAAATATCCGATAACAAAATCATCATCCAGAGAATATTTTTCGGATAGCTCCCGGTTTTTTTCAGTCGTAATCCCGAAAAAATTACAGTCGGAAATATTGGTGCAAAGATGCACCGGTACCCATGTTTTACCGGAAAAGGAACCGGCAATTCCCGGTGAAAGGGCTACCAGTTTATTCGCCCCCGAATACGTTCTTGATTCCAGGTACCTTGCTATTTTCTTCAGGAATACCGATCGTATAATGCCTGCCTGAATAGGAGCCTCCGGCCAAAGATCACGGACTTCAAAAATATAGGAGAGTTTATATTTTTTTTTAAGGCGCAACGCTATTATTCCAACGGTAAGCGGTGTGGAGGTAATATAGGCAATATCAAATTTTCCAAGCCCCGCGACATAATGGAGCGCCTTGTTTACAAATTGATAAAATGACCATAACCTTCTGGCAAATCCGAATGAATTATCGTATTGAACAGGAAGGTAATGAACGGTGACGCCTTCATTAATTATTTTCTCAAAGTGATCCTTATTTCCGGCTGTGACTAAATCCACTTCATGACCGGCTCGTGCCATGGCACAGGAAATATACCAGGAACGAATGGCGCCACCTTCCCTCGGCGTTTTATAATACTGATGGATATATAAAATCTTCAAACGGTGTAAAAATTCAAACGGTTTTCAGCCATTCCGACAGAACCATTAATGAAAAGACCGTGGTGGAATGATCTTCTTTATATTCAAAATGGTTATCAATCATTCTGGCTGTCATGTGGCGGTCGATAAAATCAAATAATTTATTTCCAGTGAATAATAAATCTTCACGAAGGTAATCAAATTCTTTTTCACGGAGCCATTGTCCGAAAGGCATTCCGAATCCTTCCTTAGTCCTGCCGGCAATTTTAGACAAGCCGTATTTCTGAAGAATTTTTTTCAAAATCCATTTGTTGCCATGTTGCATCAATAATTGAGGGCTCAGGGTTCTGGTATAATTCACAAGATCATCATCGAGGTAGGGTGACCTTATTTCAATACCGTGATTCATTGTAACCTGGTCGCTCATCAACAATATATCATTCACCAGGTAATCTTTCCTGTCACGGTCCAGGGCTTTTAGCATACATTCGGCAATAAAGTCGCCCGAATCCGGATCAGGCCACAAAGGAATTTCTTCCGGCGGGTATATTACATTTTCTGTTGAAATAAAATTGTCATAGGTTACTGCCGGTTGGTCTTCAATATCATAAATAAACTTATTGATCAATCTGAATTTTTTCCGCAGCGGATGCGTCTTTCCTGTGCCGAATAATTTTCTTAATAAAGGATAAAATCGATGAAGTTTAATGATCCGGGGGTAGTGTTTGAGGTAATAATAAAATGCCCGGTGACGGTTATACCCCGCAAAATATTCATCAGCCCCCGCTCCCGATAGTAATATACCGACCCGGGAGGAAGCTGCCTTCGATAATATCCCCGTAAGAATAAATGCCGGATCCCCAACCGGCATATCCAGACCGGCAACAAATCCCGGGAAGTCATGAAGAATTTCTTTACCTACTTTTATCCTTTCGTGATCTTCGAGGGAAAATTTTTTTGAAAGCCATTCGGAATATTGAAAGTCAAGGGTGCCAAAGGATTTTTCGCTGGAATCATTCAATACTGAAAAGGTGTACGGCAAAGGGAGATCATGTTGAATGGCAAGGCAAAGTAAAAGTGACGAATCAACACCTCCGCTTAACATCAAACCGGCTGGCTTACTTGCCTGTAGATGGCTTTTCATCGAATCTACAATTTTTTTTTCCGTTTGAATTAAAAGTTCCCCCTCATCCGGAAAAGTTTTTTCATTGGTCGGAACTAAATAAGATTTTTCCGACCTTGTCTGCGTACTTAAATCAAATGACATAAGATATCCCGGAGATAGCTGGAATATATTATGAAATAGGGTGGAAGGATAACGGGCATACCGGTATCTTAGGTATTCACGGATGGCAGGTTCAGCAATTTTTTTTTCAATGATACCGGATGAATAAATTCCCCTGGTTTCGGAAGAGATAAGTAACGTATCCTCATTTTCAGAATAAAAAAGCGGTTTCATTCCATGACGGTCCCTCGCTGCCATCATAATTCCATTATTCATATCTACGAAAACAAAGGCGAACATTCCTTTCAAATCCCTTATCCCAAGGGTGCCGAACGCTGCCAGGTAATACATTAATACCTCCGTATCGGAATTCGTCCTGAAACTGATTCCCCTTTGAGTCAATTGATATTTAAGATCCTGATAATTATAAATTTCGCCGCTGAAAATTAGGGCATACTTTCTGTCAGGGGATATCAAAGGTTGATCGGATAGGGTATCCTGATCGATAATTCTTAACCGGTTGGCCCCCAGAAAAATTGTCTGTTCATTGAATTTCAACTCGCAGGCACCGGAATTATCGATTCCCCGGTGTCTGATAGCATCATTCATTTTTGTGATGACAGAGCCGGAATGTCTGCTTTTCCTGTCATATATAAAATTAATTCCGCACATGGGGAGATTGAACAAAGTGACTTTGAAAGTAAGTGCAAAAAGATCGTAATCCGCAGGATTCACATTTAGGATTACGGGCCAGGCAAACATACCTGCCGTGCAGAATCAGCCAATGATGGGCTTTATGGATCTGGTGCTCAGGAATGTATTGCATTAATTCTTTTTCTACGGCCAGCGGTGTTTTGGCTTTGGAGGAGGCCAACCCGATTCTTTTGGATACGCGGAAAACATGCGTGTCGACCGCCAGGACAGGCAGGTTAAATATAACCGAGGCAATTACGTGAGCCGTTTTTCTGCCCACACCCGGCAAAGTCAGCAGTTCATCAACATTAGCCGGAACATTGGAATTAAAATCCTCCGTTAGTTTACGGGCCATACCAATCAGGTGCTTGGTTTTATTGTTGGGATAGGATATACTTTTGATCAATGGGAACACCTGTTCAGGTTTCGCATTCGCTAATTTTTCAGGCGCAGGATACTTTTCAAAAAATGCAGGAGTAACCATGTTAACCCGCTTATCCGTACATTGCGCGCTTAAAATAACGGCAACCAGGAGCTGGTAGGGATCCTTGTATCTTAATTCGGTCTCCGGTTCAGGGAAATGGGCAGCAAAGAATTCCAGGAACTTTCCAAACCTTTCCTTTTTTCGCATCGGTCATGATTTTACCGAATGCAAATTAAGGGATTTGGAGTAATTTAAAATCTTTTTCAGGACTTCATCGGAAGGTTCCAACTCAATATTTTCAATATCCCTGATAAGCTTTTTCAGGTTTTTAAATTCTTCCTTCAGGTCTTCATCAACCAGGAGGGCCTTCCTGATTCTCTTGTCTTCTTCTTTGGTTGTTTCCTTGTAAAGAAATCTTATTAGATCAATCCGGGTAAAAGTTTTTATCATAGGCAGACTTGGTTAGTGTCATTTTTTTCCTGAGGTTAATCAGGGCGTAGCGCATCCTTCCCAATGTTGTATTAATACTTACCCCCGTTGTTTCCGCAATTTCTTTAAAGGACATTTTCATATAATGCCGCATAATTAATACTTCCTTTTGCGCTAATGGTAATTCCTGTATCAATTTTTTTAAACGGTCATGTGTATCCTTGGTGATCTGAACATTTTCATAGGATTCCTCTGAGAACTCCAGGGTATTAAACAAGGGGCAGCCGTCTTCCATGATAATAGTCGGGTATCTTTTTCCTTTGCGAAAATGATCAACAGCCAGGTTATGGGCGATTCGCATAATCCAGGGGAAAAATTTACCTTCTTCATTATAGCGCCCTGTTTTAATTGTATTTATTGCTTTAATAAATGTTTCCTGAAGAAGATCCTCTGCCAGATAGCGGTCGCGCACAATCAGGTTAATCGTAGTAAAGACCTTAGACTTGTGCCGTTTAACAAGCTGTCCAAATGCTTCTTCGTTTCCTTTAATGTACAGTGATACAAGTTTCTGATCACTCTCCTTACTTATTTTCATATTGTATCATTTAGAAAACGTAGAAGTTTATTGCATATTATATTGGTTAATTGTTAAACATTAATTTTTATGGCGGTAACTAAGCTATTAAAATCATTTTTTATTTGCAAAATTATTTAACATGTTTTTTAATCCTTTTGAAACATTTAGTGGATTTGTTCATTAGGAATAGCCTAAAATCAACTCTATCAATTACTTATATTTTCTTATATTATTGTTAACTCTTTCACGATCAACAAATTTAAGATTCAGAACAACTGGATTATCTTTGCATTCCTATGTCAGTTCATACAATTGCGGAACCCGTAGAAAAGATTGATCAGCTTGATCCAAAGCAGTTTATAATCATTAAAAATGCCAGGGTCAATAACCTTAAAAACCTGAGTGTTGCCATCCCCCGGAACAAGCTGGTGGTGATTACGGGATTGTCAGGTTCTGGTAAATCTTCGCTTGCTTTTGATACTTTGTTTGCCGAAGGCCAGCGAATGTATGTCGAAAGCCTAAGCTCCTATGCCCGTCAGTTCCTGGGAAAAATGGAAAAGCCCGATGTTGATTATATCCGGGGTGTTTCCCCGGCCATTGCTATAGAGCAAAAAGCTAATACAAGAAATCCCCGGTCTACGGTGGGTACAACAACAGAAATATATGATTATTTAAAATTATTGTTTTCCCGGGTAGGCATAACCTATTCCCCGGTAAGCAACAAGGAAGTTCGTCGCGATACCGTGACTTCAATTGTTGATTATATTCTCGCGGAAAAAGCGGGAACCAAGGTGATTATTATGGCTCCCATTCCCGTAAAAGATAAACGCAGCCTGGAAGAAGAACTCAGGGTACTGCTCAGCAAGGGCTTCACCAGGGTCCGTTATAAAGATGAAATCATTCTTATAGATGATTTGCTGGATAAACGCCTTGCCGATAAAAATCATAATGATCTGCTTGTAGTCATTGACAGGGTTAGCGTTGCCAGCGATGACAATGACCTTGTTTACAGACTTTCCGACTCTATTCAAACAGCCTATTTTGAATCTCACGGTGATTGTATTATCGAAATTGCCGATAAAGGCTTGAAGTCATTCTCCGACCGATTTGAGCTGGATGGAATTACATTTGAAGAACCCAGCATTAATCTGTTCAGTTTTAATAATCCTTACGGAGCATGTAAAACCTGTGAGGGGTTCGGAAATATCCTGGGTATTGACGAAGAACTGGTGATCCCGGATAAAAGTCTTTCGGTATATGACGGTGCCATTGTTCCCTGGCGTAGTGAGATCATGAAGGAGTGGCAGGAACCTTTAATTAAAAATGCTTCCCGTTTTAATTTTCCTATTCACAGACCAATAGGCCAGCTTACTGCGGAACAATATGATCTTTTGTGGGAAGGCAACAAGTATTTCGACGGATTGAATGAGTTTTTCAGGTACATTGAATCCAAGACGCACAAGATCCAATACCGGGTAATGTTGAGTCGTTACCGTGGAAGAACAACTTGCCCGGATTGTAAAGGTACCCGGCTCAGGAAAGATGCCTCCTACGTAAAAGTAGGAGGGATCTCCATTACGGATATCGTATTAATGCCGGTATCCAAATGCCTTGCTTTTTTTAAAGACCTTAACCTGGGTGAATTCAGTAATAAAGTGGCAAAAAGAATTATTAAGGAAATCACCAGCCGGTTAACTTATCTTGACCTGGTCGGTCTCGGTTACCTTACCCTCAACCGGCTTACCGCTTCTCTTTCCGGGGGTGAATACCAGCGTATAAAATTAGCGACCTCGCTGGGCAGTTCCCTGGTAGGGTCGATGTATATTCTGGATGAGCCCAGTATAGGGCTTCATCCCCGCGATACCAACCGGCTTGTAAAAGTTTTAAAACAACTCCGCGACCTGGGCAATACCGTAATCGTCGTTGAACATGAAGAAGAAGTTATCCGTGCCGCCGATCAGATCCTGGATATCGGTCCCGATGCGGGTGCCCACGGAGGAAACCTTGTTTTCCAGGGAAATATTAATGACATAAATGCCGAAAAAGAATCCTATACCGCACGATTTATCAATGGAACGGATGCAATCCGGATCCCGGCCAAAAGACGGCAATGGAGAAACAGCATAATCATTGAAGGAGCAAGGGAAAATAATCTCAAGAATATTACGGTAAAAATCCCACTCGACGTGATGACGGTAATAACCGGCGTAAGCGGGTCGGGAAAGTCAACGCTCGTTAAAAGAATTTTATACCCTGCCCTTGGCAAAATATTAGGATCTGTTTCGGATACGACCGGCAAATTTGACCGTATGGAAGGTGATTATAACCTTATCACGCAAATGGAATTTGTCGATCAGAACCCGATCGGGAAATCCTCACGGAGCAACCCCGTAACCTATGTAAAAGCATTTGACAATATCCGGAAACTTTACGCGGAGCAGCCGTTATCCATGCAGCGCAATTATAAACCTTCGCACTTTTCCTTTAATGTAGAAGGCGGACGGTGCGAGGTCTGCCAGGGCGAAGGTACTATAAAAGTGGAAATGCAGTTCATGGCCGATATCTATCTTACTTGCGAAAATTGCGGCGGAAAAAGATACAGGAGTGAAATGCTTGAGGTGAAATACAATGACAAGAACATCAGCGAAGTGCTTGAAATGACAATCGATGAAAGTATTGAATTTTTCAGGGATGAACATGCTATCATTTCAAAATTAAAACCTTTGCAGGAGGTGGGGCTGGGATATATCCGCTTAGGTCAGTCTTCCAATTCATTGAGCGGCGGGGAAGCGCAAAGAGTAAAACTTGCTTCCTTCCTCGGAAAGGCCAACAGTGAAGCAAAGGAACGAATCCTTTTCATATTTGATGAACCGACTACGGGGCTTCATTTTCATGATATCAATAAACTGCTTAAATCCATGAATGCGTTAATTGCCGAAGGGCACAGTGTGTTGATTATTGAACATAACGTGGAGATCATCAAGAATGCAGACTGGATCATTGATCTTGGTCCCGAAGGCGGGGACGAATTGGGAGGGCAAATAGTATTTGAAGGCAGCCCGGAAGAAATGGTAAAAAAATCAAAAGGCTATACCGCCCAATTTCTGAAGCACAAGTTGGATAAATAAATCTGAGATCAGGATATGAAATCAGAGTTTAGAAAGCGGAAAGCAGAAATTCAATAAATTACCGGATTGTATTTATTCTCCCTGTACCGTTAATACAATTCTTCTAGACCCTCCCCTGTTCCGGAATTCACACAAGTAAATGCCTTGCCAGATTCCAAGATTCAGCTTGCCACCGGTAACCGGAATGGTGAGCTGGCATCCTGTCAGTGAGGATTTAAGATGGGCGGGCATATCATCTGGTCCTTCATCATCGTGTTCGTAATAGGAGATATTCTCGGGAACCATCCGGTTGAAATGAGATTCAAAATCATATCTTACCGTCGGGTCGGCATTTTCGTTTATGGACAATCCTGCGGAGGTATGTTTGAGATGTATATGCAACAGTCCTGTACGGATGGTTTGCAGTTCGGGAAATTCGCTGATGATCTGATCGGTTATCACATGAAATCCCCGTCTGAATCGCGGAAGGGAAATTTCTTTTTGGAAAATTTTCATGACTGATGAAATTATTTTTAATACAGGCGATCGCTGAAGACGGCAATCCAAAAAAGCTATCAGTTTTTCGTTTTTTCCTTGCCGGCTTTGAGGCGTTCCGCGTTATCGGCGATCCTGAGTTGCTCGATAAAATCATCCAGTTCGCCGCTTAATACGGTAGGCAAATTATAGACCGAATAATTAATCCGGTGATCGGTGATCCTGCTTTGCGGGAAGTTATAGGTGCGTATTTTATCCGACCGGTCGCCCCGACCTACCATCAATTTTCTTTGTTCCCCGATCTCATCATTCATTTTTTCCATTTCAATTTCATACAGTCTTGACCGGAGAACATTTAATGCTTTTTCAAAATTTTTGATCTGGGATTTTTCATCCTGGCAGGTGACGACGATTCCCGTAGGAATATGGGTAAGCCGGATAGCCGAATAAGTTGTATTGACCGACTGTCCTCCGGGTCCCGAGGAACAGAAGGTATCCTTTCTAACGTCATTCAGATTCAACTCGATCTCAACATCTTCTACTTCCGGGAGTACCGCCACGCTCGCGGCGGAGGTATGCACCCGGCCTTGTGTTTCGGTAACGGGGACCCGCTGAACCCGATGGACACCGGATTCATATTTCAGCGCCCCATAGGCACCTTCCCCTGAAATGGTGCTTATAATTTCCTTAAATCCGCCTGACGGGCCGGTGGTAAGATCAATTATGCCTAGTTTCCACCCTTTTTTCTCACAATATCTTTCATACATCCTGAAAAGATCGCCGGCAAAAAGGGCGGCTTCATCTCCACCGGTTCCTGCCCTGATTTCCAGGATCGCGTTTTTATTGTCATTAGGATCTTTTGGAATCAACATCTCTTTCAATTCCTCTTCCACTTTCTCTCTTTGTGGAATAAGTTCATCCAGCTCGAGTTTTGCCATCTCACGGAATTCCATATCCTTTTCTGTTTCCAGGACTTGTTTGGCTCCATGAACATCATTCAGAATTTGTTTATACGTTTCAAATTTCCTTACAATTTTTTCAAGCTCTTTATATTCCTTGCCAAGTTTGGAATACAATTTCATATCCGCCAGTGTTTTCGGATCCACCAGTAGTTGTCCCACTTCTTCAAACCTCGTTTTTATGGCTTCGAGCTTATCAATCATAATACTCTGATTACACTGTAAAATTAGTAAAGGTGCTGAATGTATTTACCCTTTTTAAGGCAACTAATTAAATTTCGATGGGATCGCCGACCCGGTTAATGAATTTAAATTCGGTAATCCCAAAGGAAGTATCTTTCTGAAGGTTGACCCATACAAAATACTTGAAATACCATTTTACCTGCTTTGAAAATATACCTTTTGTAAAATAGGAATGCAGGAACGGATGAAGGATAACCGAAATGTGTTTTTCATTTTGTTTTGTAATGATATATTCCAGGTTTTTCTCGACCTGATCGGATACGAGTATGGTTGCGGATATCTTCCCGGTTCCTCCGCAGGTGGGACAGGTTTCCTGTGTTGTTATATTCATTTCCGGCCTTACTCTTTGCCGGGTGATTTGCATTAAGCCGAATTTTGAAAGAGGCAGGATAGTATATTTAGAACGGTCGAGTTTCATTTCCGACTTCATTTTCTCATATACCTGTTTTCTGTTCTCAACCTTACGCATATCGATGAAATCAATTACTATGATCCCTCCCATATCGCGGAGTACCAGTTGTCTTGCAATTTCTTTGGCGGCTTCAAGGTTAACATTCAGTGCCGTGGTTTCCTGGTCACCCGACGAATTGGATTTGTTGCCGCTGTTTACATCAATTACATGCAGGGCTTCCGTATGTTCTATGATAATATAGCCGCCATTCGGAAGGTTAACCGTTTGACCGAAGAGGGTCTTTACCTGTTTTTCAATCCCGAAATGTTCAAAGATTTTTGTCTTTGCATTATAAAACTTTACTATTTTTTCTTTTTCCGGGGCAATATTTTTGATATACAGTCTTGTATCCTCGTAAAGGTTTTTACTATCAATAAAAATAGAATCGAAATCTTCATTAAGGAGGTCACGGATCAGGGAAGAAGCTCTTCCCATTTCGCCGATTACTTTTGTCCGGGGTTTAGCGGATTTTAAATTCTTAATTCCTTTTTCCCAAAGGTCCATGAGGTTCTGAAGATCCTTATCCAGTTCGGCAACTTCTTTTCCTTTGGCAACGGTCCTGATAATAACGCCAAAATTGTCAGATTTGATGGAAGAGATCAGCCGTGTAAGCCTCTTGCGTTCTTCGTTTTCGACAATTTTTTTGGAAATATTGATGGCATTTGAAAACGGTACAAGCACGAGGTACCGGCCTGCTAGAGAAAGCTCTGAGGTCAGGCGGGGACCCTTGGAAGATATCGGTTCTTTTACAATCTGAACAAGTACCTGTTGATTTTTATTAAGTACCTGTCCGATCTTGCCTAACTTGTTTATTTCAGGCTCAAGCCTGAAAGTACTCAGTTTTAAAGAAGAGTTCTTTCTTGATAAAGTAAGATTTACGAATTTATTCAGGGATCTGACCTGGCTTCCCAGATCAAGGTAATGCAAAAATGCATCTTTATCGAAACCGATATCGATGAATGCTGCATTCAGCCCGGGAACAATCTTTTTAACTATTCCCAGGTAAATGTCCCCTACTTTAAATTCGCTGGTCTCTTCTTCAAAATGATACTCAACAAGATCTTTATCTTTTAAAAGTGCTATCCGACATCCTTGATCATTGGCATTAATAACCAGCGTATAATTCAAGGCTGTTCGATTAAAATTTCATTTCTAAATGCAAAAAGAATGAGAGAGAATACTATTGTTTCTTCTTATGCCTGTTTTTTCTAAGCCTCTTTTTTCTTTTATGCGTCGCTATTTTATGTCTTTTTCTTTTCTTACCGCAAGGCATATTCCTGGATTAAAATGATTAATTATTTTTCAATTCGTTTAAATAATTATCGACAGTGGTCAGAATTGCAGGGTCATTCCCCATGCTTTTAACGAGTTGAAACTGCGTTTTAGCTTTGGTTTTATCACCCAATTCATAATAGGAGAGACCGAGGTAAAACTGACCCTGAAGGTTTTTTGGGTTTATTTTCGTCAATTGTTCAAATCTTTCCACCGCTTTGTCATATTGACCGGACTGCAACGAAAGAAGGCCCATATTATAAATAGCGTCTTCATTCTGAGGGTCCTGTTCCAGGATCTCCCGAAGCATGGCTATACCCCGCATCGGGTTGGAACTGGAAACATAGGTCATGGCTATTTTATTTTTAATATCAAGCCGGGAGGAATCCTGATCAAGGATCATATTATAATATTGCCTCGCTTTACTTCCCAGGTAACTGGCTTTTTCCCGGTTCATTGCAAAATTGTAGGCATCATAATACAGATCAGCAGTTTTAAGAACATAGGCTGGATCTGATGTGCCGGAAAGAAGTTTTTCATAAAGCATTGCCGCACTGTCATAAATGTTTGAAGTGACATATAAGTCACTTAACGAGTCGACTAATTTTATTTCCTGCTCAGGGTCTGCACCCGGAAGCTTTTTCTTTAAAGTTTCAATTTTATTCAGGGTCTCATCCGATAATACCTGCTTATGGGCATCCACAATGGCAACATCAAGGGAATCGGAAACATTTTTATGGCCCTGATCCTTTGCTTCCAGGTTATTATTGCCATTATCCACTACACTGCCGGGAAGTTCATACAAAGCGACAATAAGGAAAATTGCTATTAATGAAATTATTATTCGGATCCTGGCCATTATTAACCATAGTGAAATTTAAGAGATTTTTCAGGCTTTCAGCTTTTTGCTGTTTTTTACCTTTTCGATAAAGACTTTGGAGGGTTTAAAACTAGGTATGTAATGTTCATCGATAATGATCGCTGTATTCTTGGAAATATTCCTGGCAACCTTTCTCGCTCTTTTTTTATTAATAAAACTCCCAAATCCCCTTATGTAAATATTCTCTCCTTCCGAAAGAGTATTTTTAACCACGCTGAACATGGCTTCGACGGCGACCGATACATCGGCCTTGTCTATTCCAGTTTGTTCTGAGATTTTCGATATAACTTCTGCCTTTGTCACAGTTTTACCAGTTTTGTATTTTAACCAATTATTAGGAGCCACAAAAATAAGGGCTCACTGATTATAATGGAAACAAATTCAAACAAAATTAGTAAAACGTCCTCTAAATCAGGACATAACCTAAAAAACAGTAAAATAGTAAGCCGGCTCCTGCATTGGTACAAAAAGTCAGGTCGCAGCCTCCCATGGAGAAAAACAAAGAACCCGTACCGGATATGGATATCAGAAATTGTTTTGCAGCAGACCCGGGTGAAACAGGGATTACCTTATTATTTAAAATTGATACAAGCCTTTCCAACGGTAAAAGATCTTGCCAGGGCAAGGGAAGATAAAGTATTAAGGCTCTGGCAGGGTTTAGGGTATTATTCAAGGGCAAGAAATCTCCATCATTGCGCGAAGATCATTTATAATGACTTTAATGGTCGGTTTCCGGGCCATTATAACCAGTTACTAAAACTGCCGGGTATTGGTAAGTACACCGCTGCGGCTATAGCGTCAATTGCATTTAATGAAGTCAAAGCGGTGGTCGATGGAAACGTTTACCGGGTTTTATCAAGATTGTATAATATACATTTCGATATATCAAAACCATCTGCACAGGAATACTTTCAGGATTTAGCCGGGCAACTCATCTCCCGTTCTTCACCCGGCGATTTTAACCAGGCGATAATGGAACTGGGTGCGATGGTATGCCTTCCCAAGGAGCCTCTCTGCAATTCCTGCCCATTAAATGATCAATGTCGGGCACGATCCGGGGGATGGCAACACGAGCTACCGGTAAATAATAAAAAGATAAACATCCGGAAACGAAAGTTTAAATATTATGTTATCCATTTTAAGGGTAAGATATTAATGCATAAAAGGGAAAAGAATGATATCTGGAAAGGATTATATGAATTTTATCTCGTCGAAAAAACAAAGGGAATGCGTTCACCCGGAGACAAAATAATAAAATTGCTCGAGGAAAAATGTAAAGTAAAAAAAACTTTAAAAGTTTATGAAAGTATACTTTCACACCAGTCGGTTAAAGTGCAATTCAGGCATATTTGGGTCGAAAATAAAGAACAATTATCCGATTTGCTTACGGGAAAAGGCTTAAAGCCCTATACTATCCGGGCTATCGAAAATCTGCCAAAACCCGTGTTGATAAGCAATTATTTGAAGGAAGTAAATTTTTAATTAAATTTGTAATGAAATAATTTTCAACCAGCTAAATTCAATATTATGCAAGGAGTAAACAAAGTAATTCTTATCGGTAACCTGGGCGCCGATCCTGAGATTCGTCATCTTCCCAGCGGATCTGTCGTGGCCACTTTTAATATAGCCACCACGGAATCGTACACCAATAATAAGGGGGAAAGGGTAAAGCAAACCGAATGGCACAGAATTGAAGTATGGGAAGGGTTGGCCAAAATCGCCGAGCAATACCTACGGAAAGGAAGCCCGGTTTACATTGAGGGAAAAATCAGGACCGATAACTGGCAGGATAAAGACGGAAATTCCAGGAGTATGGTAAAAATCCGGGGAATTAATATGACTCTGCTCAGCAGCCGGGGATCCTCCGGTGAGGAGGATGGCGGTAATTCTAATCATCCGGCCAGTCAATCCGAACCTCCCGTTGATATAACAGAGGGAAATGATGACCTCCCTTTTTAATAATTAATTTTATTCGATTGGAAGACCCCTATCCTGCCTCGCTCTGTTTCATTTTATTACAGGCCAGTCCCGTTTTATTTTATACTGTAAACGGATTGATATTGGTTATCCTCCTGATCGTATCCGCCCTGGCTTCCGGATCGGAGGTTGCTTATTTTGCATTGACACACCAACAGATCAAAGATTGCAAAAACAGCAGTGTCCGCAGTGAAAAATTGATTTATCAATTGATCAGCCAGCCCCAAAAGCTTCTGGCTACCATTCTCATCATTAATACCTTTGTCAATATAGGCGTGGTTACTATTTCGACTTTTATCACCTGGGAAATTTTCGGTACCAGTTCCCTCGTAGGAATAATCGTTGTTGTGCTGACCTTTATCATTACTTTCATTCTGGTATTTTTCGGTGAGATCACCCCAAAAGTCTTTGCCAATGCAAATTCATTGTATGTCGCCCAAAAAATGGCGCCGTTTCTATATATCCTTTCGAAAATTTTAAAGCCGGTGGCCTGGTTCCTTCTCTCGGTCAGCAACCTTATTGAAAAACGTGTTCAGAAAAAAGCTTACCTTATATCCAAGGAAGAAATCCATCAGGCGCTCGAACTTACCACCGAGCAGACCAGCGAAGAAGAAAAAGAGATCCTTAAAGGTATCGTAAACTTCGGGAGCTTATCGGTCAGGCAGATTATGAAATCCAGACTGGACATAATTGCTTACGATTTTGAAATCGATTTTCATTCGTTACTTGGGAAAATAAAAAAAACGGGATATTCCCGTATCCCTGTATACCGTGAAACCATTGATAATATTGAAGGAATCCTCTATATCAAGGACCTGCTTCCCTACCTCGACCGGCCTCGTGATTTTACCTGGCAAACGCTTCTGAGGCCAGGATTTTTTGTTCCTGAAAATAAAAAAATTGATTCGTTGTTCAAGGACTTCCAGGAAAAACGGGTACATATTGCCGTTGTTGTGGATGAGTACGGGGGAACCTCCGGTATTATTACCATGGAGGATATCATTGAAGAAATTATAGGTGAAATTAACGATGAGTATGATGAAGATGAAATTGCATTCAATAAACTGGATGAGAATACGTACATATTTGAAGGGAAAACATCTTTGAATGATTTCTGTAAAGTGATCAATATTGATCCTGACATTTTTGAAGAGATAAAGGGCGAAAGTGAATCTCTGGGTGGTTTGTTGCTTGAAATACACGGAAAATTACCCAGGATCGGCGAAAAAATTGAGTTTGATAATTTTGTTTTTACTACCGTTTCGGTTGACAATAAAAGAATAAAAAGGATCCGCGTATTGATAAAATCCCAGGCTGTTGTAAACAAGAAAAAGAACAATCGTGAAAATTCCTGAATTCAAAATTCATTCAACCTGTTTTATAATCTTTATTAGTATAGCTGTAATTTCCTGTTCCCGGGATTATAATCCGAAGCCAAAGGGATATAACCGCATAGATTTACCTCCCCACGAATATGTTAAAACACCGGATTCTTTGCCTTATTCCTTTGCGATTTCCAAATTCGCAAGAATAGACCGCGATACATCCTGGGTAATTATGAATGAAATGAAGGAACGGGTAAAACCCGATTCCAGACTCAGCAAGGAAAAATACTGGATTGATGTTGTATATGATACACTGGGTGCCAAAATTGAAATCACCTATAAGGAAATTCATAACAAGGAAGACCTGGCAAAAGCCTATGTGACAGATGCTATTAAACTGACCAATCAACACCAGGTAAAGGCCAGCGGGATTGATGAATCGATTGTAAGAACGCGTAACGGATTAACCGCCTCCATCGCTGAATTAAGAGGAGAAGTCCCTTCCCAAGTCCAGTTTATTACCACGGATTCAACGCAACATTTTTTAAGGGGGGCATTATATTTTAAAACAGCAACGAAAAACGATTCACTTGCTCCCGTAATCAATTATATTAAAACGGATATCATCCATTTATTGAACACCTTGCAATGGAAAAAAACAGGGGATTAATTCCGAATCCTTGTCCCATCATTTTGCCCTCATGAACGACTTCCTGATTTTTTATTCTGCCTTCGGGCATTTGATTTCCATGACAATCAAACCTATATCATTATTTTATATTCGCCGGGCTTCGCTTATGCATTGGATGATTGATTTGTTTGAAATTTTTTGAATATTGTAATTTGTGAATTGATTTCTACTTGTTATGTCCGGTTTTTTCGATTCAAAAATTGAATTTCTCAAGGGGGTAGGGCCCCAGAGGGCTTTACTGCTGAATAAAGAATTGAAGGTTTTTACCTTCGGGGACCTTATCCAGCATTATCCTTTCCGTTACGAGGACCGGACAAAATTTCACAAGGTGAGTGAGCTTACAATGAACATGACTTATGTTCAGTTGAAAGGATTCATAAGGGGTTACCAATTGACCGGGAAACCGGGGAAACAGCGGCTGATCGTTCATTTTTTCGACGATACCGGAGAAATTAACCTGATCTGGTTCCAGG
>CAYNCU010000009.1:0-13305 GCA_964395765.1 uncultured Roseivirgaceae bacterium | reverse complement strand
GGGTGTCAAATGGATAATCAATAAGCTTCAGCAAGACACCGAATACATCCTATTCGGGAAACCCATGCTTTATAACAGCCAGATCTATATTGCCCATCCTGAGTTTGAAAAATTCATTAAACAGGAAAAGATTGTTCCTTACCTTTCTCCTGTTTATTCCACAACTGAAAAGCTTAAATCAAAATTTCTGGGCACCAAGGGTATTGCCAAACTTCAGCGGGTATTAGTCGACAACGCCATCCCGCATTTACGGGAAACTCTCCCCGCCAGACTGCTCAGTAAATATGGTCTTGTGGATAAAAAATTCGCCGTCAAAAATATTCATTTCCCCGAATCTTCCGATCATCTTGAAAAGGCAAGGTACAGGCTGAAGTTTGAAGAGTTTTTTTACATCCAGCTCAAATTACTGAAATTAAAAGTCGCCCGCTTCAACAAATTCAGGGGATATAAATTAACGGATACCGCATTATTAACCCGCTTTTATAAAGATCATCTCCCGTTCCGGTTGACGAATGCCCAGAAAAGAGTCATGCGGGAGATCTTTGACGATGTTAAATCGGGTCACCAGATGAACAGGCTCTTGCAAGGTGACGTGGGAAGCGGAAAAACAATGGTTGCCTTCCTCGCCACATTACTTGCGGCCGGTAATGAAACCCAGTCGACGTTAATGGCCCACACCGAAATCCTCTCCGAGCAACATTATAATAATCTTAAATTATATGCTGATGAACTTAATTTATCAATTGCACTTTTAACCGGTTCAACAAAAAAATCGGAAAAGAAAAATATTCTGCAGGATCTAATAGAAGGTAAACTGGATTTTTTAATCGGGACCCACGCCTTGATAGAAGAAGCCGTTGAATTCAAAAAACTGGGGCTAGCGATCATTGATGAACAACATCGGTTCGGGGTCGCTCAAAGAGCCAAACTCTGGGAAAAAAATGTTGAAACATTCCCTCATGTTCTGGTCATGACCGCAACTCCGATTCCCCGTACACTTGCCATGACTTTATACGGGGACCTTGATATTTCAGTCATTGATGAAATGCCGAAAGGCAGGAAACCGGTTAAAACAGTTGTACAATTTGACTCGGGGCGTCTCAAGGTTTTTGGCTTCATCAGGAAACAAATGCAGCAGGGAAGGCAGGTTTATATCGTTTATCCCCTGATTGAAGAATCCGAAAAATTGGATTTAAAACATCTCATGGACGGTTATGAAAGTATTCGCAGGGCCTTTCCCGAATTCCAGGCAAGCATCGTACATGGCCGGCAGAAATCAACCGACAAAGACCTTGAAATGAAAAGGTTTGCCAGTGGAGAAACACGGATTATGGTATCCACCACCGTAATCGAAGTCGGCATAAACATACCCAATGCAACGGTAATGATCATTGAAAATGCCGAACGCTTCGGCCTGGCGCAATTGCATCAATTGCGTGGCCGCGTTGGCCGGGGAGCCGATCAGTCTTATTGTATCCTGATGACCCATCCACGGGCCTCCGGAGATGCCAGGAAAAGACTGGAGACCATGGTCAGGACCAATAATGGATTTGAAATAGCAGAGATCGACCTGGAGTTGAGAGGCCCCGGCGATCTTACCGGTACTCAACAAAGTGGCGCTCTCGATTTATTGATTGCCGATTTGGGAACAGATAATCACATACTTCGAAAAGCAAGGGAGGCGGCATCCGAAATCCTGACCCATGACCCGGAACTTGAGCATCCGGAAAATAAAAATATTAAAGTCCAGATCAATTCCCTGGGAAAAAATATTATAAACTGGAGCAGGATAAGTTAAACTAAATAATGGTGTTTTTCAGGTATCTTTCTTCGGAGGCAGGTATATCCGACATATAATGACAACCCCGGCTTTCTCCCCTCCTCAAAGCCGAAGTAATAATGATCAGCGCCACAATGGCTAAATTCCTGAGTTCGATCAACTCCGGTGCAAGCTTGTTACGTTTATAGTAATTTTCTGTTTCTTCAAAGATCATTCGAATACGCCGATAGGCGCGTTCAAGGGTCTGAGTGGACCTTACGATTCCTACATAGTCCCACATCAGGTGCTGAATTTGCTGCAGATTATGTTTTATCAAATACCATTCATCAACATTTGCCGTGCCCGACTCGTCCCAGTCGGGAATAGTAACTTTTGAAAAATTCCTGGGTTTTTTGGATTTAATTTTCGAAGCAGCCCGGTAACTGAAAACAAGGCCTTCCAGCAAGCTGTTGCTCGCCAACCGGTTGGCGCCGTGGATCCCGGTGTGCGCTATTTCTCCAGAGGCGAAAAGGTTTTGCATGGAAGTCTGGCCGTTAAGCGAACTCATAACTCCACCGCACAGGTAATGGGCAGCCGGTACAACAGGAATGGGTTGTCGGGTAATATCGAGATTAATATTTTTAAGACAGTAATTATATATCTGTGGAAAATGACGTTTTACATCTTCGGCATTCAATTGTGTCATATCCAGAAATACGCATTCTTCCCTCCGTTTTTTCAATTCAAAATCTATCGCCCTGGCAACGATATCCCTGGGTGCCAGCTCGGCCCTCTTATCATACTTTTCCATGAATTTTTCACCGGAATGGTTGATCAATTTTCCCCCGAAACCCCTCAATGCTTCGGAGATAAGGAACATCCTGTCGGCTTTATGAAATAAGGCCGTCGGATGAAACTGTACAAATTCCATATTGGCGATTCGTACTCCTGCCCGGTAAGCCATGGCCAGGCCGTCCCCGGTAGCTCCTTTTGGGTTGGTCGAATAAAGGAAAACTCTTGAACCTCCTCCGGTGGCCAGCATGGTATATTTTGACTCGAAAATATGCACCTGTTTATCCTCGGCAGAGTACACGTAAGCCCCGAAACAAATATTGAAAGCAGGCTGAAGGTTTCCGAGCACATGGTGTTCGGTAATGATATCAATCGCATAATGGTTTTCAAAAATCTTTATATTGGGATGTTCCCTGGCTCTTTTTAAGAGAACATCAAGGATGGCTGCTCCTGTATAATCTTTGATATGAAGGATCCTGTGCCTGGAGTGCCCCCCTTCCATGGCCAGTTCATAATTCTGATTATCATCATTCTTTGTAAATTCAACTCCCCAACGGATAAGATCTTTTATTCTTTCCGGTCCTTCTTTCACCAGTACTTCAACGGATTCCCTGTGGCACAAACCTGCACCTGCGATCAGCGTATCCTTAATATGCGATGCAAAATCATCATCGGGACTTTGCACTGAAGCAATACCCCCCTGGGCATAAGAAGTATTACATTCATCCGCTTTTTGCTTGGTAATGATTGTTACCGTGCCTTTATCGGCGATATTGAGGGCGAAATTCAACCCGGCTATCCCTGAGCCAATAACTAAAAAATCGGTTTGATATCTGTTCAATTGCTTTATAAATTATTAAGGGAGGGCAGAAATTTCCAGCATTTTTAAAATAGGGTTTCTGGCTTTGTCCATTATCTCCTTACTTAGTTTTACTTCGGGTTTTTCAAACTTAAGTGACCAGTATAATTTCTGCAATGTATTCAGTTTCATATAGGTGCAATCGTTACAGGCACAATTGGCATCCGTGGAGGGAGCCGGAATAAATTCCTTTTCCGGAGAAGATCTTTTCATCTGATGCAATATCCCGCTTTCAGTAGCTACAATAAATTTCCGGCTGTTCCCGTTCATAGTATATTTTAAAAGTGCGGTGGTTGATCCGATAAAATCCGCGATCATCAAAAGAGGTTTTTCACATTCCGGGTGGGCGATAAATTTTGCTTCCGGGAATTGTTCTTTCAGTTCAAGTACTTTTTCCAGGGAATATTTTTCGTGCACCATACATGCCCCGTCCCATAATATCATTGACCTCCCGGTGATGCCGTTAACATAATTCCCGAGATTTTTATCGGGTGCAAAGATCAGTTTTTCATCTTTCGTAAAACTTTCTACTATTTTTACGGCATTGGAGGAAGTGCATATTACATCCGACATTGATTTGATGTCTGCCGTACAATTGATGTAACTGATCACTTTATGATCCGGGTACAATTTTTTAAAAGCTGCGAATTTATCTGCCGGTGCGGATTCTGCCAGTGAACAGGAGGCTTTAACATCAGGGATCAGGACCTTTTTGCCCGGGTTAAGGATTTTGGCTGTTTCGGCCATAAAGTGAACCCCCAGGAAAACAATTATATCAGCTTTTGTTTCGGCTGCATTTTGAGATAAACCCAGACTATCTCCTACGAAATCTGAAATATCCTGCAATTCCGGGGTTATATAATAATGGCCCAGGATGACAGCATTTTTTTCCTTTTTGAGCTTTATTATCTCAACAGGCAGATCGATTTTTTCATCTAGGTGCAGGTCAACAAATCCTCTATCCAAAATAAGCTGATCAAGATCGGTACCACTGGATTCCATCTTAATAGATATCAACTTTTATGTTAAATCTGCAAAATTTTGTCAAATATCCTTATTTTATTTAAGCAAGAGTCTTTTTCAGGACAATATTATGCCTATTTGACAAAGAAAGGTAAAATATGAAATGCCTTGGAAAGAGTTAATGACCAGAAAATTGCACTGAAAAGCATATAACCCAATACCTTATATTTTGATCCGCCGAAGGCATAGACCAGCAAGGTCCCCAATATCGGTGAGAATAGAACCGGGGTGAGAAATGATATTCCGAATAATCCATACTTTCTCCATAGGGTCACCACTTTCCTGTTTCTTTTTGAAAAGACTCTCTGATCTTTTCTGAAAGTATTATTCAGCCATTTTCTTAATCCCGGGCCAAAGAAGGATACAATTACAACGGAGGTCATCATTCCCAGGACCGTCATGGCAACCGTTTCAGGAAAAGTCAATCCAACAGCCGCTCCCAGGGTAGGTCCCCCAATGAACTTAAGCATACTGACCAGATAAACCGATAAATATTTCCCGATTCCTGTTACCATTAATTACCTGACTAGGTTATAAGTGTAAAATATATAAATCATAATAAGAATAAACCCTTCCGTTCTTGCCAACTGCCTTCCCGTTACCATCATCGGTAATATGACAAGGGTAACCCCAAGCATCCATAAAATATCTGAATGAACGATAACATCGCTAACCGCTACATCTTTCAGCATACTAGTGATTCCCAGAATACCCAGTATATTGAAAATATTGGAACCCATCAGGTTACCGACTGCCAGGTCGGTCTGTTTTTTGAAAGCTGCCACGCTCGAGGCAACTAATTCAGGAAGACTCGTACCAATGGCAACAACCGTAAGGCCAATCACCCGTTCACTCACTCCTAAATACCGGGCAAATTGCTGGGCCGAATTGACAAATAGCTCTCCCCCGTAAAACAGGCCAAGACAACCTAGTATTATAAACGATATGTTTTTAAAAAGGGTACTGGATTTTTCGTCATTTACCTCTTCGTTTGAATCCTCCGCACTCTTCCTATCTTTCCTTGAATGATACGTTATGAATCCAAGATAAGCAAGCAATATAAGAACAAAGAATATTCCTTCATAAGAGTTTATAATACCCGCCCTTATAATAACATATAACAATATTGAACTTCCCATTGTTACCGGCCAGTCAATTCTCAAAGTGTCCTTATTGATTGCAATAGGGCTAATGAGGGCAGATATTCCAAGTATCAGCGCCAGGTTACAAATATTGGATCCTACCACGTTTCCAAGTGCGATATCGGAGGCTCCGTGAAAAGTTGAAGTTGTTGATACGACCAATTCCGGTGCGGATGTCCCGAAAGCAACTATTGTCAGACCAATTACCAAGGGGGATACTTTTAACTTTAATGCAATCGATGTTGCTCCCCTAACCATAAAATCACCACCAACTACCAGAATAACCAATCCAACAATTAATAATAGTATTTTAAGTATCATTTGAGTGTTAATCTCCCCAATACATAGACTAATCGAAACTTAGAATCCCTTTTTATTACGGTTATGAAACTGAGTTTCCTAAATTTAAATGAAATTTAAATATAAACATTAAAATTGTTTTTTTTGATATTTTTCAATTGAGCGGAGACGCCAATAAAAAATTGAACCGGATTCTCTTATGCAGGTATATTTATGCAACTAAACTATTCATTACTCAAGGCATTACTGGAAATAAAATCGCCTTCCGGCGAGGAATTTCTAATGAAAAAATTTATCCTCGATTACCTCGGATCAAGGCCTGATTTATTTGAAAAGGTTGAAATAATCGAGGGGCCTCATATCCAGGATTGTTTAATAATTCGCATCGGAAAACCCCGGGTCGCATACATTGCTCATATGGATACGGTTGGATTCACTGCCCGTTATGAAAATCAATTGGTTCCGATCGGGAGTCCCGATGTTGAGGATAGGGTTATAATTACGGGTAACGATTCCATGGGAGTCATAGAATGCGAGGTAATGCCCAATTATAAAGGTTTTTTACATCATAATTTCGGTCGGGCCATTGACCGGGGGACAAGCCTGGTATATAAATCTGATTACTTGGAAAATTCCACGTCCATAACCACGCCTTATCTGGATAACAGGATTGGTTTATTTCTTTCTTTGAGCCTTCTGGATTCAATGGAGAATGGATTAATTGTTTTCAGTTGCTGGGAGGAAATCGGCGGAGGCTCGATACCTTACCTGGCAAGGATTATTTACGAGGAATATCATGTTGACCAGGTCATCATTGCTGACGTAACCTGGTCTACCGACGGCGTTATTCCGGAAAAAGGTACAGTCATTTCGCTTAGGGACAGGAGCATTCCCCGGAAACCATTTGTTAAAACCTTAATTACTATCGCTGATTCAGAAAAAATCCCTTATCAGCTTGAAGTTGAAGGAGAAGGATCCAGCGATGGAGGGGAAATACAAAGGTCACTGTATCCTATCAATTGGGGCTTTATCGGCCCTCCTGTTGAAAATACCCATTCTGCTCATGAAAAGGTTAATAAAAAAGATATAATTTCGACCTTTAAAATTTATCAGGCACTGGCCCGTAAACTTTAATGTTTAGCCGATTTTTATGAAGATCAGGGATAAAGAATTTTTTATACTTCTAAAAGAAGCAGAGATAAGAAAAAGAGTGCTTGAAATTGCCGGTGAAATCAACAGAGACTATGCTAAAAAACAACCTTTGTTCATTTCGGTTTTAAACGGGGCCTTCATATTTGCTGCTGATCTGATGCGGGAAATCAGGCTCTCCTCTACTTTATCCTTCATAAAATTGTCGACCTATGATCAAACCTCAAGCACGGGAAAAATCAAGGAACTTATTGGACTGAATGAACAACTTTTTAAAAAAGATATTATAATTATTGAGGATATTGTAGATTCAGGCTTCACGTTGTCATATTTGCTTGAACATCTTCAGGGGCTTGGGCCGTCATCCATTGAAGTTGTAGCCTTACTTGTAAAACCTGAATCGCTGAAGGCTGAAGTCAGTATTAAATATACGGGATTCAGAATACCTGAAAATTTCGTTGTAGGATATGGGTTGGATTATGACGGATACGGAAGAAATCTTAAAGACATTTATTTTTTAAAAACCGATTGAATCATGATAAATATTGTACTTTTTGGCCCTCCGGGCGCAGGCAAGGGAACTCAAAGTGATAAGATTATTGATAAGTATAATCTTACTCACATTTCCACCGGTGATCTTTTCAGGAAACATCTTTCCGAAGGAACTGAACTGGGTAAAATTGCAAAAAAATATATGGATGAGGGAAACCTCGTTCCCGATGATGTTGTCATTAAAATGGTGGAGATAATAATATCCGAATGTATTGATTGTCCGGGTGTGATTTTTGACGGCTTCCCCAGGACGGTAAACCAGGCCATTGCGCTGGACCAGATGCTTGAAAAATTCGAAGAAACAATATCGGGCATGATTTTACTCGAAGTGGAAGAAGAAGAATTGATAAACCGGATCTTATTACGGGGTAAAACGTCAGGAAGAACGGATGACCAGGATCTGGAAAAAATAAATAACCGAATCGAGGTTTATAAGGAGGAAACCCTGCCTGTGGCCAACTATTATAAATCGCAGTCCAAACTTAACACGGTAAACGGAGTAGGATCAATCGATAATATATTTTCGGATATTTGCCATGTTATTGATAATCTTGCAGAGTGAAATAACCCTGCATGTCTTCCCCTAATTTTATAGATTATGTAAAGATATATACCCGTTCCGGAAACGGGGGGGCCGGATCTGTCCATTTCAGAAGGGAAAAATACATACCCAAAGGAGGTCCTGATGGAGGGGATGGAGGCCGGGGCGGCCATGTCATCATTAGAGGTAACAAGCAGTTATGGACATTGCTTCATTTAAAATACAGGAAGCATGTAATTGCCGGAAACGGCAAGCCTGGGGCGGGCAATCTCAAAACAGGAGCCAGCGGAAAAGATATTATTCTTGAAGTGCCATTAGGAACCACGGCTAAAAATTTCGATTCCGGTGAAAAAATAGCGGAGATCATTGAAGAAGGACAGGAATCCATTATCAACCGGGGGGGCCGTGGTGGTATGGGAAACGATTATTTTAAATCCGCCACCCATCAAACACCACGATTTGCGCAACCGGGGGAAGCCGGTAATGAAATTCCTGTTGTTCTCGAATTAAAAGTGCTGGCGGATGTCGGTTTAGTCGGATTTCCCAATGCGGGAAAATCCACTTTCCTGGCTTCCGTTTCGGCGGCAAAACCGGTGATTGCCGATTATCCCTTTACGACGCTTGTACCTAACCTGGGGGCGGTTTCATATCGTGATCAAAAGTCATTTATCGTTGCCGATATTCCCGGAATTATCGAGGGTGCCGCGGAAGGCAAAGGTCTTGGCCTGAGGTTTCTTCGGCATATTGAACGTAATTCGATTTTGCTTTTTATGGTCCCCGCCGATTCAAGGGATATTGCCAGGGAATATGATATTCTTATCAATGAGCTCCGAAAATACAATCCTGAACTTCTGGATAAAAAGAGGATTTTAGCCGTTACAAAATGTGATTTATTAGACCGTGAACTGAAGGTCGAATTGATCAGGGAAGTTCCTGAAAATATTCAATCCGCGCTAATATCATCCGTAACCGGTGAAGGGGTAGAAGCATTAAAAGACATGATCTGGCAACAATTAAATGAATAAGAATCCATGCCATCTTGTCACTTTTGCCCGATTGGCAGAAATGTTGCAGGGACAAAATAGTGTCAAAAAATCATAGAATTCGAAAAAAAGAACCGCATAATATGGAAACGGAGAATATTGTGCCAGAAGATATGGAACAGAACGAACAAAAAAATACCGATGAAGCTTCTGGACAGGAAGTGGAAAGTATGATAGGGGAAAAGGATAAGGTTGATCCAAAGGCTGAAACCGCCTCTCAATCCGGCGGGGAGGAAGAGACGGAACAGGATTCTCATAAAGAGAAAAAGAAACATAAAAAAAGTGATAAAGAAATTGAAATACTTAAAGAGGAAATTCACGATTTAAAAGATAAGTATCTCCGGCTTTATTCTGAATTTGAAAATTTCAGGAGAAGGACCTCGAAGGAAAAACTTGAATTAATTAAAACTGCAAGTGAAGAACTGGTCATAGCTTTGCTGCCTGTGGTTGATGATCTCGAACGAGCGATTAAGGCAATGTCGGAAAAAGAAAGTGGAGACAAAGCTTCCCTTGAAGGAACACAGTTGATTTTAAATAAATTAAAATATACCATTGAACAAAGAGGTCTTAAGGTAATGGAAATTTCAAGGGGGGACGAATTTAATTCGGAAAAACATGAGGCAATTACAAAAATTCCGGTAGAAGATGAAAAATTGAAAAATAAAATAGTTGAAGTACTGGAAAAAGGATACTATCTGCATGATAAGGTCATACGCTTTGCTAAGGTTGTAACAGGTTCATAATTCAAACATGCCGAAAAGAGATTATTACGAAATTCTTGGGATTGATAAAAATGCTACTGCTGAGGAAATTAAAAAAGCCTACCGGAAAACTGCAATAAAATTTCATCCCGACAAAAATCCCGGTGATAAGGATGCTGAAGAAAAATTCAAAGAAGCGGCAGAAGCTTATGAGGTTTTAAGTGACCAGCAGAAAAGAACACAATATGACCGTTTCGGTCATTCAGGAATGCGGGGAGGAGGATTTACGGATGCCAGCGGAATGTCTATGGATGATATTTTTTCTCAATTCGGAGACATTTTCGGAGGTTCGGCATTTGAGAGCTTTTTCGGAGGTTCGGCCGGTACACGCCGTGCCGGCAGAAGGGGTACCAACCTGAGAATAAAATTAAAACTCACGCTGGATGAAATCGCCCACGGTGTAGAAAAGAAAATAAAAGTAAAGCGAATGATCATTGCCGATGGCGTTACTTTTAAAAATTGCCCAACCTGCCAGGGGGCCGGACAAGTGAGACGCGTTGTCAATACCATGTTAGGGCAAATGGTATCTTCCAGCACCTGCCCTGCTTGTCATGGCACCGGGCGTATAATAGACAAAAAACCTTCAGGTGTTGACAACTCAGGATTAACTTCAAAGGAAGAAGTAATTAATATAAAAATACCTGCCGGGGTAAGTGACGGTATGCAACTTTCCATGTCGGGAAAAGGAAATATGATCGCCGGTGGCGGAAGTCCCGGTGACCTTCTGATTATCATTGAAGAGGTCAGTCACCCCTACCTGAAGCGGGATGGAAACAATGTGGTTTATGAATTGTATGTAAATTTTATTGACGCCGTACTTGGCTCATCTATAGAAGTTCCAACAATTGATGGAAAAGTTAAAGTGAAGCTTGATCCGGGAACACAAAGTGGTAAAATTCTAAGGCTTCGCGGCAAAGGAGTTCCGGATATCGATGGATATGGGAAAGGGGATCAGCTTATTTATATAAATATCTGGACCCCGCAACATCTCACAGCCGAAGAGAAAAAGATTCTTGAAGGACTTCGGGAATCTACCAATTTCACGCCAAATCCTTCAAAATCGGATAAGGGATTTTTTGAAAGGATGAAGGAATTTTTCTGATCATTATGAAACCCCTTAGCAATATTGCCGTTAAAATTGTGTATGCTGAGGGTGTTAAATGTATTAATAGTATTGAATACTATTATACAAGTTTCCTATTCCCAAAACAGGAAGCTGTATTGTCTTGAAAATAATGATCAATTCGACAAGGTAATTTTATTCCTCAAAGCAACCTCCAATTCCTGTTTAATCCGCCCGGTTGAAAATAATAACATAATAAGTGTTTATACGCATTCTCCCGATTCGGTCCAGGAACCGAACATTAATTCGACACTAACCGGCCGGACCGACTTTGTGCATATCAATGATGACAGAGAGTCCGGTTTTTTTATGACCTCCATGACCAGTCGATTCTTTAAAAAATCGCCTGATTACCGGGATCAGTGGGATTATTATTTATCCAACCGGAAGCCATTGCAGCTCAATTTAGATTATGCCATCGGCGATGCTGAAGTTGAATTATCCGGTTTGCCTGTAGAACGCCTGATGATCCGTACGGGTAATGCGGATGTGAAAGTTGAATACCAGGAGAACATGCCGAATCTGGTTACCATGGATACGCTTTTCGCAAAGGTTGACATGGGCTCACTGACCATAAACCGGATCAATTATGCCAATGTGAAAAATGTGATCGCCGATGTTGTATTCGGAGGATTGTTCATCGATTACACCCGGCCCCCTGAAATAAGCAGTAAAGTAAAGGCCAGCGTTGGTGCGGGAACTCTAGTGATCAGCCTTCCTGAAGCGGCCCATATCCCGGTGGTCGTCACCATTCACGACTCACCCTTATGTCACGTACGTCTTCCCAAAGGATTCATCAGGACCGGGAAAAATGAATTTGTAAATGAATATTATAAGGAAAATCCGGAAAAGTCTATCTTTTTCGATCTTGACGTCGCAGTTGGGCATATTCATTTCGTGAATCCGTGAGCCTCAGAATTTTCCGGTGAACATAAATATCATCCGATCCTGTAATTTTTTTTTAATAACCGTTTTTTTACATAAATTTCCAGGCAAAAAAAATTGAGCATTCTAAGCATTAAGAACACCTCGAAAAAATTTGGCGATCATACTGCACTTCGTGGTGTCAATCTTGAGATTCCAAAACAATCAATTGTTGGACTTTTAGGTCCCAACGGAGCTGGTAAAACCACACTGATACGGATCATAACCCAGATCATTTTTGCCGATGAGGGAGAAATTCACTTTAACGGCAAGCCGATTTCTCATGATCACATTATTAAAATAGGTTACCTTCCCGAAGAACGGGGCTTATATAAAAAAATGAAGGTCGGGGAACAATTGCTTTACCTTGCTGAATTGAAAGGAATGCCAAAAAGCGAAGGCAAAGACAAACTTCGCTTCTGGCTGAAAAAATTCGAGATCCTTGATTGGTGGAATAAAAAGATCGAAGATCTTTCTAAAGGAATGCAACAGAAAATACAATTCGTTGCCACCGTGATTCATGAACCGGAATTGATCATTCTCGATGAACCCTTTTCAGGCTTCGACCCGATCAACGCCAACCTGATCCGTGATGAAATCCTTGAACTACGGAATAATGGAAGCACCATTCTTTTCTCCACCCATCGAATGGAAACCGTGGAAGAACTATGTGATTATATCGCCCTTATCAACAAGTCGGAAAAAATCCTTGAAGGTCCTAAAAAAGATATTAAGGAAGCTTACAGAACCAATACCTATATCGTGGAACACAAGAACCGAATCAATGCCAACGGTTCTCCTTATCAGGTACTTTCTACGGAAGAATTGGAACCGGATTACTTTAAATCCATTCTTAAACTGAATCAGGGAACGATCGCCAATCAATTGCTGGCGGACCTGGTCAGGCAAGTTGAAATACATTCCTTCGTTGAAAAAATTCCTACCATGAATGAAATTTTTATTAAAGCTGTAACAGGAAAAAAAGATGAATAAAATATTTCTAATCCTTCAAAGAGAATATATCACCCGCGTTCGGAAAAGATCCTTTATCATTATGTCGCTGATCGGGCCTCTTTTTATGGCGGTTATATTCGTTGTTCCTGTTTGGCTGGCCACACGCCAGGGTGAAAAAAAATTGATCAATGTAATCGACGAATCGGGATATTTTGTCAATCATCTTAAAAGTAACCAGACGGTAGAATTAAAATTTGTTGACCAGGAATTAACCGCTGCCAAAAAAAATCTGGATTCCGGAAATGCCTATGGATTGCTTTATATTCCGAAAATATCCTTACAGGATCCGCAGGGAATTACTTTTTTCTGTAATAAAAATCCGA
>CAYNCU010000008.1:41250-41780 GCA_964395765.1 uncultured Roseivirgaceae bacterium | reverse complement strand
TCAATATAATGGGAATCATTGGTGGCGATAGTTTTAACATTGTATTTCTTCGACCACTTCAGCAGCACCTGGTTGACATCCTCCTGGCTTTTCCCGGTATTATCTACATTTTCTAAATTATGTCTTTGTAATTCAATATAATAGTCTTCCCCAAACAAATCGAGCCACCATTTAAACTCTTTTTCCGCATCTTCTTCCTGTTTAAGAAGTATGGATTGAGGCACAATAGCACCGATACAGCAGGTGGTGGCGATCAGATCATCATGGTATTTAAGAAGGAGTTCCTTGTCAATCCTCGGCCATTTACTGTACATTCCTTCGGTAAATCCCAGCGAACAAAGTTTCATGAGGTTCCTGTAGCCGTTTTCATTTTTGGCGAGCAACAACTGGTGATAGCGGATATCCCGGTTTTCCCAGCGCTCGACAGCGCTGGGCTGCATCTGATCGCCGCCGTTCAGGAAAAATCCCTCAACACACCCTTCTCGTATGGGACCGGGATTTTCACTTTATGGAGCCGGGTGGGTGGTCAG
>CAYNCU010000008.1:0-41240 GCA_964395765.1 uncultured Roseivirgaceae bacterium | reverse complement strand
AGCGGATATCCCGGTTTTCCTTGCTGAAATTCTTTTTATGACGATCCTCGACGACATAGAATTCGCATCCCAGGATCGGCTTTATATTGAACTTATTCGCTTCGGCAACGAATTTAAATGCACCGAACATATTGCCATGATCGGTCAATGCTACCGCCTTCATTCCGTCGGCATGCGCCTTTTTTATCATGTCATGGATGTTGGAAAATCCGTCGAGGAGAGAAAATTCGGTATGACAATGTAAATGGTTAAAGGAAGGCATGAGTCAGGTTAATTGGTTAATTGGTTCATTGGTTAATTAGCTGATTAAAATTAGGGAAGAAAAATTTAGGAGACAGGGATAAAGACAATTTTTTTTTCTGAGAAATAATCTTCGCTAAAAAACCGGCTTACAGGAATTTCTTCGGCGAAAGTTTTCAGGGCTTTAAGTTCCTGATCCAGATTACCCCCTTTAAGACAAATAATTCCATTTGATCCGGGATTATTTCCTTTGGAAATAATATTTTTTCCGGTCCACTTATATATTTCAGCGAGAGGTGCCACCGCACGGGAGACTACGTAATCGAATTTATCTTCTATATCTTCCGCACGCATCAGTCTGGCATTCACATTTTTCAGTTGAAGCTTTTCAATCATATCTTCAACTGCTTTGATTTTCTTCCCGATGGAATCCACCAGCATGAACCTGCTGCCGGGGCACATAATGGCCAGCGGAATTCCCGGGAAACCGCCTCCGGTTCCGATATCCAATACCTTGCTGCCGGGCTCAAAGGAAATATATTTATAAATAGAAAGACTGTGAAGGATATGCCTGAGATAAATTTCGTCACTATCCTTGCGTGAAACCAGGTTGATTTTATTATTCCACGAAGCTAATCGTTGTACAAAGTCTGAAAATTTTTCCGATTTCTCTTTTTCCAGACCGGGAAAATAACGGGTAATTACAGAAAGTCCATTCACCGTTAAATATGACTTTCTTTGCCTTTGACAATATCGTATAGCAATTCCCTTGCCCTGTGGAGCTGTGCTTTTACGGTACCCAGGGGGGCATCGAGCTCTTTCGCTATTTCTTCATACGACAATTCCTGGAAATATCGGAGTCTTACGAGCTTCTGGTATTTGGGAGGCAGCTTGGTCACGAAATCCCGGATCAGGCCGATTTTCTGCTTTTTTATGGCCTCTTCCTGTGGGTTGAGTGTATCATCCTGGGGATCGAAACCCATGGATTCGCCGTCATCATCGCGGTAGGAGGAGTCGAGGCTCAGGGTTTCCAGTCGTTTTTTACGTATATAATCAATTGAATTATTGGTCGCTATCCGGAAAAGCCAGGTGGAAAAGGTAAAATCCTTTTTGAATTTATGAAGGTTACGAAAAGCTTTGGCAAAAGCTTCAATGGTAAGATCCTCGGCATCGTCTACATTCCGTATCATCTTCAGGATCATATGATAAACCGGTTTTTTATACCGTTTCATCAGTTCGGCATAGGCAGATTGATCCTTATCCTTTATCGCGCGGTCGATCAGGTTAAAGTCCTCGAGGGCCTTACTTGAAAATTGTTTTTCTTCGTCTAACTCCATCGGATCCTTTTTGTGAACAAGACTGAGGTTCCGAATATCACCAGGTACAACAGGAACAGAACCTCCATTATTAATATCCAAAAAAGCTCAAATTTCGCCCCTGTTTTTTTAAATAACTGATAAAAGGCCAAATCGATCACAATCAATTCCAGTAACATTCCGCCGGCAACAATCGGCCAATATACCCGGGTCAACAACAGGATAACAGCAGAGAGCCAAAATACAATTTTTGATAAATAAAAAAGGGATAACACAAATTTATCTTTGAATTTATAACGCTTGCCGGCAGCCATATGTCTTTTTTTCTGTATATAATATTCCTTCCATGTTTTCTTGGCGCGGGAATACACCAGGTTTTCCTTACTGATCACCGGTCTTGTGTTTTTCTTGTTGGAATAGCGGTTAATGAGCAGGTCGTCATCGCCGCCCACCACTTTCAGGTCATTATGAAATCCTTTTACGGAAAGAAAAAATGATTTCCTGTATCCCAGGTTTCTTCCGACACCCATGTACGGATTTCCGCCCAGTGCTGCAGAAAGATACAGGATCCCGGTCTGAACCGTTTCGAAGCGAACGAAACGGTTAAGCATTCCTTTATCTTTCATAAAATAAGAGAAGCCCAGGACAAATTTTGTATTTTCATCAAATTGCGAAGCCATGGACCGGATCCAGTGAATGGAGGCGGGTTCACAATCGGCATCGGTAAGAATCACCAAATCGTTCTGTGCGGCTTTTACTCCCAGGGTAATGGCAAATTTTTTCGGTTGAACATGATCCGGCACGAAGTCAACCCTCACAACTTTCAATACTTGGGTTTTCATTTTTTCTTCCTGAAGGAATTCATAGGTGCCGTCGTCGGAACGGTCATCGACCAGGATAATTTCAAACCGTGAATAAGCCTGCGCTAAAAGTTTAGGAATAAGAATTTTCAGGTTTTCCAATTCATTATGGGCGCAGATGATAACCGATACCGGGGTGTCGGATATAGCCAGGGGGTTCTCATAAGGCTTATAAATTAAAAACCTGATCAGCGCCAGTCCATAAAATATCAACTGAAAAGTGACGGATATGAGATATATCAGAAATATTATTTCCACGCAATCCTGCCTGGTTGTGGGTTAAACCATAATCTCAAAGTTAACTGTAATCAGGGGAATAAATTATGAATGCAAAGCCTTATTTTTGTGACCACACAACAGGCATGAAATTCAGATTAACGGCCACCGACCCCGGAACAAAAGCCAGGACAGGAGAAATCAAAATTGAAAGAGGCACCATTCAAACGCCGGTTTTCATGCCCGTTGGTACGGCCGGAAGTGTAAAGGCGGTACATAATCGTGAGCTGGAAGAGGATATTGACAGTGAAATTATATTAGGGAATACCTATCATCTTTATCTTCGCCCCGGTATCGACGTCTTAAGAGAATGCGGAGGGCTCCATAAATTTTCCGGGTGGAAAAGGCCGCTGCTTACCGACAGCGGGGGCTACCAGGTTTATTCGCTGGCAGAAAACCGCCGTATCCATGAGGAAGGTGTAACTTTCCGTTCCCATATTGACGGCTCCAGTCACCACTTCACCCCTGAATCGGTCATTGATATTCAGCGAGCCATCGGTGCCGACATCATCATGGCTTTCGACGAATGTACTCCTTATCCCTGCGATTATGATTATGCCAGGAAATCCATGGACCTCACCCACCGCTGGCTGATCCGTTGTGCCGACCGTTTTAACGCTACGGAACCGGCCTATGGCCACGATCAATATTTATTCGGCATCGTGCAGGGAAGCGTATACAAGGACCTCCGAAAAATATCGGCTGAAACGGTTTCGGACCGGCATCTTCCCGGCAATGCGATCGGCGGTCTATCGGTGGGCGAGCCAGCGGAAGTGATGTATGAGATCACGGAGGAAGTATGCCATATTCTTCCCGCCGATAAGCCGCGTTACCTCATGGGCGTAGGCACTCCGGAAAATATTCTGGAATGTATCAGTCTTGGCATTGATATGTTCGATTGCGTAATTCCAACACGGAACGGCAGAAACGGTATGTTGTTTACCACCGCCGGGATTCTGAACATCAGGAACGAAAAATGGAAAAATGATTTCAGTCCCATTGATCCCGGGCTGGACGGGTATGCTTCTAATTTTTATTCAAAAGCTTACCTCAGGCACCTGGTGATGAATAAGGAAATCCTTGCTTCACAGATCGCCACGCTTCAGAATCTCGGCTTTTACCACTGGCTGGTGCGCCAGGCACGTACTCATATAGAAGATGGCACTTTCCTTGATTGGAAAAAATCGATGACCGGTATTATTTCAAAACGACTATAATGAAAATCATCGATAAATTCATATTAAAGAAATTCCTGGGTTCCTATCTTTTCGTGGTATCCGTGCTGGTCACAGTGGTATGTATCATCCAGATTACGGAAAAGAACGAAAACATCATTAAAAACCAGCTTGATCTCAAGCAGGTACTCGTCTACATGATGGTTTTCGTTCCCTACATTGCCAATTTCATCACACCGATCACGGCATTCATTGCTGTTGTTTTCATGACTTCCCGGATGGCAAGTCATACGGAAATCATTGCCATCCTCAGTAGCGGCATCAGTTTCAGGAGGCTGTTATTTTCCTATATGATCGGCGCCGTGATCATTGCCCTGCTCAATCTTTACCTGACCATGAACGTAATTCCCCGCGCCAACAAGATCCGGATCCCTTTTGAAATACAATACTTTGAAAAGCCTTATTATTTCAATGATCGTGATATTCATATCCGTGTAGCGCCGGATTCCTATCTTTACATGCAGTCCTTTAACGGCCAGTCCCAGGTCGGCTACCGGTTTACCCTTGAGACCATCCGCGATAACCGCCTTTTTGCAAAACTTTCAGCCGAAAGGGCCCAATGGAAAGCGGATACCAAATCATGGGAGCTTCGCCAGTGGGAACTCAGAAAATTCGACGGCTTTAAAGAGGATTATAAAAAAGGGGCCAAACTGGATACCGTTATCAATCTAACGCCGAGTGATTTTTCAAATCATTGGCGATTATTTGAAACGCTCACTGAAAAAGAGCTGAATGGCTATATCCGGTTGTTGAAATCCCGCGGTGCCGATAATGTAGTTGTTTATGAAACCGAAAAATACATGCGGATCATTTCGCCTTTTACGGTTATTCTGCTGACTTTCATCGGGCTTACCGTTTCGTCAAGGAAATCACGCGGCGGTACGGGTTTCCAGATCGCACTCGGATTTCTCATTGCCTTTATTTATATCCTGTTTTTCTGGTTCAGTAAATCCTTTGCCGAAGCGGGAGGCATGCAGCCTTCCATTGCCATATGGATTCCAAACATTATTTTTATTTTTGTGGGCATCATTTTATACAAATTCATTCCACGTTGAACAGCCAGCTTAAAGATTACCTGCAGCTTCATTTCATCATTATCTTATGGGGATTTACCGCCATCCTGGGCCTGCTTATAAAAATCTCCGCTTATGATCTTGTTTTTTACCGGACACTGCTTGCCTCGTTCGGGCTGCTGGCTATTATTTTCATTGCCAATTTCCGGTTTAATGTAGGGAAAAAGGATTTTTTCAGGCTGATCGGCAACGGTGTTCTGATCGCGGCTCATTGGATCCTGTTTTTCGAATCAGCGCGGGTATCCACGGCTTCGGTATCGCTCGCGGGC
This sequence comes from uncultured Roseivirgaceae bacterium, assembly GCA_964395765.1. Lineage (GTDB taxonomy): Bacteria > Bacteroidota > Bacteroidia > Cytophagales > Cyclobacteriaceae > DATDPY01. The sequence goes on along the minus strand of CAYNCU010000008.1, from coordinate 35,971 downwards.
CTTTCCACCATTTCCTTCTGGACAAGCCTACTTGAACCCGTTATGAAAGGAAAAAGAATTGAATTACTTGAAGTTTTCCTGGGTGTGCTGGTAATCGGCGGCTTATATATGATCTTTCACTTTGACTTCGGTTATGCGCTTGGCCTTGCCATGTCGTTGGTATCGGCATTTTTCGGGGCGTTATTCACTGTGATCAATTCCAAAATAACCCATCGTCATAACGAATATGTGATCACATTTTATGAAATGGTGGCGGCCAACATCGTCACTGCACTGTTTATCATATTTTATTCTTCCTCCGCAATATCAAACGGAAAAATATTTGAGATGCCTTCCGCCTGGGATTGGCTCTACCTTTCCTTACTTGCGTTTGTGTGTACCATTTATCCGTTTTCGGTATCGGTGGAACTGATGAAACGGATCTCGGCTTTTGTCGTTAATCTTTCGGTCAACCTTGAACCGGTTTACGGTATTATCCTCGCTATCCTGATTTTCGGGGGAAAGGAAAAAATGAGTGCCGGGTTTTACCTGGGAACTCTCGTTATTCTTTTATCCGTGATCATTTACCCATTGTTGCGTAAGCAGCAGGATAAATGGAGGGTTATGAAAAAGGGAATTACCGGATAAAGCCCGTAACAGGAATTTCGACTTCTTGCTTTTTTTACAGTACACCTTCCCATAACCGGTATTCCGCCGGAAATTCAGGAAGCGTTTCAGGCTGTGAATGAAATATCCCAAAAAATGCCGATCCCGATCCGGACATCGATGCATATAGAGCACCCGAATCATACAATTGTTTTTTTAATGTTTCCAGTTCAGGATGTTGAGTAAAGACGAATTTTTCGAAATCGTTTATAAGATAATCTTTCCATTCTTCCATGGGCTTCCCCTCAATAATTTCCCGGATGGAAATGTCCGGGACAGCCGGTTTCATATTCCGGTATGCTTCGGAAGTGGATATACCGAAGCCGGGACAAACGATAAGTATAAATTTTCCGGATAAATCTATCTTAATATCCTCTCTTACTTCTCCCCTACCCGATGCCAATCCGGCCTTATTATCAATAAAGAACGGGCAGTCGGAACCGATCTTAAGCGCATACCATTTCAATATTGCTTCATCGAGGTAAAGATTAAACATTCTGTCCAGCGATGTAATGGTAAAAGCAGCATCGGAGGATCCCCCACCCAGGCCACTGCCGGCCGGAATTTGTTTATGGAGGTGAATGCTGACACCGGGAATGTCGAAATCTTTCTTCATGATCCGGAATGCCTTTACACAAAGATTTTCATCTTCGCCGCCCGGGATCTTCATCCCGGTAACAAAGATCTTCACGCCCTTGTCCCGGTTTGGGACAATCTCAAGAATATCTTTCCAGGGGATTGGATAAAAGCAGGTAGAAATATCATGATAGCCATCCTTTCTTTTCCCGAGGATGTTCAATCCGAGATTAATCTTGGCATTTGGAAAAACAATCATGAAAATTATTCGCCGGCTGTTTTCTCTTCCTGTCGTTTTACCAGGTCGCCGATCAGTTCCCCGGTTATCCCGCTGGAAGAAAATCCGCCGTCGTTGTAAAGCGTTTGCATGGTAACCCTCCGGGTCAGGTCGGAAAACATGGCCACGCAAAAATCGGCGCAATCGTCAGCCGTTGCATTCCCCAGGGGCGACATCTTTTGAGCATATTCATAAAAAATATCAAAACCGGTTATTCCCGTACCCGCCGTGGTAAAGGTGGGAGACTGGGATATGGTATTCACCCTTACTTTCTTTTTCTGAGCGAACCGGTATCCGTAGCTTCGGGCAATGGATTCCAGTACCGCTTTTGCCTGTGCCATATCCGAATAATCAGGAAAGGTTCTCTGTGAGGCAATATAAGACAAGGCCAGAATTGATCCCCATTCGTTCATCAGGTCCGTTTTTTCGGCTACTTGCATGATCTTATGAAATGATAAGGCGGAAATATCCAGGGTTTTCAGGAACCATTCATAATTAAGATCGCCGTAATCCTTTCCTTTCCTGACGTTCGGGCTCATCCCGATTGAATGCAGGATAAAATCAACACCGGAGCCGAAATGTTCCCGGGTCTGTCCATATAATTTTTCAATATCTTCCACTGAAGTAGCATCAGCGGGAATCACCGGGGCATTCCCACACATTTTCGCCAGGTCGTTGATTCTTCCCATGCGCATGGCGATGGGGGCATTGGAAAGTACAAGGCCGGCGCCTTCCTCGAAGCAACGGACGGCGACTTTCCAGGCAATGGATTTTTCATCGAGGGCCCCGAAGATGATACCTTTTTTCCCTTTGAGGAGATTGTAAGTCATTCCGTTTGGTTTTATGGGCAAACAGCAAAGGTAAGGAGATATTCACTAATTTAAAATTTATGGAAATCCTGCGTATACATAGCATGAAATTGATTTTGACCCGGGGTCACTGATAAGGAATTTTGATTTCTGATCTCAGTTTTTTGACTTTTGATTTCCGGTCCGGGACGCTTTTCCGTTCTTCAATTTCGTACTATAAATCTATCGTACCTCTTAGATAATCTTTTGCATAACCGCCGATATATACGCGGTCATCATGCAGCTCGCCGTAAATTATACCGCTTCTTTTAGAAGCCTGGAATGAAACCATCTTTTTCTTACCCAGCCTTTCCGCCCAGTAAGGAATCAGCGTGCATTGGGCCGAACCGGTGGCCGGATCTTCAGGGATCCCGGCATTAGGAGCAAAAAATCGCGTGACAAAATCATATTCCTTTGAAGGAGCCGTTACAATACAACCGAGGTATTTGAGGTCATTCATCCTGGCAAGATCCGGATTCATCTTTTTTATGAAGTCTTCCTCTTTATAAACGAGCAGCAAATCCCGGTAATGGTACATTTCAACAGGGTTTTTCCCGAAGATTTCCTCCAGGTTTTCATTTAAATGAGCCGGGCTCGCCGCCCAGGACGGGAAATCGAGGTAATATTTTTCTTCATTAATAAAGACCTTAAGGATCCCGCTTTGCGATTTAAACTGAATTTCCTTGTCTTTATATCCAAGGTGTTTAAAGATCACATGGGCGCTGGCAAGCGTCGCGTGACCGCAAAGATCCACTTCACATAAAGGTGTAAACCACCGGATATGAAATGAATTTCCCTCTTGCGTAAAAAATGCAGTTTCAGAAAGATTATTTTCCGTTGCAATATTCTGCATAATCCTGTCATCCAGCCATTTTTCAAGTGGTACAATCGCGGCAGGGTTTCCTTTGAAAACTTCACTGGCAAAAGCGTCAACCTGGAATAAATCGAGTTTCATTTTTTAAATAATCGGTTTAGATAAACTCCTGACAAAGTTCTGGTTAAAAAACTAACCATGCTTCCCATTTTCAATAATCTCGGTCGCCCGTCGAAGGGCACTTCTAATATCGGGACAAATATTTCTCTTCCCTACCATAAATATAATCCGAAATTTATCCAGATCATTATAAAGTGATTCCTGAACACCGGAAAGAATGACTTTTGTTTTTTTGCGGTAAAATCCCTGATAACTTCTTTTAGGTTATTGATGCCGGTAGCATCAATAAACGGGACATTACGCATACGGAGGATTAATACGGCCGGATGTTCTTCCAAAACCTCCATTGTTTCCTTAAACTGATTAGCGGCACCAAAAAATAACGGGCCATTTATTTCATATACCCTTACCTTTTGCGGAATTATCAGCTTCTCGAGGCTAAGGGGGTCGTAACTAGCTTGGGAACCAATAAATAGCTCATAAATTTATAAGGTGGGATAAGTACTAATGATGATGAATTAAATCGGCAAGAGTATCGCAGGCAAAATCAATTTCTTCAGTTGTATTAAAACGGCTGAATGAAAATCTGACGACCGGACGTTCCGGGTCTGCTTTCATGGCATTCAGCACATGCGAACCCTGCAGGGCCCCGCTTGCACAGGCTGATCCCCCGGAGGCTGCAATTTCTTTCAGGTCAAGCTGGAAAAGAAGCATATCCAATTTATCGTCAGGGGGAAGGCTGACATTTAAAATATTGTATAAGCCTTTAACCGGATCATCGCTAAAACCATTAAACTGAACGCCTGGAATTTCTTTTTTCAGCCTGCTGATCATACGGTCCTTCATGGACTGGAGGGTATTTGCCGTTTCTTCCATTTTATTTACCGCTATTTCCAGCGCCTTGGCCAGGCCTACGATGCCGGCTACATTTTCGGTCCCGGATCGCAGGTTTCTTTCCTGGCCACCACCGTGCATAAAAGGTTTTATTTTGGCCGATCCATTGACGTACAGAAAACCAGTTCCCTTGGGACCGTGAAATTTATGCGCCGATCCGGCCAGGGAATTTATTTTCACCTGGCGGGTATCCAGCGGAAGTTTTCCCATAGACTGAACGGTATCGGAATGAAAATAACTTTTATATTCCGCACATAGTTCACCTACCCTCCGGATATCGGTAATATTCCCGGTCTCATTATTCACATGCATAAGGGTTACCAGTGAAGAAGGATTTTCCTTCAATAAGGCCTCCAGCTGATGATCATCGAATTCTCCCTTTTCATTGACATCGAGAAAAAGAACATTTACCTTCCCTGAAGATCCAAGATATTCGATGGAATGTAGCACCGCATGGTGTTCGAGAGGCGAAGAGATTATGGTTTTAATCCCGAAAGTGGTTACCAGTCCATATAGCGCCGTATTATCCGCCTCTGTTCCCCCGGAAGTAAAATAAATTTCCGGCGGGGCCGCCCCGATTAATTGTGCAACAGTTTTCCGCGCCATTTCGATCGCGGCTTTCGATTTTCTGCCGTAAGAGTGAATGGAGGATGGATTCCCGAAATGATCCGACAGGTAAGGCATCATGGCTTCAATTACCTCCGGGTCCGGGCGGGTGGTTGCCGCATTATCGAGGTAAACTCTCATGACTCGTTGTTATCAGCAATAATTTCCCGTATATCTGAAATTAATTTTTGTGCCAGTGATTGCGACTTGGACTCCATATCCGATTCGGCAATGATCCGGATAACCGGTTCGGTGTTGGATTTCCGCAGATGGACCCATTCATTGTCAAAATCGATCCGGATTCCATCCATCGTATTGATCTCGAATTTTTTATATTTATTTTTAATTTCATCAAGGATCTTATCAATATCGATTTTAGGATTAAGTTCGATCTTGTTTTTTGATATATGGTAATTCGGGTATGTCGCCCTAAGCAGGGAGGCCGATTTACCGAATCTCGCCAGGTGACTCAGGAACAATGCAATGCCGACAAGAGCATCGCGCCCGAAATGCAGGGGAGGATAAATAACTCCACCGCTCCCTTCACCGCCGATAACCGCTTTTTTTTCTTTCATTACAGCCACTACATTGGCCTCTCCTACCGGTGAAGGAAAGTATTTTCCCTTTTTCTTTAAGGTTATATCTTTCAGTGCCCTGGAAGAAGAAAGGTTCGAAACGGTCACCCCGGTTTTAACCGACAATACATAATCGGCTACCGCTACCAGCGTATATTCTTCTCCGAACGGGTTGCCGTCTTCTGTGACCAGTACGAGGCGGTCCACATCCGGGTCGACCACAATCCCCAGATCAAAATTCCCGGCTTTTATTTCAGAACATATATGCGTAATATTTTCAGGTAAGGGCTCCGGATTATGGGGAAACTGGCCGTTCACTTCACAATACATTTCGGTAATTTTCTGAACGCCAAGTGTTTTTAATAACAGTGGTACCGCGAGGCCGCCGGTAGAATTGACGCAATCGATAACGATCCGGAAGTTCCTTTCCCGGATCGCATTCACATCCACGAGGGGAAGCTTCATGATTTTATCAACGTGTTTTTCAAGATAATCATCGACGCGCCGGTAACGACCCAGTTTTCCTGTGGTAGCAAATTCAGAGGTTAGTTCTTCTGCCAGCTTAAAAACTTCCGCCGCTTCTTCCGGTGAAAGAAACTGGCCCGTTTTGCCCAGTAGTTTCAGCGCATTCCATTGTACCGGGTTATGGCTGGCCGAAATCATAATGCCTCCTCCCGCTTTTTCATCGCATACGGCGATCTGAACCGTGGGCGTAGTGGTAAGATCAATGTCGATCACTTCAATACCCAGGGCCATCAGGGTGGATCGCACCAACCCGGCTATCATTTCGCCGGTGGGTCTTGCATCCCTCCCCAAAATGATCTTCGCGGATCCGGTGGTTTTTTTCGTCCAGTCACCGAATGCCGTTGTGAATTTTACTATATCTACCGGGGTCAGGTTATCTCCAGACCTGCCTCCGATAATGCCCCTGATTCCTGAAACAGATTTTATCAGTGTCACGAAATATTATTATTAAATGAGAAGAAAATATCGAACATGAGCCGGTGAATACTGCTAATAATTTTCATCCTTCAGCATCAAAAACCATTATAACGATAAGCAATAGTAGCCATTTTACGGATAAATGACGTATTATTTTTTCTCAATCGCTTTTATTTAAAATTAATTTATATTTAAATAACGCGGAGTATATTTATAAGGTTACACAATAAATAATCACTCACTATGCCCGACATTAAAACGACCGTGGATAAAAACAGGAAAGAAAAGCTGGATGCCTTTGACAGGCTTTTAACGATCATGGATGAGCTCAGGGAAAATTGTCCGTGGGACAGGAAGCAGACCTTTGAAAGCCTGCGATCCCTGACCATCGAAGAAATGTACGAATTGTCGGATGCCATTCTCGACGGGAACCGGGAGGAAATGAAAGGTGAACTGGGCGACCTGATGCTTCACATGGTATTTTACGCCAGAATAGGGTCCGAAAAAAATGAATTCGACATCACGGATATCCTGAACGGGATATGTGAGAAACTGATTCGCAGGCATCCTCACATTTATGGCGAGGTGAACGTAAAGGATGAAGAGGATGTAAAGAAAAACTGGGAAAAGATCAAATTGGACGAAAAAGAAAACAGCCGCAAAGATGCCCGTACATCCGGAGTGTTAAGCGGAGTGCCTGTTTCATTGCCTGCCCTGGTCAAAGCCATCCGCATCCAGGAAAAAGCCCGGGGCGCGGGATTCGATTGGGAAAAAAGAGAACAGGTCTGGGAGAAAGTGAAGGAGGAAATGGAAGAATTTCATGAGGAATATGATGCCTACCGGCAGGATGAAGAAAAAAAAGGGAAGGTGATGAATGAATTCGGGGACCTTTTGTTTTCACTCGTTAATTATGCCCGTTTTATTTCCATCGATCCTGAAGAGGCGCTTGAAAGGACGAATAAAAAATTCATCAAGCGCTTTCAGTATATGGAAAACGAAACCATGAAAGAAGGAAAAAAACTGACGGATATGACACTCGAAGAAATGGACGAATACTGGAACCGGGCGAAAGATCTGTAATAAAAAACGAAATTTCATTTTCCGATGCACCGTATAACATTAATTGTGGAGAGGTCAGCGGTCTGAGGATCACGGACCTCTGACTTCCGGATTCTTAATATTAAAAACAGAAATCAACAGAATTATTCTTTCTATAGCTTTTTCAAGTTAAATTGAAGCGCTTTTTCAAGTTGACTGGATTTTTTTACATTTTTGTTCCCTGATTTTACCATTCATGAAAGTTCTCAAATTCGGCGGCACCTCGGTAGGAAGTGCGGACACCATCCGCCGGGTGTCTGATATTATCAAAAATCAACTGGCTTCGGGAGAAAAGATCGTAGTGGTCACTTCCGCCATGAAGGGCGTCACCAATGATCTTGTCGGGGCCGGAAGAATTGCAGCTATGGATGATGAAAATTATAAAAAGATCACCGAACAGATCATCAATCTGCATATCAACACCATCAAGGAGCTCATCCACATAAAATCCCAGAGCAGTGTAATTGCCCAGCTCAAGTTCCTTACTAATAACCTGGAAGATCTTCTGCACGGCGTTTACCTGTTAAAAGAACTTTCCCTGCGCACTCTCGACCTGGGTCTCAGTTTCGGCGAAAGATTTTCATCCCTTATCATCGCCGCCTACCTGAACCAGTTGGGGATTCCCTCCGAGTGGCTGGATGCCCGGCAACTGATCAAAACGAATGATAACTTCGGTAATGCGAAAGTTCACGAAGCCATTACCTATGAAAATATAGACCGGTATTTTGAGATGCATGAAAAACTCCAGGTGGTTACCGGTTTTATCGGATCTACATTAAAAGGGGAAACAACAACGCTGGGACGAGGCGGGTCGGATTACACAGCCGCCCTGTTCGGGGCCGCGCTTAATGCCTCCGAAATCCAGATCTGGACGGATGTCGACGGTGTGCTTACCACCGACCCCAAGAAAGTGCGGGAGGCATTTTCACAGCCGGTATTATCCTACATCGAAGCCATGGAAATGTCCCATTTCGGCGCCAAGGTAATTTATCCTCCGACCCTGCAACCGGCCTTTTCAAAAAAAATCCCCCTTCGGATCAAGAATACATTCAATCCTGATTTCCAGGGAACGATCATCAGTGAACTTTCGGAGAAAAAAGAATTCCTGATTAAGGGAATTTCATCCATTGAAAATATAGCGCTGGTTAATCTCCAGGGAAGCGGAATGGTAGGAGTCCCCGGTGTGGCCTCCCGGCTTTTCAGCGCTTTGGCAACAAGAAATATCAGCATCATCCTCATCACGCAGGCATCATCGGAACACTCCATCTGTTTCGCCATTTCACCCGAAGACAGTATTGCCGCAAAGGCTGCGATTGAAGAAGAATTCGAGAAAGAGATCAAAGCGGAAAAAATCGATAAGGTGGCCGTTCAAACCGGTCTTTCCGTAGTGGCTATCATCGGTGAGAATATGAAAAAGACACCGGGAATTGCCGGTAAGATGTTCGACGCACTGGGGAAAAACGGGATCAACGTAATTGCCATCGCACAAGGATCTTCCGAATTAAATCTTTCGGTTGTAATTTCTTATTTTGATCTCACCAAAGCGCTGACGGTTTTGCACGAAGCGTTTTTCCTCTCCAATGTCAAAACGGTTAACCTTTATATTGCAGGAACCGGATTGATCGGCAGTACCTTACTCAAACAGATATTGCAACAGAAGGATTACCTCAAGAAAGAACACAGCCTCCAGTTCAAATTGGCAGGGATCACCAACAGCCGGAAAATGTTTTACGACCGTGACGGCATCGATTTGGAAAAATGGAATGCACTGCTCGATAGCCAGGGAGAGGCAGCCAATATTCTTCACTTTGTTGAAATGATGCAACATATGAACCTTCCTAATAGTGTGTTTGTGGATTGTACCGCGAGCCAGGTCGTTGTAGATACGTATGAGAATGTTCTGAATAATTCCATTTCCATATCCACTCCCAATAAGCTGGCCAGTTCCGGCCCGTTGGAAATCTATAACCGGCTTTACCGGCTGACCCGGAAGAAAGGAGTTAAATTTCTTTATGAAACCAATGTGGGCGCCGGATTACCGGTGATTACAACATTAAAGGACCTGAAAATCAGTGGCGACTGGATCATGAAAGTAGAAGGGGTATTGTCGGGAACCTTATCTTACATCTTCAATACCTTCAACGGTTCAAAACCTTTCAGCGAGGTGGTTATGGAAGCAAAAGAAAAAGGGTATACGGAACCGGATCCGAGAAACGATCTGAACGGAATGGATGTAGTGAGGAAAATCCTGATCCTTTCGCGTGAAGTCGGTTATGAAATGGAAATATCGGAGGTAAAGAATGAGTCCCTGCTTCCGGAATCCTGTTTTGCCAGGAATTCCGTGGATGAATTTTTCATGGAATTGAAAAAATATGACGGGCATTTCGACAAACTCCGGGAAAAGGCGGAAAAGGAAGGAAAGCGTTTGCGCTTTATGGCTACCCTGGAAGAAGGAAAAGCGAAAGTAGGATTAACTTCGGTTGGGCCCGATCATCCGCTTTATTCGATGTCGGGCAGCGACAATATGATATCTTTTACCACCACCCGGTACAAGGATAGGACACTGGTGATCAAGGGTCCCGGGGCCGGAGGAGAAGTTACTGCTGCGGGGGTCTTTGCGGAGATCATTAGTATTGCGAATTCTTTGCCTTAACCTGCATTCAATAAGTATAATGGAGTCCATAAAGGTATTTGCCTCAGCTACGGTAGCCAATGTGGCCTGTGGTTTTGATGTTTTGGGTTTTGCGGTGAGCGAACCGGGGGATGAAATCATCCTGACCAAAAACAATTCAGAAAAACTCAGGATTACTTCCATTTCAGGTGACGAAGGGCAGCTACCCTATGATCCTGAAAAAAATACGGCCACTGTTGTGATCAGCAGATTACTTGAACATCTGAATACAAAACAGGGATTTGATATCCGGTTACAGAAAAAGATGCCCCTGGGAAGCGGCCTGGGTTCAAGCGCTGCCAGCTCTGTGGCGGGTGTTTTTGCTGCGAACGAAATGCTGGGGCGACCCTTGAAAAAAGAAGAATTACTGCCCTTTGCCATGGAGGGGGAACGCGTGGCTTGTGGCTCTGCCCATGCTGATAATGTGGGCCCGTCCCTCCTGGGCGGCTTCATCCTGATCCGAAGCTATGATCCCCTGGATGTTGTAAAGTTACCTCCCCTGCCCGGCTTATACGCCACCGTGGTTCATCCGCAAATTGAAATCAAGACCAAGGATGCCAGAGGGATCCTGAAAAAGGAAATTACCCTGAAAGATGCGATCCGCCAATGGGGCAATGTGGGTGGCTTCATAGCAGCTTTGTACTCAGGTGACTTCGAGCTCCTGGGCCGTTCCATGGTCGACCATATCGTAGAACCGATCCGTTCCATCCTCTTACCGGGATTTGAACAGGTTAAACAGGCAGCCTTGAAAACCGGCGTGCTGGGTTGCGGGATCTCCGGATCGGGGCCTTCCGTTTTCGCGTTAAGCAAAGGACGGGGGATCGCTGAAAAAGCCGGGGAGGAAATGGCCCGTATATTTGAAGACCTGAAAATTGAATCCGAAGTTTACGTTTCCGAAATAAATCAAAAGGGTCCTTTAATAATGGAATAAAACCGGCCCCTGTTCCGGAATTTGAATTTTGAAAATTGGATGTTATTTGATGTTTGTTATTTGTATTTTGGGATTTATTCAGTAGATGGAGTTTTTCAGCACCAACCATAATGCCCGATTGGTTTCATTTCGCGAGGCCGTGATGAAAGGTTTGCCGGAAGATAACGGCCTCTATCTTCCCATGCACATCCCCGAGGTCAGCCGTGAATTCATCGATAATCTCGAAAAATTAAACCTCCAGGAAATCGGTCTCGAAGTAACGCGTGCACTGACAGGCGGCGAGCTTGACGATAATGCGATCCGAAAAATCCTTTCCGATTCGATCGACTTTGACGCCCCCCTGCACCGACTCGAAGAAAATATTTTCGCCCTTGAATTGTTTCATGGCCCGACATATGCCTTCAAGGATTTCGGTGCACGATTCATGGCGAGGACGATTGAACATTTCCTGGAAAATGAGAACCGTAAGATCACTATCCTGGTGGCTACGTCCGGAGATACCGGCAGTGCCGTCGCCAATGCATTCTTTAATTCATCCAATGTAAAAGTCGTTTTACTTTACCCCGGCAAAAAAGTAAGTGAGCTCCAGGAAAAACAGCTGACTACCTTCGGCGGCAATATTACCGCGCTTGAAATCGACGGCACTTTTGACGATTGCCAGATCATGGTAAAACAGGCCTTCCTCGACGAGGAGCTCAGCAAAGCCATTCAGCTTACCTCCGCCAATTCCATTAACCTGGCACGGCTGATACCGCAGACTTTTTATTACTTTTATGCTTACGGGAAAATACCGGATAAAAGCAAACCGGTGGTCTTCTCCGTTCCTTCCGGAAATTTCGGAAACCTATGCGGAGGTGTTCTGGCCCATAAAATGGGATTACCGGTAGCCGGTTTTGTAGCCGCTACCAACGCCAATAATACTGTTCCCAGGTACCTTGCTACGGGAAAATTTACTCCCAAGGCTTCCGTGAAAACGATATCCAATGCCATGGATGTCGGCAATCCCAGTAATTTTCCAAGAATACTGGAACTTTATGGTCAGCGATACGAATCCCTGAAAAACGAAATATCGGGATATGCCTACTCGGACTCATTAACCAGGAAGACCATCCTTAAAATTTATAAAGACTATGATTACCTGCTTTGCCCTCATTCGGCGATCGGCTACATGGGCATTCATGATGAATTGATCTTCCGCAATGAAGATATCAATGGCATTTTCCTGTCGACGGCCCATCCTGCAAAATTTTATGACAGTATTGAAAAGATTATTAATGGCCCGATTACTTTTCCCCATACCCTGAAGTCCATTCTGGCAAAAGAAAAAAAATCATTTCCTTTATCCAGCGATTACAAGGCCCTCAGGGAATTTCTCCTGAATCTGCATGGTATTCTTTAACCTGTAAATTCAAACGATTAATTTTTTCCCGGAATTCTTTTTAGTATCTTTCACTGCACATTCTGAGACCCCAGCCAAAGCATGAACAACAACTCCTATCACGAATACATAGAAATACTGTTGCTACTGACAGGCTTCGGTATTGTTGCCGTTTCTTCGAGCCGGTTGTCGAAGTTGTTTCAGAAAATCCATTTGCCCTATATCACCGGCTTGCTATTCATCGGGATACTTTCGGGGCCTTTTGTTTCGGGCCTTATCCCCGATCTATCCAGGACACGGCTCATGTTTATCAACGACTTTGCCCTTGCATTTATCGCCTTTGCCGCCGGTTCGGAACTGTATTTAAGTGAACTGCGAAGCAGGATCCACAGCATAAAATGGATGACCGTAGCACAGCTGACGGTACAATTCCTTGCGGGGGCGGCTATCGTTTACCTGATCGCCGGATATATTCCTTTCATGAAAGATAAAAATGTCGCCGAAAAAATTGCCATATCCCTGATCTCGGGAGCTATTTTCGTGGCCAGTTCACCGGCATCCGCGATTGCCGTGATCAAGGAACTACGTGCAAAAGGTCCTTTCACCCAAACTGTTATGGGGGTTACCGTGGCGAAGGATTTCCTGGTGATCATTCTATTCGGCGTGGTGATTTCATTTTCCACCACATTGCTGAATGGAAACCAGTTTAATTTCATATCTACTTTAATTACGTTAGCCGAGATCCTGTTATCGTTCGCCATCGGTTACCTTTTTTCATTCCTTTTAAAATTTATTCTCAGCATAAAAATCCGGATTTACCTGAAGACCTCGCTGATCCTTTTATCCGGTTATTTTATTTACAGGCTTTCCTACTGGGCCGGTGATTTTTCAGCTCTGAGGTTTCATCATAAAATACTGATCGAACCGCTTGTTATTTGCATTATGGGCAGTTTCATCGTTACCAATTATACGAAGTATCGCGCCGAGTTTCTCCGTATCATTCAGGACTCCGGCCCGTTTATCTACACCATTTTCTTTACTTATACCGGCGCCACCATGCGAATCGATGTATTATCGATTGTATGGGTGACTACTTTATTTATATTCTTTATCCGTTTTGCCACCGTTATCTTCGGCTCGGTGGCGGGGGGGATGCTTTCCAAAGATCCTCACGCTCATAGCAAGGTCGCCTGGATGCCATACATCACCCAGGCAGGGGTTTCGCTGGGACTCGCCACCGTGGTCGCTGATGAATTCCCTTCCTGGGGTCCGGAATTTGCCACCGTCATCATCTCCGTTATAATCATCAATCAATTCCTTGGGCCTCCTCTTTTTAAATGGGCGTTAAAATATGTCAAGGAGGACAGATCCCGTGCCCAACCATATGAATATGACGGCATCCGCGAAGCACTGATCTTCGGTTATGAAAACCAGGCGGTAGCCCTGTCTCGCCAGTTGCAATCCAACGGGTGGAAAACACGGATCATAACCTGTGAACCGGAATATAAGGACAATCCAGTACCGGGTACGGAAGTGATTTACATTGATGCCGTCAATATTGAAAATCTGGATAAGATCGGAGCCGGCAATGTAAGCGCATTCATTACCCTCCTGACGGACGAGGAAAATATTAATGTGTGTGAATTGGCTTACCAGCACTACGGCACGAAAGACCTGATCGTAAGATTGAATGACCGTGTCAATTTTGAAAAGTTCCACAGCCTCGGGGCCCTTATCGTTGAACCTTCCACAGCCATTGTCAGCCTGATGGATCACTTCGTGCGTTCTCCACAGGCCACCTCTCTCCTGCTGGGTATGCAAAAAGATCAGGATACCCGCGACATCGAGATCCGGAATCCGGACCTTCACGGAATCTACCTGAGGGACCTGCGGCTTCCTCCCGACCTGATTGTTCTTTCGGTGAAAAGGGCAGGTCAGATGATCATTTCACATGGTTATACGCGGCTCCGCTTAGGCGATGTAATTACAATGGTCGGGACAATAAAAAGCCTTGATGCGGTTTCGTTACGGTTTTAAAAGTGAAAAAAGGCAGGGTCAACAATTCAATCGGTCGTCCGGATTATTCCGATTTTAATGCTATTTTCGCAATTCATGTTTCAGGTTAAGCCATTTAAATATGACGAATAATATTACCCGCCCGGATGACAATGTGGAGTTGAAAAAAATCATTTCTCATGCCAAGGAATATGGTTTTGTATTTCCTTCCAGCGAGATCTATGACGGTTTGCAGGCCGTGTACGATTACGGCCCATACGGAGTGGAATTGAAGAATAATATCCGGTCTGCCTGGTGGCAGGCCATGACACGCCTGAACCAGAATATTGTAGGGCTGGATGCTGCCATATTCATGCATCCTACCACCTGGTCGGCCTCAGGTCATGTAGATAGTTTTAACGACCCGATGATCGATAACAAGGATTCAAAAAAACGATATCGTGCCGACCAGCTGATTGAAGACAAGGCGGCCGAATATGAAGCTGCCGGCCAGGCGGAAAAAGGACAGGCCCTGATCCATGAAATGAACAAGCTTCTGGAAAAGGAAGATTTAAAGGGGATCTATGATCTTATCGTTCGTGAAAATATCAAGTGTCCTTTATCCGGAACTGCCAACTGGACAGAAGTAAGGCAATTCAATCTTATGTTTTCAACGCAGATCGGTTCCGTTTCGGATGATGCCAGCCTGATTTACCTTCGCCCGGAAACCGCCCAGGGAATATTTGTCAATTTCCTGAATGTTCAGAAATCCGCCCGCATGAAAATTCCTTTCGGTATCGCACAGGTAGGAAAAGCATTCCGGAATGAAATCGTGGCCCGGCAATTCACCTTCCGCATGAGGGAATTTGAACAGATGGAAATGCAGTTTTTCATCCGTCCGGGAGAAGAAATGGAGTGGTACAAATTCTGGAAGGAAAAACGCATGAAATGGCACCAGGCACTTGGGATCCCCGCTGTCCGGCTTAAATTTCACGATCATGAAAAACTGGCCCACTATGCCAATGCGGCCGTTGACATCGAATATACTTTCCCCTTCGGTTCCAAGGAAGTGGAAGGTATTCATTCCAGGACCGATTTCGATCTCGGCAATCACCAAAAATTTTCGAAGAAGAAGATCCAGTACTTCGATCCCGAAATCAATAAAAGTTACGTTCCTTTCGTGATTGAAACCTCTGCCGGCCTCGACCGGCTCTGCCTGATGGTACTCAGTAATTCCTATAAGGAAGAAGAAGTGAATGAAGAAGGTCAGGTTAAAAAAAGGACCTACATGGATATTCATCCCGCCCTGGCTCCCGTGAAAGCCGCTGTTTTTCCCCTGGTTAAAAAAGACGGATTGCCGGAAATCGGGCAGAAAATCTTTGAAGATCTGAAAGGGGAATTCAATACCATTTATGAAGATTCCTCATCCATCGGTAAAAGATATGCACGGCAGGATATCATCGGTACTCCCTTTTGTATAGCCGTCGACCACCAGACCCGTGATGATGAAACCGTTACCATCCGGGAAAGGAATACAACCGAACAGATGCGGGTATCCATCAGCGACCTGAAAAAGACAATCCTGGAAAAGGTGTCCATGAATACAATCCTTGGAAAACTATAGGACCGGTTATTTCATTGTAACCATTTTCGCCTGCGGATCACCGGCTTTATAAAGGTCGCCGTTCAATCCATTAAATACCTGTATGCTTTTAAAACCAGCGTCTTTCAATATGTTTGAAACTGTTTCCCGCGTAAAAATATATTGCCAGGCAGTCTTCCTTTCTACCCGGTCGTCTTTAATAAATGTCATTTCCGTTTTAAGAACACGGCCCTGAACCTGGTAGAAATTTTCGATCAGGAAAAAAATGCCGTTCACTTCATACCAGCTTTTTTCTTCCAGGTTCGGCAGGATACTTTCCGCCAGGATACCCGTGTTGATAAGGAATTGTCCGCCGCTCTTTAATGCTTTGAAAACTTTTCCCGTAAAGATCCTCATTTTGTTTTCAGGGAAATATCCGAAGCTGTTTCCCATGCAGACTGCCAGTTCAAATTTTCCCTTCAAGGTATAAGTTAGCAGGTCGGCATGAATGGCATCGACCGGAAGGTTTTTCCTGGCGGTGGATTTTTTCAGGAGCGCAATATTTTCGCCGGAAATATCAATGCCCGTCACCCGGTTTCCTGAACTTGCAAGCCGGATCGCCAGGCGGCCTGACCCGCAGGGGATATCCAGGATGCTGATTTTCTTACCCCAGGCAATAAAACTTTTAATATAGTTTACCTCCAGGCGGGTATAAGATTCCGGAATGGCATGATTCCACATTTCTACCGCTAAATCGTTAAAGAATGATTTATGCCACTTATTTTGTTTCAGATTTTGCATTTTGAATCAATTAAATCGGTTGTTTAATAAAATAAAAAATGGTCGCAGGATTTTTAACCTGCACGCTGGATATAATTTATTTATATATCCCTCAACCGTATAAAAAAATTTTCAGAGGCAATGATTTTTTCAAAATTCGGGATAATTTAAAACAATTCAATTTCATATTATAAATGAAACTTTACAGCCAACATTTTTATTGCCGCCTGAAACCCTGTGACAGAATACCGAAAAAAAGCAAACCTCCTGCGAAAATAATACTGCTTACCATGATGGACATCAGGTGCATCAATAAAGCAATCGCCAATAAAAGCGTAAGGCCTAAAAAATAAAGTCTCGCTTTTTTTGCCTTCATGAATCGATCGGTTTTCAGCAAGGCAAAATTAACCTGTAATTATATTCTAAAATCACTTGTCATGCTTTTTCCAAAGCCTGTTCCAGGTCGTGAAGAATATCCTTAATACTTTCTATGCCTACCGACAGCCTGACCAGGTCCTGTGTGATTCCCCCCGATAACAGGGCCTCTTCAGACAACTGGGAGTGAGTGGTTGTTGCCGGGTGAATAGCAAGACTTTTTGCGTCACCCACATTCGCAAGGTGAGAAAAAAGATCCAGGGATTCAATGAATTTTCTCCCCGAGGAACTACCTCCCTTAATCCCGAAAATCACCATTCCGCCGAAACCCTTTTTCAGGTACTTCGAAGCGACCGGAAAGGTCGGATCATCAGGCAAGCCCGGGTATCGCACCCAGGATACCTTGGGATGGTTTTTCAGGTATTTCGCCACCTCCAGGGCATTCTGAGAATGTCTTTCCATCCGTAGCGCCAGGGTTTCAAGACCCTGTAAAAATATCCATGCATTGTCGGGAGAGATGGCCGCACCCAGGTTTCGCAAAGGCACAAGTCTCATACGGAGGATAAAAGCGAGCGGGGATAAGGGACCAAGGTCATGGGCAAAACGAAGATCATGATAGCCTTTGTCCGGTTCATTGTATAAAGAAAATTTCGGGTCCGTCCAGTCAAATTTCCCGGAATCTACCACGATGCCGCCGATGGCCGTGCCATGACCGCCGATCCATTTGGTAAGGGAATGAATGACAATATCAGCGCCGTATTCCAGGGGTTTGAGGAGAAATGGCGAAGTAAAGGTGGAATCAACAACCAAAGGCAGATGATGCTTACGGGTAATTTCCGATACCGCGGCAATGTCGGTAACGTCCAGGGCGGGATTTCCAATCGTTTCAATAAACACGGCCCTGGTTTTGTCGTTGATGGCTTTTTCAAAGTTTTCCGGTTTAGCCGGGTCCACGAAGCGGGTGGTAATCCCCAGTTGCGGCAGAATGGAATCAAATTGCGTGAAGGTACCGCCATACAGGTTATGGGCAGAAACAATTTCATCCCCTGCCCGGGCCAGGTTGATAATGGAATAATAAATGGCGGAAGTACCTGACGCGAGTGCCAGGGAGGCTGCGCCGCCTTCCAGGGCTGCCAGTCTTTTTTCCAGCACATCCTGGGTGGGATTCATAATCCGCGTGTAAATATTTCCCAGTTCTTTCAGGGAAAAGAGATTAGCCGCATGTTCGGTATCCCTGAAAACATACGAACTGGTCCGGTAAACCGGCACACCCCTGGACTGCGTGTCTTTGTCAATCGCCTGTCCCGCATGCAGGGCGAGCGTTTCGAATGATGCATTTGCAAGTGTTGTTTCTTTCATTTTATTATTTGAATTGTTTTTTACAAGTATTAGAAAGGATGAAGTACGTGGTCTAACAGATTATTGAACAAATCAAATATCACTTTCATCAAACAGCCACGTACTCAGGTATCGTTCACCGGTATCACAACCGATGGTTACGATTGTTTTCCCTTTATTTTCCGGTCTTGAAGCCACCTGCAGGGAAGCCCAAACATTAGCTCCGGCCGATATTCCGAGCAATACTCCCTCTTCTTTGGCCAGACGCCTGGAAGTTGCTCCTGCATCGACATGCTTTACCCTGATTACCTCATCAATCAATGCCGTATTCAGTATCTTGGGAATAAAACCGGCCCCAATACCCTGTATCTTATGCGGGCCCGGCCGATCCCCCGACAGGATAGCGGAATCTTCGGGTTCCACGGCGATAGCCCTGAATTTCTTATTTTTCTCCTTTATATATCCCGCAATGCCTGTGAGCGATCCCCCGGTTCCTACGCCAGCCACAAGTATATCCACCTTCCCTTCCGTATCTTTCCATATTTCGGCGCCGGTGGTCTTCCTGTGTATTTCCGGATTGGCAGGGTTTTCAAATTGCTGCGGGGTAAAAGCGTTGGGAGTGGTCTTTAAAAGGGTTTCTGCCATATCGATCGCCCCTTTCATACCTTTAGCTCCTTCCGTCAATACCAGTTCTGCGCCGAAGGCCTTCAAGAGCTTCCTTCGCTCTATGCTCATGGTTTCCGGCATTGTGAGAATGAGTCTGTAGCCTCTGGCCGCTGCAATAAATGCCAGCGCAACACCGGTATTTCCGCTCGTGGGTTCAATAATTACCGAATCCTTGTTCAGCAATCCCTTCTTTTCGGCATCGATTATCATTGCCAGGCCGATCCGGTCCTTAACGCTGGAAAGAGGATTAAAGGATTCGAGTTTAAGCAATATTTCAGCATTCAGGCCCTCGGTTAGCTTGTTAAGCCTTAACATGGGCGTATTTCCGATCAATTCAGTTATATTATCTGCCACTTTCATACTGACTGCCGATTTTAAATTTCATAATTCAATTCGGAAGAACGGTTGATAAAGTCATTCACCAGGTCTTCCAATGTAATTTCCATTAATGTTTCCCCGATTTTCCTGGATAGTTTCTCCCAAACCCTGAAATTGATGAATTGGCTGCTATCGTTTTGCCCGATCGTTTCTTCTTTATCGATCATCGATAATGAGCCCTCAAGGGTCTCAACAATTTCCTTCATACTGATATTATAAGCCGGTCGGGAGAGAACATAACCCCCTTCAGCTCCCCGTTGTGCTGTTACCAGGTTAGCTCCTTTTAAAAGGCTGATTATCTGTTCGGAATATTTTTCCGAAAGCCCCTGGTTCCTCGCCATATCTCCCAATCGCATTACTCCTTTGTTATAATTCAGCGCCAGTTCAAACATCAGCCTGGTTCCATATAATGTTTTTGTCGATAATCGCATAAAGCCTATTACATAGTTTTCCTATCGCAATTATATGGATAATACATCGGATATAAAAATCGGAGTAAAATTTTTTGAAACTCCTGACAGGCAAGGTGATGGTGTTTCCTTTGAAAATAAAACTTATGAAATAGCTGCGCGGGGAAAATTTGGCACTCTGATCTGGCGAAGATTATATAAATTTGCCCCTCTTATTCATGTTAGGAAACGGATGGCAAATATAGTGGCGATCGTCGGGCGGCCCAATGTAGGTAAATCCACATTTTTTAACCGGCTGATAGAAAAAAAACAGGCTATTATGGATGATACCAGTGGCGTCACCAGGGACCGTCAATACGGTATCTGCGAATGGAACGGCCGTCATTTTACCGTGGTTGACACCGGGGGATTTGTTGAGGATTCGGAGGATATCTTTGAAAAAGCGATAAAAACCCAGATTGAAATCGCCATGGAAGAATCTTCGGTTATCTTTTTCATGGTGGATATCCGTCAGGGGGTAACGGAATTTGATAAGGAATTTGCCAATGTTATCCGAACCACGAATAAACCTGTTTATGTGATCGTGAATAAAGCGGATAATTCAGCTCTTTCTCTTTCCTCAGGAGAATTTTATTCCCTCGGTTTTGAAAAGTTATACCCGGTTTCCTCGGTGAACGGATCGGGAACGGGGGATTTGCTGGATGACCTTGTCGAAAATTATATTCCTGACGATTCGCCGGACGAAAGCACCGGCTTGCCCAGGATTGCGATCATAGGGCGTCCGAATGTAGGTAAATCCTCCCTGTTAAACGCCTTGTTAGGCCAGGAAAGGTCAATCGTAACGGAAACAGCAGGCACCACCCGCGATGCGATCAATACCCGGTACAACCTGTACGGAAAGGAATTCATGCTGATCGACACGGCAGGCATTCGCAAACGGTCGAAAATCAGGAATGATATTGAATTTTATAGCGTTATGCGTGCGATAAAGGCCATCGAAGACTGCGATGTAGTCATGATCATGTATGATGCCCATGTAGGTTTTGATAGTCAGGATGTTAATCTTATTGCCCTGGCGCGGCGATATAAAAAGGGGATTGTAATTCTGGTCAACAAATGGGACCTGATTGAAAAAGAGACGAATACAGCCAACCATGTAAAGAAAATTATAGGAGAAAAACTCGGGACAATGGATTTCATCCCTATTCTTTTTATATCCGTATTAAAGAAACAGCGGATCTACCAGGCGGTGGAAAAGGCGATGGAAGTATATGATAATCTTCACCGGAAAATTACCACCTCCGAGTTGAATTCGGTAATGCTGGAGGCGATAAAGAAATATCCTCCCCCGGCCATTAAAGGAAAATATGTAAAAATTAAATACGTGACCCAACTTCCATCACGGACGCCGACGATCGCATTTTTTTGCAACCATCCCCGGGATATCAACCAGGGATATGAGAGGTACCTTGAAAACAAGTTGAGAGAAAATTTTAAACTGGAAGGAACACCGGTAAAGCTGGTGTTCAGGACGAAATGAAAAGAATACATCCAAAAGCGGAAAAGTTCAGACTGGTGATTGGGAAATACGTGCCTGAAAATTCAGTAGACTATGTTGTGCGGTTATGGTTGCAGAAGCCTTTTCACTTTAAAATAACGAAAGCCCGTGAATCAAAGCACGGCGATTACCAGTTCAATCCCAGGGACCGGTCACATTCGATCACGCTTAACGGCAGCCTGAACCCGTATCTATTCCTGATCACCTATATCCATGAAGTGGCGCACCAGCGTAATTATATGCATCACGGGCGCCGGGTTATGCCGCACGGGGAAAGCTGGAAAGAATATTTCAAATTACTGATCAAGCCGGTGATGAACACTGATAATTTCCCGCCGGATGTGCTTTCTTCGCTTCGTGCCCACATGGAAAATCCGAAAGCTTCTTCCGATACCGATATCATCCTTTCCCGGGTGCTGAAACGCTATGATAAAAAATCGAACGGTAAGACCATTTACCTGGAATCGATCCGGCCGGGAGAAAAATTTGTATTATCGGGGAAAGTATATAAAAAACTGGAATCCAAAAGGACCCGCGCCCTTTGCCGGGAAGTCGGCTCGGGAAGGGAATACCTGATCCCGGAATTGGCGTATATAGAAAGGTATCATTGAATTTTAAATCCTTGTCCCAGGATGAAGGATTTGATTTCAGATTTTCGATTCCCGCTATTTGATTCCGGAGTTTTATTCCATTGAGATCCTTTTCCTGATCAGGGAATCTACTTTGTTGAAAAGATCAACAGGCTGGAAGGTCCTCCAGTCTTCAATCTCAAGCTCTCCTCCCCAGTTCAGGTAGCAATCGAGTTGGTATTTTTTCCATTCGTGTTGTATAAAGTCCCTGAAGTTGAGCGCTGCGATCCATCCTTCTTCCATGTCCTCAAACCATTCTTCATAGTAACAATCATCGGAACCGTGGAAGTTAAAGACATTTTCCCCGATCAGGATATATTTTTTTATGCCGTATTCCGAAAGGTGGTCAACAATATTTCTTTTAAAATACATGATGTCATTATTAATGGCATCGTTCCATTCACCGATAAATTCGATGATGGTAAATCCATGCTGGTAGGAGGTATAAAGTATTTTAAGATACAGCGTTTCAGAACCCATATAATCCCAGGCGGGATCAATATAATAATTATAGATCGTCTCGGAATAAACATCATAGTTATACTCTTTCCGGAAGAACGGGGATCGCTCATCCCGGGAAGGATCATACTGCATCAGCCAGCGATAATAAGGTTCTATATCATGCATTCCTCGTGCCTAAATTAATTTACCCACAATCCTGAATTTTGAGAAAACCGAGTCCGTATGAGGAGCATCGGGCAATTCTGCTGTCAGATCCTGACCTGCCCAATGTTCATAATGTTTCCCGTCCCACCACATCCTGGAAGCGGAAAGGTCATAAATGAAACCGCGGTAAGCACACCAGACTTCATCCTTGTCTTTACCGTTCCTTAACGCCAACTGTCCCACGGTATATTCCCTGATCTTTTCCAACTTAAAGAGTTTACGAATATATCGAATGAGCAGTTAACCTGTGAAATTAAAAGCCAATAAATAATGACGGGGGGGACACAGTCATATGGCCTTTGCAAAATTCAGACATAAATCCGTACTCAGAACCGTCCGAATTTCAGGGCCAGCGAAAAGCTGGGTTTGCTGAAATCGGAAGAACCGGTATCAACCAGCTGCAAATCCTGTACAAATCTTTTCGTAACGCCTATATCGGCCCTGAAAAAACGCGTGACATTGAGTTCGATTGAAATACCAGGCTCCAGGTACCAGAAAATATCCTGATCATAAAGGTCATTTCTTCCGGGGTGATAGTTGGTTGCTTCCCAGTCCCTTACATAGCCCAGCCATCCGGCACCTGCAGTTACGGGAAAATTTACGTGGATCAGTTTGTTGGACATAAGCACCGGCTCAAGAACAAGTCCGCCGTAACCACCTACAAGAAAAGCATTATTGTATCCGTCAGGGTCTATCCCTTCATAGGTATTGATCGGCAGAACTCCATTGGCTTCAAAACCGATGCCGAACACGCGGTTGATAACCCATGCTCCCCTGCCTCCGACCAGCACCATCGACTTATCCCTGAATTCAGTGCTTTTAAATAATAGGGCGCCATATCCGCCTGAATGACAGATCGATCCTGCCAGTGTGTGCATTTCGCCATCCTCCTGGGCCTTCAAGAAAGAAAACGGAATAAGGATTAATAAAAAAAATAGCGTGGGGGTTGCGGTATTCATAAAAAAATTATTTGTATTTTTTTACGAATAAAGAGGTTCGAAAGATTCATTTATCAGGGAAAATCTTGCTTTGAAATGACCCGGAAAAGATTTTAAATCGCCAAAATCATTTTCTTGTTAACCAGTGAAAAATGGTCTATTTTTGGGCGGGTTTTACCCCGGGAATGATTTAAATGTCTTTTATCATTAAGAAATTAATAATTTTCGCGGGTGTGAAAGCTGGTTTTTTCGGGAATTAATATTTTTTATGTAGTAAATTGAAATTTTTAGATATAATCTGTTAAACCAAAATACACGTTATGAAGAAGATTTTTATGACAGTGATGGCAGCTTTCCTGGTACCTGTCGCAAGTTTTGCCAGTGAAGCTGATTTAAAAATACCTGAACTAAACGGCACCCAGCGCGGGTGGCTGATGTTAGGCTTTATCATTTGCGGACTAGGGCTGGTTTTCGGTTTGTTGAAATTCCTGCAGGTTAAAAATGTAAAAGCCCATAAGTCCATGCTGGACGTTTCCCAAATAATCTTTGAAACCTGTAAAACCTACCTGCTTCAACAGGGTAGGTTTTTAATCCTGTTGTTTGCCTTTATCGCAATATGCGTTGCCTTTTACTTCGGCTTTCTCCAGTCGAAAGGATTCGGTGATGTCCTCCTTATTATCGGCTGGACCGTCATCGGTATCCTGGGATCTTACGGAGTAGCCTGGTTCGGCATCCGGATGAACACCCTGGCGAACAGCCGCATGGCGTTTGCCTCCCTGAGGAGAAAACCCCTGCAGTTGCTTAATATACCCTTGTCGGCCGGTATGAGTATAGGGGTGGCTCTTGTTTGCGTTGAACTCACCATGATGCTGATCATCCTTTTGTTTGTTCCGGAGGATTTGGCAGGGGCAAGTTTTGTCGGATTTGCGATCGGTGAATCACTTGGCGCCAGTGCGCTTCGTATTGCGGGCGGTATTTTTACCAAGATCGCCGATATCGGATCGGACCTGATGAAAGTTGTTTTCAAAATCAAGGAAGATGATCCGAGAAATCCCGGTGTGATAGCCGACTGTACCGGTGATAATGCCGGCGACAGCGTTGGCCCGACCGCGGACGGTTTTGAAACTTACGGGGTAACCGGAGTGGCTTTGATCGCATTTATCGTGTTAGGCGTAAAACTTGAATTCCAGGCACAGTTGATCACCTGGATCTTTGTTATGCGTATCCTGATGATCGTAACTTCCGTGGTGGCTTACTGGATTAACAATTTAATTACCCAGGCACGTTTCAGCGGTAAAGATGATATTGATTTTGAACAGCCACTGACCTCGCTGGTATGGGTTACCTCCATATTATCCATTATAATGACATTCGCAGTCAGTAAAATAATGATCGGGAATCTCCCGAATGAATTATGGCTTAAAATTTCCATCATCATCAGTTGCGGTACCCTGGGAGCTGCCCTGATCCCGGAATTCACCAAAATATTCACCAGCCCGAAATCCCGCCATGTACAGGAAGTAGTAAGGGCTTCCAGGGAAGGCGGCGCTTCGCTTACCATTTTATCCGGTCTTGTAGCCGGAAATTTCAGCGCCTTCTGGCAAGGCATGATATTCGTCGTTTTGATGTTTGCCGCTTATTTTACAAGCTCAATGGGTCTTGATTACTTTATGATTTATTCTTCCGTGTTTGCCTTCGGCCTGGTGGCCTTCGGAATGCTTGGAATGGGACCGGTCACCATTGCGGTCGACAGTTACGGACCGGTTACGGATAATGCGCAATCGATTTACGAATTATCGCTGATCGAGAACATTCCCAATATAGGCCCGGAAATTGAAAGAGACTTTGGATTTAAGCCGGATTTTGAAAAAGCCAAATATTACCTGGAAGCCAATGACGGTGCCGGGAATACATTTAAAGCTACCGCAAAACCGGTTTTGATCGGAACCGCGGTAGTCGGGGCTACCACGATGATCTTCTCCCTGATCCTGGTCATTAAAAATGTACTCGGGGTAGCACCGGAAACAATTTTAAATATTCTCAATCCTTATACTATCCTGGGTCTGTTAGCCGGCGGTGCCGTCGTTTACTGGTTTACCGGGGCCTCCATGCAGGCAGTTTCAACCGGTGCTTACCGGGCGGTTTCCTATATCAAGAAAAATATTAATCTTGATCCCAATGCCGATCAGAAGGCCTCCACTGAGAAATCAAAGGAAGTGGTGAAGATATGCACGCAATATGCCCAAAAAGGTATGTTGAATATATTCGTGGCTTTATTCTCTTTTGCTCTGGCCTTTGCCTTTTTCTCGGCCCCCGGAATGTCGAACAGCCCGGCTTCATTCTTCGTCAGCTACCTGATATCCATCGCAATCTTCGGATTGTTCCAGGCAGTATTCATGGCCAATGCCGGCGGTTGCTGGGACAATGCCAAGAAGGTGGTGGAAGTCGACCTGAAAGAAAAAGGAACCGACCTTCATGCTGCGACTATCATTGGAGATACGGTAGGAGACCCGTTTAAAGATACTTCTTCCGTGGCATTGAACCCGATCATAAAATTCACCACTTTGTTCGGATTACTGGCCATGGAAATTGCCATATCGGAAAACTTCAGGGCAGCTGCCCCGTATGTAGGTATTGTTTTCCTGGCCATCGCATTGGTATTCGTTTACAGGACATTTTATAAAATGCGTATCCCTAAGGAATGATCTTCTTGATAACATGACAAAAAAGCTGCCCTTCACAGGCAGCTTTTTTTATCAGACATGGGTGTTTTACCTCATACAATCTTCGCTTGAACAAAAAGGAGTATGACAATCGGTTGGAAGATTATAATGAGTTGGCACTTGCCTTAAACCCAGGTAATAGACAGGATCCCGGCCCTTGAGCCATGGTCTCCCGTTGTTGAGTAGAGCCTAATTGGAAACGATTGCCAATTGGCGTTCTCGTTGTAACCCGGGTATTTTAACTTCTTTTTAAAGCAAGCTGAATTCCTAATTTTAATCATACTTTAGAAATCTCAATTATATAATATTTGAAGCTGAAATTTAATCGATAACCCTTGGATAACCAGACCCTGATTTTACTGATAACGGCCGGTTCGGTAGCTTTCTTTCACACCGTCCTGGGGCCGGATCATTATTTACCTTTCATTGTGTTGGCAAAAGACAGGTCATGGTCGTACAGGAAAACAACTATGGTCACCCTTCTCTGTGGAATAGGGCATGTCGGCAGTTCCGTTATTCTCGGTATGGCAGGAATCGCCCTCGGATGGAGTCTTACCAGCATCAATCTTTTTGAAAGTAACCGTGGAAAGATGGCGGCCTGGCTGTTGATCGCCTTCGGACTTGTTTACATGATATGGGGAATCCGGCAAGCCGTTAAAAAAAAGCCGCATACCCACTGGCATCGTCATACCGACGGTTCTTTGCACCGGCATGAACATATTCATGATGGTGTTCACTCCCACGTTCATGTGGATAAGCCTTCAAAAAGCATGACCCCCTGGATACTATTTATCATTTTTGTTTTCGGCCCGTGCGAACCCATGATCCCGTTGGTTATGTACCCGGCTGCAGAGGGCAGCTATAGTGGGTTGATCGGTGTAATCCTGATTTTTTCTGCCGTTACCCTACTGACCATGCTTGCGGTTGTGCATGCGAGTGTGGCAGGCTTAAAAATGATCCGGCTGAATTTTCTGGAAAAATACAGTAATGCCCTGGCCGGTGGAATCATCCTGGCTACAGGAATTGCTGTCCAGGTTTTCAGTTTATGACCTTCCCGGAAGTGCTTCCAGCCATTGAATCCATTCCTGTATACCCTCCCCGGTTTTTACGGACATTTCAATAAATTCCATATGATGATTTACCCGTAAGGCATATTCTTTTGCCAGGGCTATATCAAAATCGACATAAGGTAAAAGGTCGGTTTTGTTGATGATGCACAACTGCGAGGTTTCGAACATATTCGGGTATTTTACCGGCTTATCGGTGCCTTCCGTGACGGAAATGATCACCACCCGTTTCGCTTCTCCCAGGTCAAAAAGGGCCGGACAGACCAGGTTACCCACATTCTCGATAAACAAAAACGATCCCTGTTCCGGCTCAAGTTTTTTCAGGGCATTGTTGATCATCTGCGCATCCAGGTGGCAGCCCTGGCCGGTATTCACCTGGACTACCCTGACGCCTGTCGAGTGGATCCTTTCCGCATCGAAGCTGGTCTGCTGATCTCCCTCGATCACGGCAGACGGGTGCGCCGGCTTCAGGACAGCAAGGGTCTTTTCAAGCAGGCTTGTTTTTCCCGATCCGGGGGAACTTACCAGGTTTAATGCTGTTATCTTCCTGGCTTCCAGGAAACCCCGGTTTCTTTCAGCCAGCAGGTTATTCCGGGAAAGAATATCCTCCTCGACGGAAATGATCGTATGTTCATGGTCATGATGATCGTCATGAATGTGATGGTCATGATGGTGGTCGTGATCATGGCCGGCTATATGGACAAAATCATGTTCATGTCGGACGGCTTCGAATTTTTCTTCCTCACCGATCAGGGCAATCCTAACTTCATCATCGCCCTGGCCGCAACCACAGGTACTGCACATAATTACTTGAATTTAAAATTGTTACTTTCAAAAAATATTAATCTAAAAAGTCCCGTATTTTATTACGGTTATATTGTAAAGATGTTTCAATTACAATTACCATAAATCCGCTTCCCGATATATTTATCATCTTTAATGATATCGTAAAATGAATCCAGGTAACTGATCACATCTTTTTTATTATAGGCATTCAATCGGTTACAATTCGTGAACACATCGTAAATTTCCTGTTTCTTTTCCCTGAATAATTTTATAACAGGCATATAATATTTTTCAGTCCTGCAAATCCCCATATAATACCGGTCCCTTACATTATCGAGACCGGGAATTTCATTAACCGCATACATCGCATTAACAACGCCGCTATAATCAAAATCATACGGGACTGGGATGGGCTTGGGCCATTTTTTATTATCTATGGAAATGAGCTTTATGTTATGAAGGTTGGAGACGTTCCAATCCGTATTTCCTATCATGTATTGAAATAAAGCCATCAGGTCGAAGGTGGCCGTATCAAAGGCAGTTGGCTTTAAGCCATTCGTTTCTATTTCCTTTCCTTTCATTCGTTTCGCCAGGTGATCAATATCCTCAAGGAAAAATCCGGGGCTTGTATATGATTTTTTCGAGCCTGTATCGATAAAAGTTATATTGACGAGGTAGGTCTTAAAGGAAATATCGGTCAGCTTTTCATAAGCTTTATAAATAAGATATTCTTTAATAATATACTGATCATAATTCGCAGACTGCTGGCAAATAGAAACCAGCTTCATTTTCCCCCATTTATTAAAATGTTTTACGCCGTAAAGTGAGTCGGGAAATTCAATTTTCAAAGGAGGATGCGTACACATGTCTCTTCGTGAAATCCCTCGCGGGCGTATACGGATCGATCTTTCAATGTATGTTGAATCGGGAAGGAAATAACTTATTTTAGCCGGCATGTATTCTTTATCATCCTTCATCTTGTTGAATACATTGAAATCATAGGATACCGTTATATTGAAAGGATGATTATAATCGAAAAGGCTATCCGGCCAGTCTTCTTTCTGGGCCTTGGCATGATGGCAAGGTAAGATAAAGAGCCATGCAACCAGAAATAGGGCTTGGTTAGGTTTAATCATCTTCCAATTTAACATATTCTTGGTAATTGTTCACCGGCCAGCATATCCAAAATTCTTTTGCCCCCGATCGATGTATTCATTATAATTTTACCGGGATGACCGGACGTGATTTTCCCGATCACGGAAGCATTCCTGCCCAAAGGATTGTTTTTCATGGTTTTTAAGGCAATTTCAGCTTGTTCATTGGGAAGGATCACTACCACCTTTCCTTCATTGGCCACATATACAGGGTCGAATCCGAGGATCTCGCATAATCCCTGTGTGGCAGGGTCGACCGGGATACTTTCTTCTTCCAGTTCGATACCCCATTCCCTGTTCTCGCAGACTTCGCACAATACCGACGCCAGGCCGCCTCTGGTGGCATCGCGCATAAATCTTATTTCGGGGCATTTCTCAAGTAAATCCCGGGTGAGGCCATTCATGGATGCACAATCGGATTGAATATCCGATTGAAAATTCAGTGAACCTCTTTTTACCATAACCGCCATTCCGTGGTCGCCCAAATTGCCGTTGACCAGGATCCTGTCGCCGGGTTTAATATGATTCCCGGAAACAATGTGAGCGAATTTTTCTTCCATCCTCCCGAAACCCGAAGTATTGATAAATAGCTTATCACATTTGCCTTTTTCAACTACCTTGGTATCACCGGTTACAATATTGACCCCCGCCTTTTTCGCTTCATTGCTCATGGACTGAAGGATCTTTTCCAGATCATTCATGGGAAAGCCTTCTTCAATGATAAATCCCGCCGTCAGGTAAAGCGGCACCGCACCGGATACAGCCAGGTCATTTACTGTTCCGCATACTGCCAGTTTACCGATATCCCCGCCGGGAAAAAACAGGGGATCCACCACAAATGAATCGGTGGTAATTGCAATACGGCCATCCATACGGGGAAGCACGGTGGCGTCTCCCATATCCCTGTTGAATTCATTTCCGAAATATTTCATGAAATGATCGCGGATAAGCTCATGCATCAGCCTGCCCCCGCTCCCGTGTCCCAGTAATATTTTATTTTCCATGATAATTATACCGGTAATGAGCATGGCATGCTCCTTCATGGGATACCATGCAAGCCCCTACCGGGTTTTCAGGGTTACAGATCTTCCCGAACAATTTGCATTGCGAAGGCTCCCGGGTTCCTTTTAAAACTTCTCCGCAAATGCAACGTTTATCTTCCACGATCTCGGGCAATTCTACTTTGAATTTCTTTCCGGCGTCAAAATCCGAAAATCCTTCTTTTAACTGAAGGCCGCTTTCAGGCAATACGCCAAGGCCCCGCCACCAGTCGTCGCCGGTTTTAAATACTTCGTACATCCTATCCAGCGCCCTGAGGTTACCTTCCGGTTTCACCGCCCTTTTATACTGGATCTCAACGGCAGGCCGGTTTTCTTCCACTTGCAGAACGAGCATGTAAACGGTTTGCAATATATCGACCGGTTCAAAGCCGGATATCACACAACCCAGACCGTATTTTTCCGGTAAGGCCTGGTAAATGGAATCCCCGGTGATCGTACTTACATGACCGGGACCGATATATCCGTTCAGCCGGACGCCTTCTTCCACCAGGGCTTTCATGGCCGGCGGCATAACTTTATGGGAACTTAACAGGAAAAAATTTTTCAGGTTTTTTTTACGGGCCGTAAGTATCCCGGCTGCCGATGACGGCGCGGTAGTTTCAAAGCCGATGCCGAGAAAGATAACATTATGATCCGGGTTTTCTTCAGCCAGCTTTATCGCATCCAGTACCGAATATACGATCTCGATCCTGCTGCCTCCGGCCCTTTCCTTTTCGAGCGTTGATTCCGAACCCGGTACGCGGATCAGGTCACCGAAAGTCGTGATGATCGTTCGCGGTATCCTTCCCAGTGCAATGGCATGATCGATGAATCCCTTGCTTGAAACACACACCGGGCAACCCGGCCCGGATTTCAATTTAATATTGTCAGGTAAAAGGGAAGGAATGCCGAATTTCTGTATGGCCATAGTGTGACCTCCGCAAACCTCCATAAAGGCTACTTCTTTTTTTGAAGTTGCCTTTATCCTTTTTATAAGATTTCTGACAATTTCCTTATCTCTGAATTCGGCAATGTATTTCATAATCCTAACCGGTTGAGCCTTCCGATTTGTTAAATTCATCCAGTTCACGGAATAGTTCAAGGGTTTTCATGGCCTCTTCATGATCCAGCTTCTGAATGGCAAAACCGGTATGCAATAAAATATAGTCGCCCGGCTTTACATCTTCCACCAGCTGCAGGCTTGCTTCGTAAACGGTACCGCCGACCGACACTTTGGCCAGGTCGCCGTTCACTTCCAATACTTCTCCCGGAATACTTAAACACATAATTCTTTTTGTTTTTTTGCCAGCACCGCCAACTGCCCTAGGGCAATGCCTCCGTCGTTGGTCGGGATTTGTTTCTGGCAGTAAAAATTAAAATTAAAATCTTTTAAACGGTTTTCTAACCGGGATAACAGATATTTATTCTGAAATGTGCCGCCCGACAGAACAACCTTTGAAATACCCGTGCTTCCCCGGATCCGGAGAGCCGAATCAATTATCGCTTTAATCACCGTATTATGAAAACGGGCGCTGATTTCTGAAATAGCAGTCCCGTTTTTCAGGTCATCCAGGATCTCACCGAACATCGGATCGAAACCTATTACTTCCCCGGTACTATAGTCATAGTCGCTTTCAATGTTGCCGGCCGCAATGGCTTCCAGCCTCATCGGCGCTTCGGCATGAAAACCGGATTCTGTTAATAATCCCAGTAAAGAGGCCACCGCATCAAACAAACGACCCGCCCCGCAGGTGAGCGGGGAATTAATCCCTTTTTGTATGGATTGAATAACCAGGGCAAGCTCCTGGTCCGGAATTTTTTCCTTAAAAGGAAGTTGATACCGGCCAATGTCAGGGCCTGTAATGTTATATAAATAAGCAACGGCCATTCTCCAGGGTTTTTCAACCGCAAGGTCTCCTCCCGGCATAGGCTTATATTCAAAATGACTGATCCTTTCAAATCCATTTAAATCGCAAACCATGAATTCGGATCCCCAGATATTCCCGTCCGTACCGAGTCCCGTTCCGTCCATACTGATCCCGATCACCTTTTCATCCAGGCCGTATTCCGCCATACAGGAGGCAATGTGCGCATGATGGTGCTGAACGGCCAAAACCGGAAGTTCCAGGGAACGGGCATACCGTGTTGACAAATAATCGGGGTGAAGGTCGCAGGCGATGGCCCTGGGTTCTACCCGGAAAAGATGAAGAAAACGTGAAAAGGACTCTTCATAAAATTCAAGGGTTTCAAAATTCTTCAGGTCACCGATATGCTGACTTAATATAGCCCGGTGATCCTTGCCGATACAAAAACAATTCACCAATTCGGCACCGGCAGCGAGAAGTCCTTCCGTTTTCTCCTTCAGGAAAACCGGTGAAGGAACGTATCCCCTTGACCGCCGTAATAAGTGTAGATCATCATTCACCACGTGGGCCACGGAATCATCCACCCGGTTATGGATAGGACGGTTATTGACAAGGACAGCATCAACCCGTTCGCCGAATATCGTAAAGGTTTTTACATCGTCAATAAGGATCGGCTCTTCGGAAAAGTTTCCACTGGTAAAAACCATGGCCGGGGTATTCAGATGTTCAAATAAAAGATAATGAAAAGGCAGGTACGGCATCAGCACGCCGATGGTCGGGAAGCCCAATGAAACAGAAGGGGCAAGCGGTTTTAAGGAATCAAGGATCACGACCGGTCTCTGCCACGAATTTAACACTTGTTCTTCCGCTGGAGAAAGCCTGGCGAATTCTTTCAGGCTGTCCGTGTCCCGGAACATGACAGCAAAAGGTTTGGAATATCTTTTCTTGATTCTCCTGAGTTTATTGACGGCCATTTCGTTCAGAGCGTCGCAGGCCAGGAAAAATCCACCAAGGCCCTTGGCGATAATGATTCCCTCTTTATCAATAATTTTCGCCATTTCCGAAAGGATCGAACCGATCTCAATCAGCTTTTCTTTATTTCCTCGAAGGAGTTCATAGGTGGGTCCGCAATGGTTACAGGCAACCGGTTGTGCATGAAACCTCCGATCTTCGATATCATGGTATTCCCGTTCACAATCTTCGCATAAATTAAAAGCCTGCATAGTAGTATTTACCCTGTCATAGGGAAGGTCTTTAATAATGGAAAACCGCGGGCCGCAATTAGTACAGTTTGTAAAAGGGTAATTCTTCCGACGAGGTTGATTGTTCATGTCCTGCAAACAATCCTGGCAAACGGCAATATCCGGGCTGATCTCGGTGACTTCCTCCCCCTGGTCCCGGCTCCACCGGATCTCAAACCGGCTGAAATGATCTTCACTGGTTTCTTCCACCTCAATATTGTCCAGGTGAGCGATAGCAGGTTTATCCAGTGGGATCCGGGAGATAAAGGAATCAAGGTTATGCCGGCTACCCTGAACCGTCAGGTAAACGGCATCGTTACGGTTTTCTACCCATCCTTTCAGGTTATGCCGTAAAGCCAGCCGGTAAATAAATGGCCTGAAGCCGACCCCCTGTACCAGGCCATGAATGGTTATTTTTCTGCTGCTATTTTTTTCTCCGACTGCCATAAAAATACTCCCGGATCTTTTTAGGAAAACCAGGTCAGAATTCCGGGTTTTTTTATCCGGATTAAGCCTATTAATCTTTCATCATTCTGGTTTTCAGCCTCATAAATGTAAATCGAATTATTCATAAAAAATTTGTTCTAAATCATTCTTATTAATTTTAAAATAACGTATTATTACGGCCAAATGACAGAAATAATTGTTATTTTTTAATTATTATGTTACTAATGTAACTTATT
The DNA here is from genome assembly GCA_964395765.1 of uncultured Roseivirgaceae bacterium. Taxonomy (GTDB): domain Bacteria; phylum Bacteroidota; class Bacteroidia; order Cytophagales; family Cyclobacteriaceae; genus DATDPY01. The sequence goes on along the minus strand of CAYNCU010000008.1, from coordinate 1,722 downwards.
TTTGAATGCCTTCCAATGATAAAATATACCGCTTGCTGAATTATAAGAACCTGCTGCAAAGGTTGAGGTCGATAGGTTTCGTAAAAGTATTCTCCGATAACATTGCCGATTCGCTTGATATATCCCCGTCACTGGTCAGAAAGGACTTCAGGGAATTCGGGATTACAGGCACGCAAAAAGGCGGTTACAAGGTAGATTCGGTAATTGAAAATATCAACAAAATACTGGGCAAGACCAGAAACCACAAAGTGATTGTGATCGGGTATGGCCGGCTGGGTCAGGCGCTGGTCAATTACCCGGGATTTATGCAGGATAAAATCATTATATCGGCGGTGTTTGATACCGACCCGGACAAGCTGAATGAAAAAAGTAATATTCCCGTATTACCGATCAGCCGGTTGACGGAATATGTTCATAAACATAAGATCGAACTGGCCGTGCTTACCGTTACCGAACCTTCCGCGCAATCCTGTTTTGACCTTCTGACTTCGGCCGGTATCAAGGGAATATTGAATTTTACCTCGTTTACTATTAAAGATAACAGTACGGTTATCAATAACATCAATATAGGTCATGAATTGGAAAACCTGATTTTTTCTATTACCAACAAATGAGAACTTTTTTAACAACTAACAATTTTTTATATGAGTACGGATTTAAAATCCATTCTGGAAAAATACGGTAAGGATGAAACAAGGCTCCTGGATATTCTGCATGATACCCAGGAAGCCGTGGGCTACATATCCGGTCAGGCGGTGAGCGAGATCGCAGAAGGTTTGAACCTTTCGGAATCGGATGTAGAGCAGGCCACTTCTTTTTATCATTTTTTTTCACAAAAGCCACGGGCGAAATATAATATTTACCTGAATGACAGTGCTGCAGCCAACCTGATGGGAAGGGCCGAAGTAGCCGCTGCCTTCGAAGCTGCAGCCGGTTGTAAATTCGGCGAAGTTACCCCGGACGGCCTGATAGGATTGTATAATACATCCGGCATCGGCATGAATGACCAGGAGCCTGCGGCCATTATTAACAATCATGTATTCACGAGACTTACAAAATTCAGGGTAAAGGAAATTGTCAGGGATATGAAGGCAGGGAAGCTGGTGAGTGACATGTATGATCAGGGCCTGGGCGACGGTAATAATAACTCCGATCTCCTGCAATCCATGGTGCTGAATAATATCAGGAAACGGGGAATTGTGCTGGCACAGGATTTCGAACAGGGATCGGCCTTAAAAAAGCTGGCAGCCATGTCCCCCGAATTCGTGATTGAAGAAATTAAATATTCCAATATACGCGGTCGTGGTGGCGCGGGATTCCCGACAGGAATGAAATGGGAATTTTGCAGGAAGTCGCCCGGGGAGAAAAAATATATATTCTGCAATGCCGACGAAGGCGAACCCGGCACTTTCAAAGACCGGGTTGTACTTACAGAGCATCCGGAATTGCTGATTGAAGGGATGACGATTGCAGCTTTTGCAATCGGCGCTTCAGAAGGGGTCATTTACCTGCGTTATGAGTACAAGTATCTTCAACGTTACCTGGAAGCGGTGCTTCAGAATGCGCGGGATAAAAATTTCCTCGGCAAAAATATCATGGGTTATAAGAATTTTAATTTTGATATCCGTATTCAGTTTGGAGCAGGGGCTTATGTGTGTGGTGAAGAAACTGCCCTGCTGGAATCCGCTGAAGGAAAACGGGGTGAACCCCGGGATAAGCCTC
>CAYNCU010000007.1:13075-42337 GCA_964395765.1 uncultured Roseivirgaceae bacterium | reverse complement strand
TATATCAATAAAAAATGGAATCGTAAAAACGGATTAAGAATGGTTTTTTCTGATGTGAAAACCTGAAAATCCTGTAAAGATATTCAGTAACTATACGTGCTGAATTTTTGCTTTTGGCTTAAATGGAGAGATGGGAAACCGTCTCTCCATTAATTTTTATAATGAGTATCGAAATCGATAAAATGAACTATTTTTTGGGCGAGATAGCGGTTAATGATTTTTGATTCTGGGATTCCCCTACTACACATTGTTATTCCTCCGTTTTCTCTTGTAAAAGTTAATATTACCCTGGACCCGGAGCTTCCATCTTCCAACTTCTATCTTCCTTAGGAATCGGCTAATCCCAAAACAATATCTTCGCCGGGCTTATCGGCCATGAGGAAATAATTTTCAGGGATTAATTTGTGGAAAATTACTTTATTATCTCCCTTGCTGTAAAAGTCGGTAAGCTCGGAAGCGACTTCATAGCCCCGTTTAAAGTAGAAGGCACGGGTAGCGTCATATACCTTTCTCGATGATGTTTCCACCCATATGTTTACCCCGCCGGAAGACCTGATTTTATCTTCCGCCATATTTAACAGAATTTTCCCAAGCCCCATGTTCATGAATTCCTTACTGACTGCAATCCAGTAGATGTCCCAGCTGTTCAGGGTACACGGAGAAGGCCCGAAGTTTACATAGCCGATCACCTTTCCACCGGTTTCCGCCATGATGAATAAATATTCGCTTTGGTCTCCGTCCCGGGCAAAATCATCGAGTATATCCAGGGCTACTTCAATTTCAAAGTCATAAAATACCCCGGTCGATCCGAGGATCTTCTCTATTTCGTCCCGGTCTCCTTCAACCAGGTTCGATCTGTACTTAATTTCCATATCATTTAATAATTAACATCCTTCATAATTCTCTGCACGATCTCCCGCTTATCAACCCCTTTCAATCCGCAGGCAGCAATAAATCCGCTATCGGGTGAAATACACGGGTTTCCATTCACCTCAATGACCCAGGGGTTGTTATTTTCATCAACGCGAAAATCGACCCTTGCATATCCCCTGAGACCGAATACTTTCCAGCATTTTACTGATATATAATATAGTTTTTTTTCAAGTCCATTTTCATGGATCGTATTAAATTCCCTGATTGTATTTTTATATTCATCGGTAGTTGCATGCCATTTTGCCTTGTAGCCCAGTATCCTGGGCTGTTCCGGCTCATAGTTATAAAAGACCATTTCCCCGGCCGGCAACACCAGTGGTCCTTCCTCTCCGGCCAGCATGGCCACACTGAATTCCCTCCCGTGAATGTATTCCTCAAGAAAATAATGCGACGGGCTGTATTTCTTGACCTTTTCATACAGGGCCGGATCGCCGGCAAAATAAACAGCTTCTTCGTGTAGCCCGACAGATCCATCCTCGCTGATCGGTTTCAGCAAATAGCGCTTTCCTTCCTCCAGGTTTTCAGTCTCTTCGAGGTTAAACCAGCCCGGTGTCGGAATTTTAGAAAGCCTCATCTGGTTTTTGGCCAGCACTTTATGCGTGGTTATAAAGAGCCCTTCAACCGGCACACCGGTATAAGGAATATGTTTCATTTTCAGCAAGCCGGGAACAATATATAACAGCTCGCCCTTGTTAAACGTGGTTTCGACCAGGTTAAAGACAAGGTCCGGCTTTGCGGATTCCACGGCTTTAATATCATTTAAAAGATCATCACCGATATCCATCACCCGGGGCGAATAACCCATTCCGATGAGCTGATCCTTTATCATTTCCACCTGGTAGAGGACATCTTTTTCATCCGGGGCAGGTTCGCGGCTCAGACGGTTATGCAGTATAATGATATTTTCAGGCATTTTTCCCTGTAATTCTTTTTATGGCATTTTGCATGATGGCTTCGATCAATGCCTGGTAAGACATGCCGTTCATCTCCGCCAGTATCGGTAAATCGGAATTGTCCGGGTTAATTCCCGCCAGGGGGTTGACTTCAATGAACTGAACTTTTTGATCGGCACCGATTTTCACGTCCACCCTACCGGCATCCCGCGCATTGATGGCGCGCCACGCCCCCAGTGCCACCGAAGTACACTCTTCGAGTATGGGGCCGGTGACCGGTTTATAATTCACCCTGCCTACCCAATTCTCCTTCGTTTCATAGGAGTAAATCGATTCTATATTTTTATCGAAAATCACTTCCATGGCGCCAATGACCCTGGCATTTCCGTTCTGGCCGATTACGCCAATCGTGAATTCCCTACCCGGCAGGTATTCCTCCACCAGTACCGGTTGATGAAATTTATCCAGCAGGTCGGTGCACACTTCTTTAAAGTCATGGTCATTGCTGACAATGGATTTAGTATCGATTCCCTTCCCAGTACCTTCCGACACCGGTTTGAGAAACAGAGGGTAGCCCGGCTTTTTAACATCCAGGTCTTTCAATGAATTAATTATTGTAAAATCCGGTGTGGGAATGCCGGCATCCCTGACCACCCGTTTGGTCAGGTATTTATTCAGTGAAACGGCCAGTGTGGCGGGTCCGGAAAAAACGTAGGGTATTTCATAAGCATCGAGTATGGCAGGCACGAGGGATTCTCGTCCGTCCCCAAACATGCCTTCACAAATATTGAAGACAATATCCCATCGTTTTCCTTCCATCAATTGTTTGACCAATTTGCGGAAATGCCCGATCCTTTCGGTTTCGTATCCGCCGTTCTTCAGCGCTTTTTCGATATAAGCGACGGTATCTTCCTTATCCAGTTCTGCGGTCTCTTCGGGGGAAAACCCCATCGCCAGGTATTCCGATCTCAAATCATATGTAATTCCAACTTTCATTCCGATGGATTTGAAATTTCAATTCGTTCCCGGAATTCGGTCCTGCTGACATTTTAATCATTTTTTTGATAACCTGTTGTCCGGTTAATTAAAAAACGACCTCTATTTTCCGGTGTTGAAATTCGATACAAATATAGGCCGGTTTGCAGGACAAAAGAGAAGGACATAATTTAAAAAAAAGATGCCGGGAAGTCCGGCATCTTTCCCATTTCATTATTCTTCAGGGTCCGGATACTTAAAGAATTTTCCTTCATAATTCCTCAGGATCACATTATTTCCCTCCCTGCCGACGACGTATTCAGGCAATAAAGGAATTTTACCGCCGCCACCGGGAGCATCAATAACAAAATGAGGAACCGCATATCCGGTAGTATGGCCTCTGAGACCTTCAATGATCTCCAGTCCCTTTTTCACCGAGGTCCGGAAATGGGCTGAACCTGGTATGGGGTCACACTGGTAGATGTAATAGGGACGTACCCTGTTATATAACAATTTCTGCATCAACGTTTTCATAGTATCCACATTGTCGTTAATACCCTTGAGCAGAACCGTTTGGCTTCCCAGGGGAATACCGGCATCGGCGAGCATATTCAATGCTTCGCTGGTTTCCGGGGTCAGTTCAACAGGATGCATGAAATGAATACTGAGATAGAACGGATGGAACTGTTTAAGGATCTTGCATAAAGCCGGAGTAACCCGCTGAGGAAGCACAACCGGTACTTTAGTCCCGATCCTGATCATTTCCAGGTGAGGGATAGCCCTCAGCTTGGATAAAAGGTACTGGAGATGACCGTCAGAGATAGTCAGCGGATCACCGCCGGATATCAGCACGTCCCGGATCTTTTCATGACTTCGGATATAATCGAAGGCAATATCCCAATTCTTAAGTTCATAATGTTTAGCCTCCTGGCCTACCATATGAGCGCGGGTACAATACCGGCAGTAGGTGGAGCAGAAGTTCGTCGCCAGGAATAAAACCCGGTCCGGGTAACGATGGACCAGGTGAGGCACCGGGCTGTCATGCTCTTCTCCCAAAGGATCCGACTCTTCACCGGGCGACATGATCATTTCGGACATGGTAGGCACCTGTGATTTCCTGATCAGCGGGCCGGTCTCGTCATCCAGTAACAGGGATGCGTAATAAGGAGTGAGCCGGAAAGGCAGGTTCATACCCCGGGTCAGGAAAATCTGTAATTCCGAGTCGGATAGATCGATTACTCTGGCAAGCTGCTGAGAGTTTGCAAAGCTGTTACGAATCTGCCATTTCCAATTCTTCCAATCCTCAATGGTTGCATCAGGAAAATACTGTTGCATGAAACGGATAGAAGAGTCATTCAGGATTCGTCCTTGGGAGGCATTAACCATAGCGGGTGAGGAATTTTTCCCTCTTTTTAGGCTGTGAACATCAGCAGCCCGTTCAAGCGGCACATCTCCATCTGAAGTGATGCTTTCCGCCGCATGTTTGTCATTCATAAGCTGAATAATTACTCGTTTTTGTGTGTGTGTTAAATTTGGTAACCACTAATATTTAAAGAATCATTTAAAAGTTTCTGTTGGTCCCTCTTAAAATCGCAGTAATTATAGGTCATTTTTAAATTAAATTCAAAATATTAAAGACTATTTTAATACTTACCTCCTAACGTAACAGGTCGTCAAAGGTTGTAATTTTTTTTTGTTCCCCTTCATCTCAGTCGGGACGGTCTGCCTCACTTGAGTTTTGTGGCTTCCGTGGTTTCGGAAAAATTTTTTCATAGTGTTGAACTTCAAGCTTATAGGCCTGACTTTGAAAGTTTAAATTGAGATCAACGATCCGGAAGATAGGGTAAGCCGTTTTCGACCACCTGCCGGGTCAGCAGGTGATATGAAACAAGGCGATCATTTTTCCTGTGGAGGTGTTGAAGGCGTGGGCAGCTTCCGGCGTGGGCAGCAGGACCACCGAGCAGATATTCGAGCGGAAAAAATCAGCGGCCTCTGTGGACAGGATCACCATGCCGTTATGCCCTGCTCCTACTATGATCCTTTCGGCTCCACTTTCATAAACATATTCGGCTTCCAGGAGCGAAATCACATGCGATGTCCCGAAGACTTGCTTAGAGAGCTTCTTCTTTCGTTTCGAAACCCTGCCATCCAGGGAGATAATTATATCATGAATATATTTCTTTCCGTCAACGATAATCGACCCGAAGGAAGCGGAATCAATGTGGTTCTTCACTATTTCCATAAATTTTTAACGGCTGTATCTTCCCATGGTCTCCGCTTCAGCCAGGATATGACTTTGCATGGCTTTCAGAAGATCAGTTTTTTTAGCTTTTGAATCCAGATAAAGAATTTCGTTCAATGCATATAATTTAAAAAAATACCGGTGTTCTCCTGGTGGTGGGCAGGGTCCTCCATAGCCCTTTCTTCCCCAGCTGTTAGTCCCCTCCACGACGCCGTGGATCCGGGCAGGGTTCTGAGAAAAATTTTCCGGCAATTCCTTTTCGCCGGAAGGAATATTAAATACCACCCAGTGTACCCATGTGTTTCCGGGGGCATCGGGGTCATCGCAGATCAGGGTCAGAGAATGGCATCCGTCGGGAATATCAGACCACGACAGGGACGGTGAAATATTCTTTCCGTCGCAGGTAAATTTTATTGGAATAAATTCGCCGTATTTAAATGCTTCGGACCAGACCTTCATTGGTATTTTTTATTACTGATATTGAAACCGCAAAAAATTAACGTCCCTTTTAACCGCATGCTTTATATTAATTGAACAATATATATGAAATAATAGTTCAAGCACGGAGGAGACAAATTTGCTACCGTCCATTGATCCCATTCACTAAAAATAAAATACCCGGGATGCAGAACGGGATCCCCTATGCCCGATGAATTATAAACCGGCGAAGGCAGGCTAGTGGATGAGAACCTTATTTACCGATTCCTTCACCCACCTTCCATTTTCAAGGCTCCATTCATGGATCTCCCGGTACCGATAAGCCGAACCCTTTGAATAATCGAACTTATCCATATCATCAGGTGTCCGGCCAGGTTTATAGGAAGCTACGGTTACGCGGTTATACATTTCACCGAGAATATAGGTATTCACGTAAACTGTAACATGATTTTCATTCTTATACCAATTCCCTATTTTATAAGTGGAAGGCATAATCAGTTCAAAAGGTATGCCTGATCTATTCAGGCTGGCAAATTCAGGATAATAATATTCTTTACTCATGGAAAAAAGCAAATAGGCAATCTGCCTTAACCTCGGGTTATGTAACGTGGAAAGATCCTGTTTTCTCAATAAACTTGCATTGATTATTTCTCTCTCGTTTTTAAGGCTGTAAGTACTCAAGAAGTTCTTGGTTTTATAGAAGTTACTGATTTCACGCGGAAGAGCGCCAGTCTGACCTATTGCCGGGGCCTTCATGATAAGAATAGTAATGGCAATGAGAATTGTCCGTATCGAAAATTTTTTCATAGTCGTTTCTTTTTAAAGGTCAATTCACTTATCATAATTAATTTATTCAATATTCTGTTTGTATTCAAGTTTTTTAACATTTTATTCGCTCCTAATGATATCTCCTCAAACAGAATTCTCGTTAAGTTGATATCAGAGGATTTAATTTTAAGAAATCAATTTTATAATCCCGTTTAAATATTTGAATTCATTAAGCGAATCCTTTATTGAAGTCATTGAAAAAAATATTGCTGCTATTATTTTATTCTGCAGGTATAAATTTTTGGTTGCATGCCCAGCAGCCTGAAATTCCTGTTCTGAACATTCACCCCAAAAGTGTAAAACGGATGGATATCATCAACAGTCCGTACCGGGAGACCAACTTATGCCTGACCCCGGACGGCAACTATTTATTTTTTCTTTCAGGACGGGGAGGAATGCCCTGGTCGGATTCTACCTATACGACCTATCGAGGGCATGTGGAAGCGGATGGCGATATCTATTTCAGCAAGCGGGTTGACAGTACATGGTCGGCACCGGTATGCCTGGGACAGAATGTGAATACTGAAATGGGTGAAGATGAGCCGAATGTAACACCGGACGGACAGTTTGTTATTTTCCAGAGCTGGAGGGAAGGCTGGGAAAAGGAAGGTGGGCCTTACTATATCAGCGAGTTGCATGGGGATGTCTGGGGGGTGCCCAAACCGCTGGGGGGCGCTATTCATGATTTCTTTTACGACCGCATCAAAGCGAACGACTGGTTGTATGCTACTGATGGGTCTACTTTTTCACCGGACGGCAATATGTTCATTTTTGCCGCAGGGAAAATATATGATGAGCCGATGGACCTGTACATGGCAAGAAAGATCAATGGTAAATGGACCTACCCCCAAAAACTCGATTTAAGCACGGATAAGGATGAACGATCCGTATTTCTCGCCGCCGACGGGAAAACGCTTTTCTTTTCCTCAGCAGGATACGGCGGCTACGGCGGACTTGATATTTTCAAAACCATCATCCACCCCGATGGTTCGCACGATGAGATCATCAATCTGGGGCCTGCCTTCAATACGTCCGGCGACGATTACGGCTTTACCATGAATTCACTAGGTACCGAAATTTTTTACCTTCGAAATGACGACATCTACCATATGGTGGTCGATAACCCGGGTGAATTATTCCGTCCACTGCCCACGCTGGTCATTAACGGATTAGTCACCGACTATTACGGCAATCCTGTCGAATCCAGCATCAGCATCATCAGCAAACAGACCCATCACCTGGTCGCCCACGCGAAAAGCAACAGCCTGTCAGGGGAATACTCCCTGGTCATCCAGAAAATTGCCGGGGACTACATCAAGGAAGTGACAGCAAAAAATTATAAAAAATATACGGAATTATTATCGATTCATGATATAAAAGTTCCTGAGATCACCCCCGATCATATTTTGCTGGAAAAGGAAAATACGGAGCTTGTATTTTTCAATCTTAACCAGGATTCCATTACCGGCCAGGCACCGGAAAAGCTGGATTCCATAACCCGGTTTTTATTCCGCAACAAAAAATACCGCGTCCTTCTATCCGGTTATGCCGACCAAAGCGGAACGGAATCGCATAACCTCGATCTGTCCAAAAGACGGGCGGAGAACGTAAAGCAATATTTTATATCGAAAGGAGTGCCGGATTTTGTGATTAAGGTAGAATATTTCGGAGAGGCGCATCCCCTGATCCGGATGCCTAAGGATAGACAGAATTATATTAACCGGAGAGTGGAGATCAAATTAATCCCGCCTTCAGACTAACTTTTAACTTGTCTCCTGCTTTAAAATATTTAAATGAAAATTTTCAATCGGCGAATGGCCATTTGACAAATTATTCTTCCTGGTGAGATTTCCTCTCATTTCCGTTTGCGATAGTTACCCGGTTTTTTCATCACAGAAGGTACGAATATGCTGAGTTACAGGAATCAATAGTTGAATTGTTTGCAGGATCTTTAAATGACCGGCTATTTAGAAAGAAATTTAAATTCTACGCGGCGATTCAGGGAGTCGATTTTCGAGGCGGGGTCATCTTCTCCCAGTGCCAGCATTTGAATACGAAGGCTATCGATGCCCGATTTTACGATTTCACTCTTTACCGATTCGGCCCTGTGTTCTGAAAGCATGCGGTTATAATCCCGGGATCCGGTAGAATCCGCGTTACCGGCGATCTGTAATCGTAAGCCGGGGTTGTTCAGTAAAAAATCGGAAAGCCTGCCGATTTCTTCTTTCGCTTCGTCATTGATTAAATAAGAATCGAAAGCGAAGTAAATTTTATTGAGTGTAAAGAATTTGTCAACAACAAAAGGCGTCGGCGGGTATTTAAGGTTAAGGGAAAAATCATCAAACAGGTAAAATGCGGACCGGGCAAGGTTAACATTTTTAGATGAGCCCGGGGAATGAGGCTGGTAAGCATCCGGGCCGGGTAGCAGGAAATTTCCAATGATCAGAAATACTTCATCACCACGGGCTTTTAATGAAAAATTGATTTTGTGCCATTGATCAGGCCGCTCGACCGTATCCATTGCATAGGTTAAATATTGCAGGCCCTTGATCCTACTATCATTGTTTTTAGAAATCGAATCATGCGCAAATGCAATGGTGATAGTATCGGTAATGTAAGGGCTGTTGGAGGAAGGGCGCGTATAAAATGTTAAAAGATAAGTGCTGTCCTTAATCAGTGGCTTTATCAGCCTGCACATCAAATATTCCCTATAGCAACGTTCTCCTGTATCATACGGACTGCCGTAAAATAATCCCGCATAAGAATTCCCTTCCTCCGGTTGAGAGTAACCGGCAAAATTACCAGGTACCGAAACATCGAAGAATGAAGGTACACATGCAGAAAACAAATCAGGAGTGGCCTTTGAAGGAGAAAACCAATTCCTGAATGGCGCCTGGGCAACCGAACTCGCCATTCTTGCGGGGCAATGAATATGTGATTCAAAACCGGGGTTCGGAATTAAGTTTTGTGCGAATGCGGTTGTATAAAAAAGGAGCCCTGATAACACCCAAAGGAAGAACCTCATCCCGCAAAATTACCGTACCTCAGCTTAAATTACTATGGTTGATAAATGCCGTAATAATATTTTTCCTTATCCTGGAGTGGTCTGACCGCTATTTCCTTAAAAAAGGCAGTCGACAGGTCATCATGATTTTGTATCCCTATATACCCGGATAAAGGCCGCGGGCCGCGATCCGGCTCGAACCACCTTTTTTCAGGAGGCACAGGCTGACCTTCCGCATAATGGGTAACTTTTTTCCCATTCACATAAACAATTGTGATCGGGCCGTCGAGTATGATTCTCATATCGTTCCATTCTCCCGCCTGTTTTTGGGGATAGGCCATTGCCTTGGTAAGAGAATAAAGATCACCCGTTACATGGTAGGGGTCCGAAAGGTGGCGCATACCGTTGTCGATCTGCACTTCATAACCTTTGTTCACCGCTTCCCAGGGATCCGCCGGGGCTTCCGGCAAACGAATAAATACTCCCGAGTTTACGTCATTATCCGCCACATTATAGATCACCTTTATTTCCACATCCTGGAATTTCCGGGAGGTATACCATAAAAGGCCCATGCCGCTAACAGTTTTCATAACTCCGTTTTCAACAACCACTTCGCCCGGACCGATGTGTTTCCACCCGCTCAGGTCCTTGCTGTTAAATAACTCGGTCCAGCTCCCGTCCTGGGAAAAACCGGAAAATGAGGCGAGCATAATCAATGATGTAAAAAATAACTTTTTCATAGATGTAAAAATTTGTAAAAAAATTATCAGGATATCCAGCTTAAAAAATCATTAAGTAAGAGAAATTTAAGAACAACGAAATTGCGAACAAAGTAAATCGACATAAATTATCAGTCATGAATAAACCGATTTAAGGTGAAATGCTGTTATGCCGAATTTGATATGGGGGTTTATTAACACGCCTTAAAAGGCGTGGCACATAAAAGGCGAGAAAAGAAAAGACATGGCAAGGTATGTCATAACCATATGAAGCAGGACCATGTGAGAGACGGCCTTTGTACTATAATACAAGAAAATTATAATTTCCTGCTTTAACCTCGAAAATCACTTCGTCGTCGGTTACCGAAAGGAGCCTGATATAATCATGGTTTCGCACCAGGCTGCCCCGCCTGTAAATTGTTTTGCCGCTTTCCTCGATCTTCTTATTTCCATGCACCGGGATATGAATTTCCGCCGACGTATTGGCCGGGATTTTTAAGTGCCATTGAAAATCGGCATTTTCCGTACTCCATTCACTGACGAGCATCCCGTAGGGGGTGTTGATGATTCCCCTGGCGTGCGTAAGATCACCCATCGGCTCAGGTCGGATTATGCTGTGTTTAAATCCCGGATCTTTTATATCGGGCTTTATGCCTGCGATATATTCATAATACCATTCCCCCACTGAACCCAACGCGAAATGATTCCTGCTGTTCATTTGATCCGGGGGCTCCTTGTCACTGTTCCAGAGTTCCCACATGGTTGTTGCCCCCTGCGAAACCATATATCCCCAGGATGGATAAGAGGTCTGGACGGCAGTTTTATAGGCAATATCCTGGTAGCCGTAATCACATAGCAAGGGGAGTAGCAGCGGTGTGCCGATAAAACCGGTGGTCGGGTGATCATGGTTGTCCAACACATTTTCAGCCACTGTTTTCATCACCGCCTTGTCATTGTCATTATCGGTAAGTCCGAATTTTACCGGTACCAGGTTGGCCGTTTGCGTCTCTCCTTCATAGGATACAGAATCGGGCCTGAAATATAAGCGATTATAGGCAGCCTTGATGGAAGTTAATCTTTTTGACAGGATGCCTGCATCCTCCTCATTCCCGATCACTTCGGCCATTTGAGCAAGTAATTTGGTAGAATAATAATAGTAGGCCTGGGATATCGGTTTGGAAGGAGAAGGTTTCACAGCCACCCAATCACCATATCCGAACCAGGTGGAATCTTCATTGGACCAGGTGTATACATTATTTACACTTTTACTATGCATGTATTCCACCCATTTCTTCATACCGGAGTAATTTTCCTCAATGATCCGTTTATCCCCGTAAAATTTATACACCTCATAAGGGATGACAATTACCGCATCGCCCCAGGCAGGCTTTGCCGGTCCGCTGACGACGATGGCTGGGTTGACATCGTAAACATAACCTTCCTTTTTATCCTGGCAATCGATAATGTCTCTTTCCCATTTCGAAAAAAACCTGGCGAGGTTCATATTGTAACAGGCGGTGGGGGCAAAAAGCTGAGCATCTCCCATCCATCCCAGCCTTTCATCCCTTTGCGGGCAATCGGTTGGAACACTCATCAGGTTGCTTCGTTCTCCCCTGACGATATTCGACTGAATGGAATCCAGTATTCCTTTGGAACATGAGAAGGTCCCGGAGGGCTCAGCCGAAGAATAAAAAACAAGACCCGTCAAAGTATTTTTGTCCGGTTTTTCTGGGAGGCCGGATACCTGTACATACCGGAATCCGTGATAAGTTAAATAAGGTTCAAATACTTCGGCTCCTGAGCCGTTGGCTATATATGTGTCTGTAGCCTTCGCCGATCTTAAATTTTCCTGCGCTACGGTACCATCCGGGTGAAGCAGTTCCGAATACCGGAGGGTGATTTTTGTACCGGCCGAAGCATTTACTTTCAACTGGCAATAACCAACCATATTTACTCCCATATCGAAAACATAATTACCGGGAACGGGTTCTGTAATTTTTATCGGGGTTACAAGATCGGCGATACGTACGGGGGGTTCCTGCTGGGCAACCATCCTTACCCCGTTCATATTGATTACAGATACAGGCATCCATCGGGAATCATTATAGCCCGGTTCATCCCAGCCTTTTTGTTCAAGGCGGGAATCGTAAGTAACGCCGTTATAAATCGTATTTGCGAGATAAGGGGAATGGCTCCCTTTCCAGGTCTGGTCACTGATTATTTTAAGAGTATCTCTTTCCGATTCAATTTCAAGCTGGGCAATAAATCTAAGTGGCCCATTGCTGTAAACGGCACCTCCGTTTCCCTGCCATCCCAGTCCGCTGGACCACCACATATTGCCCAGGATCGCTCCAACCGTGTTTTTTCCCTTTTGAAGCATTTGGGTAATGTCATATACCTGGTATTGCACTTTCACAGGGTAATCCGTCCATCCGGGTTCCAGCAGATCATCCCCTACTTTTTTGCCGTTGATATACAACAGGTACGTACCGAGGCCGGATACATAAATTCTTGCTTTCGTGATTTCACCTTTGACTGTAAAATCCTTCCTGACCATAACCGACCGGGGTGGTTTACCGGTCTCGTTAATACCGATCCATTTTGCCGTCCAGTTCCAGGGTTTCAGTAATCCCATCTCAAAGGTAGCGGGGCTGCTGAAGTCGGATGGCTGCCCGTCTTCATCATAGGTCATCACTTTCCAGAAATATTCCAGTCCGGATTTTAATTCCGGGCCGCCATACTCCACCAGGTTGGATTGATCGCTCTGGATGGTTCCCGAATCCCAAATATCCCCTTGGTCATTTTTAAGGCGATCAGGAGATGACGCCACAAGGATACGGTATGCCGATTGGCTAGCCCCGCGAATGGTATCATTTACTTCCCAGGTAAATCTTGGTACCGGCGTATCGATGCCCAACGGGTTTTTAAGATATTCGGTTCTGAGATTTAACGGAGGTTGGGGAGGCATTTTTTGTTTACGACATGACGCCATCAGCAGCAACAAAACAGCCAGGGCAAAAGTAACTTTATAACACTTCATAAACATCCTAATAAAGGGCATTTAACACCAAGGCAAGCCCTGTACCCGAATTTCAGGAGCAGCGCTCCGGTGAATTAAACCGTATCCTTCTCGTCCGCCGTAGCGGAACGCGAAGGCGGATTAAAGAGGCTGCCTGGACAGACAGCCTCGTAAAATACTTTTCTATAAAATTAGTTAACAAAAGACTCAACTGACAACCTTCATATTAATCGGATCCCAATTCACGATCTTTTTATTGAAGTAACTCATGTTGGCGGATAAGGATGGACCGGCGGCTCTTAATCCGTATGTAGCATTTTCGACAATCGCTTTTCCTTCCCTGACTGCAGCAATCATGTTCGCCCAATGCGTATCTCTTTCGTCATATCCGTCCGGGCCTTTAAAGGTCATTTCACTTGGTCCTTTCAGATCGGGAGGTACATCAAAATATTTCCGGTTATAATTTTCGATGAATTCCTTCTGCATGGCATCAGAGAAGGTAAACAAGGAATCATATCCGCCGTACTCCGGTTTATTCGGGAAAGGATCCTTGTACATGGTCAGTTCGCCGTTGGCATATTTCAGCGTACCTTCGGAACCCACCAGTTTCAGCGATCCTTCTCCCCCGCCTCCGGAAGTAAAATTCACGCGGATCTGCATGTTAAAGGCAGGATGGGTATCGGTTTTATCATAGTCCACCACGCAGGTTAGGATATCCGGCACATCCCTCCCGTCCTTCCAGTATCTGGTACCGCCGGAACCGTAAACTTTCACCGGCCCGTTGGAGTCGAGGATCCTGTGCGTCCACGAAAACAGATGGACAAACAGGTCCCCTGCTATTCCTGTCCCGTACGCCTGGTAATTTCTCCACCGGAAGAACCGGATCGGGTCGAAAGGCACCTTGGCAGTATCGCCGAGGAAAGTATCGAAATCAATGGTCTGCGGGGAAGCGTCCGGCGGAATTGAATATTGCCATGCACCCAGCGATGAATGACGGTCATAAGCCGCTTCCACGGTAATGAGTTCCCCGATTTCGCCGGCCTTGTAAAGATCATGCGCTTTTTTAATGATGATCGAACTCACACCCTGGCTACCCACCTGGAATTTCGCCTTATATTGTTTTTCAGCATCGATAACCTTATGTCCTTCCGAAATTTCCTGAACCATAGGTTTCTCGCAGTAGATCGGCTTTCCGGCTTTCATGGCATCAACGGTGATCCTGTCGTGCCAGTGGTCAGGCGTGGCAATCAGAACCACGTCAATGTCAGGTCTGTTCAGGATCTCATGGTAATCTTTAGTGGTAAAAATATTATTTCCGTGTACTTCCTTTACCCTCGTAAGCCGGCCGTCATACAAGTCGCATACAGCAGCGATTTCCGTACCATTCACCGTTAAGGCAGAAACCATATTATAAAAACCTATAATCCCGGAACCTATTACACCAATTCTGATTTTATCGTTGGCTGCAAATTTTTTCCCCGCATAAGGATCCGGTTCAGGGACAAGGGTAACCTGTTGTCTGTTTCCTTTGCCTAGTACCAGATAGGGAAAGGCAGTGGCCATCATTCCGGCGCCGGCAAGATTTTTTACAAATTTCCTGCGCGACACTTTTTTTGTATTTTTTTTCATATCACTCAATTATATTAATTTTAAAAAATAATATCATCGCCTGATGTCTTAAAAGAAATTGTTCAGCGGGGCCCGAAAATTAAATGTTTTCCAATCAATAATACGGGTAGGTTTTTAGCCTTCTTAAAAATCGATTCCAGCTTCGTTCTTCTTCGAAATATCGGGTATTCTTTCCCTTTATCCAAGACTTTCGGCCCGATTTAACTTCAGCAAACCGGCAATTTTCCGGTGCTATAATTTTATAAACAGGGTGATCAGTCCGGTTAAAAATATACAGGTGAGTCAATGTAAATTCTTAATGGGTCTTTTTAACAGCATCTCCCACTTTAATGACGCCGCCCCGGATAACCCTGGTATTTATTCCCCTTAAGTTCAACAGTTTGCCTTCATTGGAATTAACGAATCTGACTGCCTCCATTCCATACCGGTCACGGAATTTATCACAGCCGGTATGCGGTTTGTCAGTCACTTCAAGAATGACAGTACCTATATGAAGTTTTGTGCCCGAAGGAAGATTCTCTTTACCGAGGTCCATATCGATATACAGCTGATCTCCTGCCAGGGCCCATCGTTCCTTGTTAACGGCAAGTAAGGCCGCGGAACGGGAATTCATGAGCGTAATCTGCCGGTCAAGGTGGTCTTCCCGGATACTGTCTTTTTCCATACTCCTGGAACGCCAGTTATCTCCCACCAAACCTTCATCGGGGTCGATAATACCTTCCGTCATTACAATTCTTTGATTCCTTTCAGGACGGCAAACAATCATTTCAATAACACCATTGTTTTTCGGGGATTCCCTGATATAATCCAGGCCTTTTTCCAGTTCGTCGACAGTAAGATATTTAACTTCAGTCATGGGTTGTAATTTCCTTTTGGTTATAACCCGAAATATAATTAATATTTCATTCCATCGTTAATTTCCGGTTCCCCTCTTTAAGGTTCTCCGTTTTCCCCTTCCAGGTAATCGTGCCGGTAAGGCCGGCAGGAAGATCGACTTCCGCTTCAAGTTTATTGCCGGTGATCCTGTATTTCACATGAATCATTCCAAGGGGATGAGGCATGGAACCTTCAACAGAAGAAAGATTCCCCGGGTTAGGATTCAGGGAAACCGTTTTAAAGCCGGGTGAAGCCGGTTCAATTCCGCAAACCGTGGTTAAAAAATCATAGTTGGGGCTTGCACTCCACGCGTGGCAATCGGACCGGGTCGGGTCCGGTTTTTCTGCAAAGGTCGACAAGCCGTTGTCCAGCATCGTAAACCAGGGACCGAGAATATCGAGGTATTCATTTCCAATGCCTGCCTTTTTAAGGGCCTGCGCCAGGTAAAAACGAAAATATAATGTACACTGTATCAATGATTTATCTGTCAGTACTTTATTCAATACCTCGCGTGATCGATCTTCTGATATTGTCCCGGTGAGCACACCGAAAATATTGGCATGCTGGCTGAATGATTTTTTATCCGGCGTATCTGCCAATAAGCCCTTATTGGCATCCCAGCATCGGGCCAATACGTTCTTTTTAAGATTTTCTGCCAATTGGCGATATCGGTTCGATTGGTAGTCGCTCCCGAAAGCCGATTCCAGCTCGGAGGCATTCTGCAAGGCATAAACAAACTGCAAAGTCAGGATGGAAGAACCTCCTTCAGCAACTCCATCAGGTACACCGCCAACCCCACGTTCTTCGGACCACGCCCATTCATCCGCCCAGTCGACAAAATTCCACCACTGGAGCGGTCCGAGGATTCCATCCTTTCCTACCCTTCTGTCAAACCAGCCAAGGACATTTTCTATGCCCGGAATATAATGTTTTACAAAGGAAGGGTCATCCCGGTTCATCCAGTAGTCATGGACCATATCCACCCAATAGAGTGAAAATGGAGGGATGATCTGCATAGAATACGCCGGGTAACGGCTTTGTGTTAAGCCCTCCGGGATCCTTGAATCATCATACAATTCAATGGCCTTTTTCATTAAGCGGTCGTCACCTGCATCATACAGGCTGATCAACGCCTGAATACGGGTATCGCCGGTATATTGCATCTGTTCGTAATAGGGACAATCGTAATAAATTTCCCCGGCACACATCCGGGCCGTCCTCCAACCGGTATCCCATATCTTTTCCAGCCGTTCGTCGCTCGAGGTGAAGGAAGCTTTCATCAGCAGTGGATACCCCGTATATTTTTCGTAAAAGTCTTCAAGAACCAGGGGGTCTTCCTTTGTATTTATTTTCACCTGAATATACCGGTAAGTGCGGAACCAAAGCGTACTGAATGTCCTGTGGCTATTCCCGTCCGGGATAAATATATCGTAGTTGCCATGAAATTCTTTCCCTTCCACATCATTCCGGTTACCCTTGGACCCATCCTTGTTAAAAAGGCTTTCTGCATAGGATACTTTTATTTCAGTATTCCCGCCTCCGCTAACCATCAACTGTGGATATGCTTTCGTCAGATACCCCTGATCGATAAGAAAAGCAGCCTCACTATGAGCAGGAATGGTGACCGGGTTACCCCCCTGGAGAAAACTGTCATTTATGGCAAGGCCCTCGGATTCCCTGATCCGGCCTCCCCTGACATCTTTTTCTTCCATAAACGGAATCGTCCGCGGCACGAGCATCCAGTCACCGTTGGTTCCGAATTTTCTCGGTTGACCGAAATCAATTGCATGTGCCGGTTTCCATCCCGAATCATTAAAGTCAGGATTCATCCATCCCCAGAGGTGATCGGCTCCCGTAATTTTTTCACCGGGGCCCACTACATAGTAGGCATGTAAGCTTTCCCCGAATCCATCGATAGTTTCGTAAGAAGTATCCTGAATGGATTTCCATGTATTTCCTGTATTGACGACGGATTCATTCTTTGAATTCCCGGTAAGAATAAAGCCGGTCCGCAGCGTCATCTGGGAATTGGGAGCATCGTCCCCGAAATTCCAGACCACAGCTGCCAGCACATTTTTCCCTTTCACCAGGTCGCCGGCGATATCCACGGATTCGAAACGCCAATGCTGCAGGTCGCCTCGTGCCGGTCCACGGCTTACGCTCTTTCCATTAACATATAAATGGTATCGGTTATCCGCAGAAACATGAATAATAAAATTGGCGGGTATCTCGTCAAGGTCGAATGTTTTACGGAAATAATAAATTCCATATTGCTTACTTGGAGCACCTTCGCAACTGATCCATTGCGCTGGCCATCTCCTTGTCAGGATATCAGGGTTTATCTCTTTCAAGGGTACTTCCTGGGAATAAGCTACGGTATTACCTAATGTGAGGGAAGTCAACAGGAAAAGGAAAATCGCATTCTTCATCGTCATAATATTTACAGGATAATAAAAAATATTGAATAAAAATTAAGTCTTTTTAATATATTGAAACCGGATTTTCAGTACGCAATATATTAATCACAATTTAATTTTTTTCGGTATGACCCGGATTTCCTTTTTTCTGTTTTTAATTTCCCTTTCTGCTTGCCTTACCGGCTGTGAGGATATGAAAAAAAATAAACCCCGGAATTCCCAACAACAGGTCATGGTTGCCAGTCTTGAAAATGATATTTTAAAATACTGGTATCCCCGGGTTATTGATTCCCTTTACGGGGGATACACCGAACGGTATTTTTACAACTGGGAAGAAGACAGCATACAGGATAAATACCTGGTATACGAAGCCAGGCATTTATGGACCACCTCTATGCTTTACCGTTTTTTCCCCAACCGACCCGAATTTCTCCGGTATGCGGAACACGGGTTCAAATTCCTGCAAAGTAAAATGTGGGATTCCGAAAAAGGGGGTTTCTATATGGCCGTCGACCGCAAAGGAAATCCCCTGCCGGATCAGGTTTCGGAAAAGAGAATTTACGGACAGGCTTTTGCTCTGTACGGGCTGTCCTGTTATTATATCGCCTCGGGTAATGAGGATGCGTTGGATTTAGCCCGGAAGGAATTCAATTGGCTTGAAAAAGGCGCGCATGACGCGAAAGACGGGGGATACTGGGAATTACTTTACCGCGATGGCTCACCGGTAAAAGAAACCGACAGTATTCCGGAACTGTTCTGGGACCGCCCGTTCAGGGGTTTGAAGGATTTCAATTCATCCATCCATGTGCTTGAAGCACTTACCTCCCTTTATGAAGCCTGGCCTGATTCCCTGGTTAAAGCCCGTTTGATGGAAATGCTGAACATAGTCGACAAGACCATGATCGATCCGAAGGCTTACCTGGCAGAATATTTTTACGGGGACTGGCAACGGGTTTCAGGTAATATTATGGCACAAAAGACAGGGGACAACAAATGGCTTACGGAACCCGTCACTTTCGGCCATGATATCGAAACGGCCTACTTGTTGCTGGATGCCGCACAGGCACTAGGGCAAAAGGATTCCATGGTATTGCCGACGGCGATACGACTTACGGAACATACAATCCGTTATGGCAGGGATTCGGCAGGTGGCGGAATATTCAATGAAGGAATTCATGTTTCTCCTGAACATGTTAATATCATCGACAGGCATAAAGCCTGGTGGGCGGAAATTGAAGCCATGAACACTTACCTCCTGATGGCGGAAAAAGTTCCGCAGCAAAAGGACCGTTATTATGAATTATTTATGAAGCAATGGAACTATATTGATAATAACCTGATCGATCATGAAAACGGCGGATTTTTTAACAACGGTATAGATACGGACCCCGGAAACAAATTATATCCAAAGGCGCATGCATGGAAAGCCTCCTACCATACTGTGAGGGGATACCTGAATTGTATCAGAATGCTGAATGAGGTGAAATAGTGGACATGTTCGTTGGCTTTGCAAGCCGTAGATTTATCGAAGGCTTGTTCATTGGTTCATTGATTTACTGGTTAATTTGTTAATTCATTTATTGATTCCAATAAATTGAATTGATTCAATTATGCCCACAACTTATTATCATAAAATTCAACATTGATAATAATTAATCGTTAATAAATTAGATTTGAAAAGAAATAAAAGGATGAAATACGGAATTCTATTTATTTTTTTATTATTGATCTCCGGCTGCAATAAGGAAGAGGAATTCACTCCGAACAGTAAATATTTATATGCGCCGGTCTGGAAAGTGTGGCAGATCACGCATGTGGATGATAAATTCCCTCAAAATCAAAATAATTTAACGGATATACAAAGCAGGTACATTTTTACCGATTCAATAACTTTCTTATCCCTCGACAAGGGAGTTTCATATTTAAAATATAGCACAAATCATCTATCCACAGATTCAATTTCCTTTACCTTAAATAACAATGGCACCATTGATCACCATGCTTATGAAGTGACCGGTATGTATATAATGGCCGATGCCTCGCCCCCGACAGACGCTGACAGGGAAAAAAGAGATGAATTATTTCCTGAGCTGAAAGGAAAATTTCTTTTCCTGAAGCTTAAAAATAAATCCAAGATTAGGATAGAAGGAAAGGAAATGACCGAATACCTACTTTTGTATAATTGATTTTGTTCTGAAATCTTAATCCCTCCGAAATATCAATCCTCGATTTTCAGTTTTGTCATAAGTCATTTAGTTTCAATCGCCAATTCTCAAGAAGAATTGCAGACCCAATGCCGGAACGGAATTATCATTCCGATCACAGTCTACTGCCATCGACTGCGCTACAGGTTATACCAATAGGTAAATTTCAGCACAATGGCCCTGTTCTTGGTGGTAAAATCTTCCGGCAAATAATTTTCCGTATAAACCAGGAAAATATCCGACACCGGTGCGAACCTCCACTGGAAACGCGAATTTATATTGAAGTTGTCGGCCTGCTGGTTATACTGAAGGAAGGTAGTAAAAAATATCTTATTGGTAAACGTAATATCCAGCCGGGGGCCTAGCAGCCAGAAGTCGGCACTTTTATAAGGCTCCGGAAGCTTGATGCTATTATAGGCAAAATTCAGTGAAATTCCACCGTACGGTTCCACGCGATACCCTAATAATCCCTGCAGCTCTCTTAAGGTACCCCCGTAATAACTGTTGCTTTGTCCGTGCAGAGTAACGGTAAAAAGCTTTGAAGGAGTGGACATATAATCAAATCCCCACCCTTTCAGGTGGAATTGCTGGCCTGCCGGAATTTCAAGTCCTCCCGAATTCGTTGGGTCAAAAGGATTCAGGAGCTTCACATAATCATAGCCGAATCCGAAATCAAAACTACTGCGGTCAAGGAATTTGAAAACATAATTAAACTTGTTTTCGTTGTCCGTAAGCTTCAGGTTCGGGTCAAAATAATCTACCGATTCAAAATTCGGGCCGTGTGCAAGCAACCATTTCGACCTCACAAAAAACAGGTATTGAAAATGCAGGTCGCAACCATTGAAATTCGTTCGCGGGAAGTACCCTACTTCAGGATTATAATTCAGGCCTGAATGCATTACCGTAGCTTCAGCCGTAATATTCTTGACATAATATCCCATCTTGCCCGCGTACATGTCATCCTTATCATCGCGGTTTGGCGTAAACGTTTTGTGGAACATGAACTTACCCTGCCATTTGTTGTCTTTGGAAGATAAATTATATTCAAGTCCCGCTTCCCGGTTGTACGCGGTATAGCTACTGTCATATTTGGAATAATCAAGGTTTAGGGACTCGCGGTTGATAAATATCCCGGCAATATTGGAACGTCCGAATATATATCGCTGGAAAGCGGCGACGGCATAGTTCTCGGCCGGTACGCCTTCTTTAAGATTTGAACCGGTTCCCAGGTCCATTAAACCGATTCTCCATTTATTGTCGATCTTACCGCTCATCCTCGCTCCGAAATTAATGGGGCTTGTTAAGCCGATTCGCCGGGAAAAGAACGGCCGGTAACCGTCGAAACCGAAGTTGGCGAAGAGGTCACTGTTTTCAAGAAAGAATTGTCGTTTTTCAGGAAAGAAAAGTTCGTATCGGCTCAGGTTTGTTACCTGCTGGTCCACCTCCACCTGGGAAAAATCCGGGTTTACAGTGAGGTCCAGGTTCAGAGCCGAGGTTAAGCCGACCTTGGCATCTCCGCCAACGGGAAGTTTGTAATTATTTTTTGTTTCCGTTTCATAATCCCTTGAAACCGATCCCAGGAGGTAAGGGATCAGGGAAACATTCAAACCCGGTTTTGGAGGAGGGGCGTCCCAGATCAGGTTTCCGGCATAGGCCAGCGTGGCCGTGGCAAAATTAGTGGGCATCGGCGCCCAGGCTGATTTTTCGTGTAGCTTAAGGTCAAGCCGGCTGAAATTGATACCCCATTTCATCACCCCTTTCTTATATCTCAGGGTCTTAAAAGGGATGGCTGCTTCAAACACCCACCGGTCGGGATATTCCTTGGTCGCCGAATACCATTTATTGTCCCAGTTCAGATTGACCACTCCGCCATTAGCCTGGTCGCCGTCCCATTGGGCTCCCGCTGCATTCACGCCGAAGGCGAATCCATTCGTCAGGTCGTTATAGGTATCGATACAAACAAAAAAATTATCATTGTTATTGAAACTCCAGTCCCGATGCATGGATTCAACCACATATTTCCCGGGGACGGGAGAATAGTTGATTGCGGCGATATATAAAAAGTTATTGTCGTAGGTCATCCTTACTTCCGTATGGGCTTTTGCAAAGCTTGTATCCATAGGCTCCACCATGTAAAAATCTTTCGCCACGTAAGACTCAGCCCACGACTTTTCATCCAGGATCCCGTCGATCTTGATTTTATCAATCGCTTTCTTTATGGGAAAGTTGTAATTATCATTTATTTTCTGCGCCACAATCCTTGTGGAAAGGAAACAAAAGAAAATAAAATTAAGGATGATAAAGGCGAATGAGGTTTTTCCGTTCTTATACATTACAGATCGCTATACACTTTTCGATGAAGATAATTTACGGGTAGCGGGTGAAACAAACTCCGGGGCAAAAAAAACCGGTCCGGTATCCACAATGGATGGCATGATGGCCGGGCAATATAATTCCCGATTATTGTCAAATTCATGACGGACGGGAATACTTCCCCTTCGATAGTGAACTATATAACTTGCATTTTCACCCATTTCCCATAGGATATTTCCTTCCATGTTCCCCCTTTGATAGATGTCAGATAATAATTTTATATTTTCCAACTTGATCCTTCTGTTAATTTTCATCGGCGTCAAAAGAATGGTGCAAAAATAATCATATCACTCATTCCTTTCAGCTTTTATCGTTCTAATCTTATATCCGTTCACCGAATAAAATACGATGAAGGCATAGGCAACTACCACGATGCTGAAAGCAATTTTGATATTGACGTAAACTGAAATAAGACCCATGATGGGAGTAAGTACGGCTCCCCCGATGATGGACATAACCATTAAGGAGGCGCCCAGCTTGGTATGAACGCCAAGACCTTTGATCCCCAAAGCGAAGATGGTCGGAAACATGACGGACATGAAAAAGCTGGAAATGATCAACGGCACAAGGCCGATAAAACCGGGTCCGACAATTCCCATGAAGCTGAGCACTACATTGGCAATGGCAAAAATCGCCATGAGGTTCTGCGGCTTTATTTTATTCATCAGCCAGGTTCCGAAAAAGCGTCCGATAAGAAATCCGACAAGCGTTATGGTCAGGTAATCGGCTGCGGTTTTTTCCGGTGTTCCCGGCAGGGTATACTGGGTATAACGGATCAGGTAACTCCAGGTACAAACCTGTGCTCCCACGTAAAAAAATTGGGCAATTACTCCAAGTACGAAATGACGGTAATGCAGAAGATCCAGCAGCTTCCCTCCTCCTTTTTTTGCCTCTTCATCCATTGCCGTTTCATGGACTTCCGGAAATTTGGTTATAAAAAACAGCAATGCCCATATCAGTACCACAATCCCGATAATAAGATACGGCATCTGTACCGACCGCGTTTCCGTGGCCAGGTAATGCTGTAAGTGGGCGGGCGTCATTTCAGCCAGTTGCTGCTTTGTGTATTCGATACCCGAAAAAATAAAATTCCTGCCGATGATCGTAGCGGCAATGGCGCCAAGCGGATTGAAGGCCTGGGCAAAATTAAGTCTTCTTTCTGCCCCTTCCGGCGGACCTAAAACCGTAACATAAGGATTCGCGGCCGTTTCAAGAAATGAACATCCGCTGGCGATAACGAACAGAGCCGTAAGAAAATAGCCGTAAACCCGGGCATCTGCCGCAGGCCAAAACAGGAAAGCACCGATAGAAAACAAAACCAGGCCGATGATGATTCCTGTCTTATAACCGAATTTCCTCATGATATGGGCTGCCGGCATGGCAAGGAGGAAATACCCCATATAAAAGGCAGTCTGGATGAGACCTGACTGGAAATCCGTTAATTCAAATGATTTTTTAAAATGCTTGATCAGGATATCATTTAAGGAACTTGCTATTCCCCACATGAAAAACAGGCTGACGATCAAGGCAAATGGAAGGATGAATTTTAAAGAATGATTTGAATTCCCGTTTCCGTTTCCGCTCATTTATAAAAAATTTTGGCCAAATTACAAGAATCTAACTTCTTACAAAACCTTTAATTTTTTTTTCATGTCAATAACCTGCAATAAATTTTCCCTTCTAATAAATGGGAACCGGAATATTCTTTCTTCATGAAATAAAAAATTCCGCCACACAATTGCATTAATTCATCAATAATGATTATATGAAAATTCAATTAAATTTTATCACATTTTACTTATAATCTGAAAAATACTTGGATAATTAACAATGGATCTTAAAATAAATAATAACTTTTAAAAAATCAGGGGCATTTTTTAATTTTAAGCTGGTAAGTACGGCGAGTACGGTTCATTACAATAAAATCAGGGTGTTTCCGGTGTCAGGCCCAATCGTCCTGGTGATTTCAAAGGTGATGGTAAAAGTTTGTGTTTTCCTAATTTTGATAGTTTTTCTATCCACTATCCCATGTGCGGCCCAGCGCACAGATGTGGAAAGCAATAAATTATTCATGGGCTATACAAGCCGCGAACTCATTATTCCCGATTCTTTATATAATGCCGAAAAGTGGAGTGACGCCGCCAAACAATATCATAAGGCCAATAAGCGCTTTGAGGCTGAAAACAATTGGAAAGGAATGGTTTACACCGATTATATGCTGGCGGATATTTATTTCAGTCATACTTATAATTCCAAATTAAGGGAAGAATATATCGACCGATCCCGCAAATTATTAAAAGGTCATTTTAAGGAGAACCCGGTTATGGCGGCGGATTTTTATCTGATCGACGGAACCGGGATGCTATACAACAAGCCTGATTCCTCCCTTGTGCTAATCAACAAAGCGATGAAGATCTATAATGAGATTTTCGGCATTACAAGTAAACAAAGCGGGGAATGTTATTTTTGCATGGCCCAGGTGCTTGTTCATACCAAGTGGAATTTCGATAGCGCGCGAAGCTGCCTCCAACGGTCCGAATCAATATTAAAAAATTACTACCCTGACAGTTCCATACGAATTATCCGCAATTATTACTACAATGCCGTTGTATACCATTCACTTTACGATTTTAAAAATGCCATTATCAACAGTGAGCAAACACTAAGCCTGCTGATGATAGATTCGGTCCGGAATTACTTTGATATCGCTACCCTGCGTGGGATGTTGGGTAACCTGTATTCCGATTTAATGAATGATTCAATAGCCCTGTATTATTACAGGCTTTCCATCCCAGTCTATGAAAGCAAGGCGGGTAATCAGCCTGAATTATGCAAGATGCTATTGAATGTATGTGAAAATAATTTAAGATATAAAAAGCTGGACACCGCCGCCGTGTATCTCAATAAAGCCATCCGGGTATACCATAAGATGGTGGCAGATTCCGATGCTCTTTCAAAAATTCATTATGATAAAGGCTGGTATTATTCACTGGCAGGGAATTATGATTCTGCAAAATATTTTTTAACCAAGGCGCTGATCCTGGATACAAAGGAATTTAAAAGCAATGATATTCGAAAAGCGGATGTCCTGGAAATGATAAGCACTATGCATTATAAAAAAGCAAATTACGATTCCGCACTTTATTATATACAGGAAGCACTGAATACACTTGATTCCACCTTTAAAAACCGGGATTATTCCGCCAACCCGGTCATCGATTTTAATAAGGACCGGGTAAGGTTATACAACTACCTCTCCCTAAAGGCAACTATTTTCAGCCAACTTCATGAAAACCGGAAAGAAAACAACCAACACCTTAAGGAAGCACTGAAAATTTATAATCTCCTCGATCAGTTAGGTGATCAAATGCGAAATTCCGATATCCCCGAAGATTCGCAGTTAATTCTTGCCAGCCTTTTCCAGGCCGGAAATGAAAAGGGGATCGAATGTGCCCGTGAATTATTTGATAACACAGGGGAGGAGAAATATTTAAGTTATGTTTTGAAATTCATGGAAAAAAGCAAGTACATGGAATTATTCAAAGCAGCCCACATTGCGCAAAAATCCCATAACATCAATGTTCCACAAAATTTACTTCACTATTATGACAGCCTGAATACCCAAATAGCCAGGCTGGATCAGGTCATTGATTTTGTAAACGGGGAAAAGATGGTAGATTTTAAAAAACTGGGGGAACTGAATACAAGACGGTTATTATTGACCGGTAAGCGCAAGGAATTTGTCGAAGAAATGGATCGTAAGTATCCCGGTTATTTTTATGTGAATTTCGACAGTCTTTCCACCAGCATTAATGAAATTACAAATTATATAAAAAAAGAAGACCGGCTATTCATTGAATATTACCTGGGAGAAAAAAATATTTATATACTGGGGATCAGCGGCAACCGGCTAACTCTAAACGTAACTTCGAACAATAAAGATTTTCGAAATGATTTTCATGAATATCTCTCTTTGGTAAGTGAGCGGTCGAAGCCTGATTCCGTTATCTCCGATTTTAAAAAATACAGTGCCTGTGCCTTCCGCCTGTACCAAATCCTGCTGGAACCGGTGTTGAAAGAACAGGGATTCATGAAATCCGGTCACCTGCTGATCGTACCGGATGGAGCCCTGGCGCGAATCCCGTTTGAAGCGTTTATCCGTGAGGCCCCCGGAAATATGAATGGAAATTACGGTGCTCTTCATTTTCTTATCAAGGATTATTTAATCCGATATATTTATTCGGCCAACTTTTTATTAAAGAATAATAATAATAACCGGCCGGCAAAGAGGAACATGCTTGCTTTCAGTTATTCAGGCCCTGAGGCACTTGCTGATGCCCGGAACAGGTCTGCCAAAGCCGCGGATCTTCCCGGAACTGCCATGGAAATCAAGGCCATTAAGAAAGTAATGAAGGGAAAAAACAAATTCTTCCAGGATGAGAATGCTACCGAACATAATTTCAAGGTAAATGCTCCTTACTATAAAATCATCCATCTGGCGATTCACGGCCAGGCCGATCTTTCCAATCCTTTAAATTCCAAATTGTTGTTCCGGTCAGGTGGCGATTCTTCCGACGACGGTCAACTTTTTGTTTATGAATTGTATAACCTCGATTTGTCAAAATCCGAACTCGCCGTACTAAGTGCCTGTGAAACAGGATTAGGAAAAAATTTTAACGGGGAAGGTGTTTTTAGTGTTGCCCGGGGCTTTGTATATGCCGGCTGCCCCACAGTAATCATGAGTCTGTGGCGTGTCAATGATAGACTGAGTGCCTCGATCATGGGATCATTTTACCGTCAACTCATGAAAGGAAAGAAAACAGCAGAGGCCCTCAGGGCGTCCAAGTTGAAATTCCTTGAATCGGCTGAGGGCCTGCAGGCTCATCCATCGAATTGGGCTGCTTTCGTAATGCTTGGCAGAAATTACACGGTAGCCCGTAATTCATTGACAAACTACTACATAGCTATAATCATCATTTTGATAGCCGGAACTTTATTTCTTATATTTAGAAAACGCATTTTCTCTTCATTAAATTAAATTGAATTTTTTTTGAAGCCGCTGGCTGGGACGGGGAAGTTTTCGTATAGCTTTATGAGCTTGTGTATTTAAATAAGCCAACGCTTTATGCCTGCTGTCGAAGCCGCGACGTAACCCTTTAATTATGGCCAACTCAATTTCCAGGCCGACCTTAGAAACATGGCCATTTTTAATGGCATCAAATTGGATAATTTTTCTCACGATTTTAAATTCAACTTGTGAACCGTGCGTCAAATATTGAGAGCCGGCATTTTTAGCATACATATGAGTGTGACCGTTTGTATCGATCAGAAATCCGAAGTCTTTTTCCATGTTATTCATCCGGGGATCTGTAGTGCTTCCTATCGGCATGGTGGTAATAATTAGTCGTTATGAATAGAATTTCATTAATTTAAATGATTCTCAATTATTTTCAATCCGGGATTACATCACTTGATCTTATCCAATAACTTCCCTGCCTCTCTGGAATAAACACTTCCAAAATCCTTTACCTGGGTAAGCAGCGGCCTTGCGCGGGTAAATTCATTATTGCGAACCAGGCATAAGGCCAGATACCAGCGTGCCTGGTTGGCCCAGCTTTCATCATGGGTTCCGGTTAAGCCGGTTAGGATCTGTTTTGCAATCCCGTAATTTTCAAGTTCAATGTTTACGATCGCGTCGTATAATTTCATCTCCGGGTCCTGCTTTGTTTCCGGAATCGAATTGATGATTCCCAGCGATGCTTCGTAATTTTTACGGTTATACTGCCGCATCGCCTCATTGAATTGAAGTTTTACCGGATCGGTGATCTGATCACCGGCTTCCCGGGTGGCGCCGAAATTCTCATACATAGGTGGATTGAAATTGCTGTTAAATAGAACAACAGGGCTCAGGGTGCGTTGATTATTAATTAATATTCCGAAAGTAATAAGAATTATGGCTGCCACGCCGGAAAAAGCTAGCTTAACCTGTGTGATTGTTAACGTTGATTTAAGATTCAGACCTTTAAGAAAACTATTAATATTTTCGGTGATTAAACCGAAATAGCGATTGAATTTCTTTTTTCCCTCAAATCGAGGTTGAATGAGTGGCAGGGACAATTCAAGTCTTGCCAGTTTTTCTTCCACCGTGGAAGTACGGGAAGAAAACCGGATACCTGCAACCAGTTGATCCATTTCAAAAAATAATTTTTCGAATTCCGTATCTTCCTGCAGCATCTGGTTGAACATAGCCAGTTCATCCTTGGTAAGCTTGTTCTGAAGGTACCGATCAATCAAATTTATATTTTGCTCGATCTTGTTCATTTTTTTATAGTTGATTGTTTTTTTATTTCTTCATTCACCAATTTTCTCAGGCGGTTGACGCATTTATATTTCAGGTTTTTGGAAGTTAACCTGTTTTTATGCTGCATTTTCACTGCAATTTCCTCCATCGACAATCCATGATAATAATACAATTGCAGCAGGCTTCTACAGGGTTCACCCAAACGGTTCAGGCAGGATTCAATAACCTGCAGGGATTGTTCGTATAAATCATTGTCCCATTGGTTGATCTCCTCCATCGCCGCAAAATCCTCGTGTATTTTATGGGTAAAACGGACCGAAGATTTTTGTTGTTCAAGGATCTTGTGCTTTCCAACAGCAAATAAATAGGTCTTAATGCTGCTGTTTAACTGTGTGTTCCGGTTTGATCTCT
>CAYNCU010000007.1:0-13065 GCA_964395765.1 uncultured Roseivirgaceae bacterium | reverse complement strand
GCGAACTGGAAAGCATCTTTGGCGTCCTCGTTGCTGCAACTGTATTTTCCTGAAACCCAGTTGATAAACTCCTGTTTGTGAATTTTATAAAGGGCTTCCAGTTGCGCTTTCTCGCCATTTTTGATGCTATCCAGTATCACTTTTTTACTGTTTAACTCTGCCCTTAGTGGAAATAGCGACTTCAGGTAACCCTTATTTCTCAGAAATTTTTTAATCATGGATAGCGCGCCTGCTCAGAATTATATTAAGAAATATAGGAAAATATGTTTTTTAATTAAAGTCAGTTATTGTAATAATTTAATATTCAGCTGGTTAAGCATGAATAAAAATTATATTGAAGGCCTGACGGGTTACCTGTTGTCCTTCTTTCCATTAAAGTCACAAGAGAGCAGAAAGGGATATTAAGTCCCACCATTTGTCAACCCAAAAAGTAACATCATGAAAAAGCTAACCTTCTCCTATTTATCATTATTATTTATCTTGTTGACGGGTTATGCGTCAGCGCAAAGTTATGTTACACTAACAGGCAAGGTACTGGAATCTCAATCCAACAAGCCGTTGCCCGATTGTAATGTATTTCTTTCCGGGCTAGCGTATGGTACCTTCACGGATGACAACGGTATTTTTACTTTAAGAATACCCAATTCCCGTCTTAATGAATTCCTGGTGGTTTCCTATGTAGGTTATCTCCGGTACAGTATTAAAGCCGGTGAGATTACAGGAAAGTTCGAAACGATCTGTATGAAGGATGACGAAAAAATATTGCATGATCTGGTGATCGTTGTTCCTGGCCATGAACAGGTAATCAGAAATTCAAATCGCCCCGAAGACTTCCAGTCCGGAGACCCCTATCTTAATGAGGCCTATTATAAATCCCTGCAGACATCGGGGAAAGGCTTCATGAAAAATGAAAGTGCCGGCATGAACCGGTAATCTTCCTATCCGGTAAATCAAAATGAAGTCAAAATTTTAATGATAATATAATGGAACCTTACCCGATGAGCCCCTTTTTGGATTTGATGATCAGAATGACCATCGACATTTCGGCGACATGGGTTATCGCCCTGGGTCTTTTTTACCGGTACAGTAAAAAGAAGGCCCTGGTATTCTGCCTTTTCATGTTCAATATGTTAATCTTTATCGTGGGATACCTGCTCAGCAACACTTCCCTGGGACTTGGCGCCGGCCTGGGTTTATTTGCCATATTCACCATGCTCCGGTACCGCAGCGAGACCTTAAACCTCAGGGAAATGACTTACCTGTTCATCATCATCACGATCGGTTTTATCAATTCGACGAGAGGTCTTGACAAATATGTCACCCTTATTGTTCTGAACCTGGTGATCGTGATCCTTGTTTATTATCTTGAAAAATACATAGGAAGCAAGATCCTTACCCCGGAAAAGCTTAAGTACAACAACTTGAAACTTTTAAAACCGCAGTTCCGGCATCTATTGTACCAGGACATTTATTGCAAGACCGGGATCAAGGCTAAATCGGTGGATATTGAATCGATAAGTCTGACGGATAAAACCGCTACCCTTACTGTATATTTTGATGAGAAAGAGTATAAACAAAACATGGAATCCCTGATGAATACGGATAACGAAGATCCAATGAATCAGGAAATTGATGACGAACAAAGCGAAAAGGAAACAAAAAAGGGGAAAACCGTACTGCGGGTAATCAATTAGAAATATTACCAACACACCTGATAAAAGCGATTAAGGCCGGCGTCCGTATAATGTGATGCCGGCTTTTTCATATTGATCACCGTTCACCCAGAATGGGTTTTTCGTTTCATCGGCCAGCAATTTCAGGGAATAAGCAAATGCCCTGACATATTTCGCCACATAATAAAAATCAATTGAATCGACTTCGTCATCCGGCTGGTGATAATATTTCATGATCTCCGGTGACAAACCGGTTACCCCCGGGCTGATATTCATGGCAGGAACGCCTTTACCGGCAAAACTCACATTGTCGGATCGGTTATAAAAATGCTGTTCCGGCGCGGGATCACCTCCGGCCTGCAATCCTGCTGCCGCGACAGCCTTCCCGATCAGGTCGTCGGCGGTGGTACGTCCGGGATCGATAATCGTTATTTTCGTGGTATCGTCGTATCCGGCCCCGTCGGTATTCAGGTTAAAAATGGTTTGTCGTAAAGGGACCAGCGGGTGACTGGCATACCATTGGCTTCCTAGCATGCCCTCCTCTTCACCGGTGCAGGCCAGGAAAATCACCGATCGCCGAGTTCCGGTACCGGCCAGGAATTTCGCTGCCTGGATCAGGGCTGAAGTCCCCATGGCATTATCCCGCGCACCGTTATAGATGGAATCGCCGTTAACCGGCACGCCCACGCCCAGGTGGTCATAATGGGCCGAAGCAATTATATACTGGTACTTCAGGATAGGATCTTTCCCGGGAAGAATACCCACCACGTTCCAGGCAGGTATATCTTTTTTTACCAAACCGTTTATTGAAATCGAAATGGCATGGTCATTCCGGCTGTCGAGCGCCCATTGTTTTAAATTTCCGCTTTCATCATCAACCCATATATAAATAAAACTATCATTCCCGGCTACTTTTGTACGAATCCTATCCATCGCCATGTAATAAGAAATCCTTCTCCAGGCACCCGATGTTTTTATAATTTCCACTAATCCCAGCGCTCCATGCTTATCGGCGATTACCTGTTTGTCCGGCCACATCTCAAAAATTTCCCTCGTATCATTAGTCTTACCGTTACCCGCCAACACCAATACATACTTCCCTTTTACATCAAGCCCCTTATAATCATCTTCCATTCCATAATTTGCAAAAACGAGCTTGTTTTCAGTATTTAAACTTTCACCATTCAGTATAATAAAATTATCATTCAGATTCCATTTTAAAGAATCTACCGTTATTGTCGCGCTTGAAGGTGCTGACATTGAAATGAGACCGACCGGTTGTAAATAATCGTCAAGTCCCTGCGGATTTTGTAAACCCAATGATTTAAATTGACCGGCAATGTATTCGGCAGCCTTTTGAATTCCCGGCGTACCCATACCTCGTCCCTTCAGGGCATCCGAAGCCAGGTAGGTGACTTCCTTTTTGATTTCGGACGGCAATATGAGTTTATCGCCCATATTGGTCATGGTTTCCTGTGCGCTGGAACAAGAAAATATAAAAAGAAGGAAACAAAACGAAAGACAGGTACTTCGCATGATTTCAGGATTTGTTCATCAGACTAAATTAAACGTTACAGAAGTGAAAATAAGTCAAATCCATGTCTTTAAAAATTTTTACACTAACAAGGATATGGATTTATTGCCCCGAATCTGCTTTGGTTGGCGTGGAAGACGGCAGGTTATGAAGGAGCGGCAGGCGGCAGGCTGTAGGCGTTAGGTGATAGGCAGGTCATAATCCGATATAGAAATTGCGATAATTATGAGGCTCGATTGAGGATAGAAAACGGAGACACGACAAACAAAAAATCAGTTGGCAAAGCAGTCCCGGCAATGCGGGAAATCTGCTTCGCTTCAACTGGCAAAAAGCAGCAAGAAAAAACCGGTGAAAAAGGGCACAGGCATAAAATTTTATCAGGCGTTTACGGTCAGGTTATTGTTAATATTATTATTCATGGATCTTAGGTTATCCTTACGGAAAAGGGAATAATCAAGCCCTCCTTTCTTTACCCTTTCTATATTTTTCATTTCCCAGTTCTCTTCCCATAAGGCCAGGTTCAGGGCCTCATTCTTTATTTTTTCCATTTCTTCCTCTTGTGGTAAAATCAGGTTTGGATTGAGAGCCTTGATCCTGTCAAGGAGCCTGAGATAAAAATGACTATCATACCTTGACACCTTCAGTTCGTGCCAATAAGCCTTTAACTGTTCATTATTTAATTTTTCAACGATTGAGGAATCACCAAGTTTGAAATTCATACTTCCTATATTTAGTAATAAAATTAGTAAAATGAGATTTTAATACCAAATATTTTAGCTAAAAAATATTTTTACTAATATTTTTACCAGTTAGCGACGAAATTATGACAATGAAGAGGTCAAGGAAGGCATCGAAGGGCACAGAGGTGCAGAAATTAATGAAATCAGAATTAGGTCGACTATATTTTCATCCCCCAACCCGGTAATGTCATAGGAGGCATTTCATAAAAGCGTGCCGCTCAGGAGAATCGCAGCGATGGAAAAATAAATGATCAGCCCTGTTACATCGACCAGTGTTGCGACGAATGGAGCCGATGAAGCGGCCGGATCAAGTTTAAGTTTCTTCAGGAAGATCGGTATCATGGAACCGATCAACGTACCCCAGAGCACGATGCCAATCAGGGAAAAGAACACCGTGAGGGCGATAAGCGCCCAATGAGTGCCGTAATCATACCAACCGGCTGCCTGCCAGGTAGCGATCCTGAGGAAGCCTATACTTCCGAGGATCACGCCGAGGGATAAACCGCTCAGAATTTCCTTCCGCATAACATACCACCAGTCCTTCAGGGTTATTTCATTCAGGGCGAGTGCCCTTATGATCAGGGTGGCTGCCTGCGATCCCGAATTTCCGCCACTGGAAATGATAAGGGGGATAAAGAGGGCGAGTACAACGGCGCGGGAAATTTCGATCTGGAAATATCCCATGGCGGTAGCCGTCAGCATTTCACTTAGGAACAGGATAATGAGCCAGCCTGCTCTTTTCCCGACCAATGTAAAGAACCCGGTTTTTACATAAGGAAAATCCAGGCTTTCCATACCGCCGAACTTCTGGATATCTTCGGTGTCCTCTTCTTCGATAACGTCCAGCAAGTCGTCACTGGTAACAATACCCACCAGCAATCCCCCGAAGTCGGTAACGGGAAGTGCAAACCGGTCCGTTTCCTTGAATACCTTGATCGCAATTTCCTGGTCGTCGTAAGCATTCAGCGAAACGAAATGTTTATCTCTTATATCCGAAATTTTAAAATGCAAGGGTGCCAGCAGGATCTCCCTGATCTTAAGGTCATCGATCAGGTGGCCCTGGCTATCGACTACGTAAACCACGTTTAGCGTTTCACTGTTCGGGCCATGCTTACGGATATGGGCCAGGCTTTGTTCAATGGTCCAGACTTCTTTCACGGAAAGGAATTCCGGTGTCATCAATCGTCCGATACTGTCCTCGGGGTATTCGAGCAGGCTGACGGCCATCTTCCTTTCTTCCGGGGATAGCATTTTTATCCATTTCCGGAGTTCCGGGCCTGGCAATTGCTGGAAAAATGCCGTACGGTCGTCAGGAGGGATCTCATTCAGGACCTGCCCTATTGTTTCCACCGGCAATTGCTTCATCAGGTCGAGCTGGTGGTAAAAGTTCAGGTTTTCAAAAAAGAGTGACAATTTATCCCGGGCGATAAATCTGAGCAGACGGGAGACCTCAATTTCATCTTCCTGATTGCATAAGCGGGCAATGTCCTGGATGGGAATTTCCTGGAAGAGGTTTTTCAGTGACTCATTACTTCCGGAAAGCAGAATTTCCTTCCACTCGATCTCGGGATTGGCCAATTCCTGATTTTCGTTATCCGCTAACATAAATTTGGTGTTTAGAGGTTAATAAACGGATCCGTACGATCTTTCTTTAAGACAATTATTACAGCAAGCTGTTCCGGTACAAACCGCGGCAAAGATAAAAGGTTTAATTGTTTAATTGTTCAATTCGGAAGAGGTTTTATTGGAAAGTGAAAAGTCAGTAGTCGGCAGTCGGAAGTCCGTTGGTTTAGTGCCGGAGCCGGTTTACCAAAGCACGGCAAAAAGCCAATAAAAGTGAAGCGTTAGTTAAAACTTGTTATGGGTAACAACTATCCGGCCATCGTAAAAAATCCCCCGGGCAATTTCTCATCCGGGGGAATAATTCCGGCCATACAGCCTTATTTAAAAACAGAACTAAAGGCGGCCCCGTTAATATCATTTCCGTCTACATTTTTATGCTTATTTAATTCCCCCTGAATAGCAGCAACAGGACGGGCTTTACCGGGGCCAGAAAAGAAGGTATCCATCATGATTTTATTCAGCATCTGATATATAGGCCCGGTAGAGGCAATATCAGGAGATACTCCCTGGGCCAGCCAGTGAATTTGAATTCCATTCCAATAGAATGTTGAAGCCAATGGCGTTACCTTTTCTACAAATAATGCGGTTCCCTGGCAACAACGCCGTAGCGGTGAATCGTCGCTGATAACGCCACTGGCGTCCGTCTTTTCATACTTGCAGAATCCGTAATCTTCGTGATACAAAATTCCCCAGTTTTCCTCCCTGGGGTTCATTCTGGGGTCAGTGCTTGTCGGCATAGTTAAAGTATTTATAGGGTGAGACAATGGTTACTTGAAAAGCCAATATTTGCATTAGGTTCATGAGGTCATGAATTTTGAAATATTCGCTTCTGCCATCGTGTCAATATAAATGGCAGAAGTCCGCTGATATAAAATGAGTTCCCGTTGAATTATTAATTCAAGTTAAAAAAAATCTCATTCCTGCAAAAGCTTCAAAGGACAATAAAACAATAAATAAAATATTAATGTCAATATTATATCACAGGCTATTGCTCTTACGGAAGATTAAAATCCCATAACAAACCATACAGGGTGTTTTCGGGATCCCGGCGGCTATTATTCCATATTCTTCAGGAATTTATACAATTCACTGTCCGTGGAAATAAATAGGGATGACTTTTCGTTGAAAGTTTTTTCAAAGGTTTCCATGGATTTCAGAAAGGCATAAAGGTTTCTTGACTGGCTCGACTGGTTATAGGCCGCAGCATAAATGGCGGCCGCCGTCGCATCCGCTTTCCCTTTTATTGTTTCGGCATCCCTGAAGGCGCCTGACTGAATACTTTTCAATTCCCTCTCCTTTTCCCCGTTGATCCTGGATGCTTCGCCTTGTCCTTCGGAACGGAACTTATCGGCGATCCGGAAGCGTTCACTTTTCATCCGCTCGAATACCTGGTTCTGCACTTCCTGTACGTAATTGATCCTTTTAATCCTGAAGTCAAGGATAACGATTCCCAGGTCGGCCGTTTGTTTATTCGCCGATTCCAGGATCATTTGTTCAAGCTTTTCCCTGCCGACATAGATTTTGGTGAGGGAATCGGTAAGGATCTCCGTATCGGAGGATATCGGCGTCCGGTTACTGGATCTGACGGCCTCCTCAATATTATTATCGGCAATAAAATTTCGGGTGGAACCGTCGATAATATCGTCCAGTCTTGATTGTGCTCCCCGCTCATTGGTCAGTCGCTTGAAAAACTGCAAAGGGTCGGTGATCTGCCACCTTGCGTATGTATCGACGAAGATGAACTTCTTGTCCTTGGTAGGAACCTGGTTAGGGTCGCCGTTCCATTCCATATACCTTTTTTCAAAGTAGTTGGCATCCTGGATA
Source organism: uncultured Roseivirgaceae bacterium (assembly GCA_964395765.1). Taxonomy (GTDB): domain Bacteria; phylum Bacteroidota; class Bacteroidia; order Cytophagales; family Cyclobacteriaceae; genus DATDPY01. Next base: position 5,671 of record CAYNCU010000007.1, on the reverse strand, counting down.
AAAGGCACCTTAAAATACATTCCCGCTTTTGTTATGGGCGTACCGACCGGTTTTCCAAACTGGGTAATGACCACCTGATCTTTTTCCTGTACAATAAAGGCGCTGCTGTTTATAATGATAATAAACGCAAGGGCCAGTCCTGCTATTACGATTATTTTAGTTTTCACTGGAGTCGGGTTTAACCATGTTTTTATTCATCTGCATTTGCAACAAGGGTAAAACGTTGTTGCCTTTCTGATCGGAAATAATAACGTTTCCAACCTTGGGAAGTACGTCCGACATCGTTTCAAGGTAGATCCTGCGCTTGGTTACTTCAGGCGCCTTAACATATTCCTTATATAAAGCGGTAAAACGTGCAACCTCTCCCTTGGCGTTATTGATACGTTCAGTAGCATATCCTTCCGCCTTCTGGATCGTTTCTTCCGCCTGACCGCTGGCCTTGGGGATAACCTTGTTATATTCCGATTTTGCCTGGTTGATCAGGGTTTCTTTTTCCTGCTGGGCTTCATTGACCGCATTGAAGGCAGCCTTTACCGGGTCAGGAGGATTAATATCCTGCAGAACCACCTGTTCGATCTTGATACCCATCGAATAATCGGTACAGATCTTCTGGGTCAATTCTTCCATCTTATCACTAATTTCCGCCCGGCCAACGGTAAGCACTTCATTCACAGTACGGTCTCCCACTATTTGTCGCATGGCTGCTTCCGATATATCGCGCAGGGTGTTTTCCGGATTGCGAACTTTAAATAAATATTTGTAGGCATCGTTTACCCGGTACTGTACGACCCATTCCACTTCGGCAAGGTTCAGGTCGCCTGTAAGCATAAGCGATTCATCTTTTGCCTTGGCGGAACGGCTGTATTCCGTATCTATTCCGGCATTGACCGTCCGGAAACCGAATTCGAGTTTCTGCTGTCTTTCGACCGGTACTTTATATACTGTTTCCACGAAAGGAATTTTCATGTTCAGTCCTGATTCAACGGTACGGGTATATTTGCCAAACCGGGTAATTACACCTACTTCTTCAGTATCGACCTGGAATACGGTCGACCAAAGCAGGATAATTAAAATCAATACTCCTACAATAGGCTTCCAGGACCGTAATAATTTTTCAAGTCCGGGAGGCAGGTTTAAATCATTGAAATCATAATTAGCCATAAAAAATTCATTTGAGGGTTTAAAAAGATTTTTATTGCTGGAATTCTAAAGGTAAGCTTTATTTCCGGGGATTGCCAAGAAAGGAGGATCAATTCCGGTATGAAATTAAATTTTGACAAATTATGGGGAAATGGAACTGGTAGTAGGCGGTAAGCGGTAGGCGGTAGGCGGTAGGTGGTAGGTGAAGGATCGCTGAATAAAATTTTTAAAAGTTCCTGTAAATGTTTGTTAATTCATTATCCTATTTTGAAAAAACAAAATAAATATATATGTTTAAGGTTAAACATTAAAAAATCCAATGCCAAAATTTATTATTGAGAGGGAAATCCCCGGGGCTGCCCATCTGACCGCCGAGGAACTGAAAGCCATTTCCCAGAAATCAAGGGATGTATTGTGTAAATTAGGACCGGATATCCAATGGATTCATAGCTATGTTGCCGGGAATAAGATTTATTGCATTTACCTGGCTCCGAGTGAAGACTGGTTAAGGAAGCATGCTGAAATGGGTGGCTTCCCGGCCAACCTGATTTGCAAAATATCGAATATTATCGAGCCGGCTACGGCTGAGTGATAAACGCTTGGTTATTTGATAAATATATAACGAGGAGCTGTATATTTCCAGGCTTCAAGAAATGAAGCTAATTAAAAAATACGATCTCTATTTTGTTTTTGGTGCCAGTATAATCCTGGCCATTATCCTGATGATCTTCAGCGACAGCAGGGACATCGGGTCCAATCTTTTCACTGAAATGACGGGTGTTGCCATGACGGTTTTTGTCATCAACAAAATCCTGGAGCGACGGGAAGACCAGAAAAAAGTTTCCATCGATCAGCGGATCCTGCGCGAAGTTCAGTCCATCATTTCATCCTACTTTTCAATCTGGAAACATCTCATGTGGAAGTACATGCCGGATGCCGTCGTCAATAACGAACAGGATCTGCTTGACCGGTATCCACGCTTATTGCAGCAAGTCCGGCTAAGCGATCAATTCGATGTGATTTCCATCCACAACCCTGAATCCTGGAAATTATTTTACCATAACCGTACCATTAAGGATTGTTTTATCAATTATTCTACCGTCATTACAGAAGAGATCCAGTTGTTCATCAACGACTTCAAAATGTTCATGGAACCTGAGCTCCTGGATAAGCTGCTGAACATACTCGATTCCGATTACTTTAAGAACCTTTACATTATGAGCCAGGAGGCGACCGAACGTTACCTGATTGAACTGGAACAGGACGTGGATAAACTAACCGCCTTTATGGGGCCCGATGAGTTCGGTCATATTAACCTCTTTCTTGAACTACACAATTACAGCAAGAAGCTGAAAAGCAAGATCGATAAATTTACGGTTTCTACCGTTGAAATTTATGACTTCCAGGAATTCTTCCAGCACCCGCTTCAACTGGTAGGCAAGCTGCCTGATTTTAAAATCGGACCTCAAAGTAAGTACGGAACCTGACTTCCTGAAATGATGATTTCCTTGTATGGGTGCAATTGAAAATCCATTCCTGTACCCTGCCTCCCGAACCCGGACTCTGTTAAAGAATAAAAAATATTTAACCCCAGCCTAAGCCCGGAACCAAATTTCAGGAGCAGAGCTCCGGGGAATTATACCTCAGCCTTCTCACATACCGAAGCAGAATGTAAAGACGGATTAAAAAAATTCCTGTCCTATAAAGCTAATCATCCTTCGCCCCCTATCTTTGCCGGATGAATATCATTCAAACCATCGTTCTCGCCATCGTGGAAGGGCTGACGGAATTCCTTCCCGTGTCCTCCACGGGCCACATGATCCTCGCCTCAAGCCTCATGCATATGCAGGAAACCGATTTCGTAAAGACCTTTGAAATATGCATTCAGATCGGCGCCATACTCGCCATTGTATTAATGTACATAAAACGGTTTCTGAAGAGTTTTACCATTTACCTGAAACTGGCGGTTGCTTTTTTCCCGACCGGTGTAGTCGGTTTTCTCGCCTACCATACGATCAAGACCTACCTCTTCAACCCGGTGGTTGTATCGGCATCGCTTATCATCGGCGGGATCGTTCTAGTACTGATCGACAGGAAGGTTGACAAACAGGAAGCAAGCCTGGATGATCTTGAAAACATCTCGTATAAGAATGCCTTCTTTATCGGACTCATACAGTGCCTCTCCATGGTTCCCGGCGTATCGCGCGCTGCGGCTACGATCATCGGCGGCATTTTCAACGGGCTTGACAAGAAACAGGCCATGGAATTCTCTTTCCTCCTGGCTGTGCCTACCATGTTCGCCGCCTCCGGATATGACCTGCTGAAAACACCGGTTCACTTTACCAGCCTGGAGATCCGGTTACTGGCTATAGGGCTGATCGTTGCTTTCATTGTCGCCTGGATCGCCGTGAAGGCCTTCCTGAAATTCGTGGAGCATTATGGTTTTAAGCATTTCGGATATTACCGGATTATCATCGGAGTGGTGTTTCTTTTATTGATCCGGCAGATGGTTTAATGAATTAATATCGTAATCCGAATATGGTTCGGGCAAACCCTGAACAATGTCGGGATGTTTTCGGGATCTGATTTGTACTCAGCAATCCGAATCAGGAAAAATAAGAATTTAAAATTTTTAAATCGCTGGCGCTTAAAATGACCAGGTTCACGTAAAAACGGAGGATACCAGGAATCCCCTTAAATTATTTTTACGCCTACCCTGCTGTTAAAAACGGAAGCCCGCGAGCTTAGTATCCGATAAAATATACCCTTAAAGATTCTTGAATTGTATTTTTTAATATTAACTTGTATGGGATTTTTTAATAAACTCTCATAAGCTGCCCTCCGGAAATGGAAACCACCGACCTTCTAAATCTCATCCCCCCGGATATCTTTAAATTCATCCTGGTCACCCTGTTTTCCCTGCTGATCGGGCTGGAACAGAGGCGGATCCATATCGATGATGAAAAGGGCAGCCTTTTCGGCACCGACCGGACTTTTACACTGATCGGGATCCTGGGCTTCCTCCTGTATGTCATCAGCCCGGATAATATAATCCCCTTTATTACCGGAGGCGTAATCATTGCCGTTCTGATGTCCATCTTCTATTACCAGAAAATACAGATCCACCATAAGTTCGGCCTGACCGGCCTGGTCACCGCCCTGATCACCTATTGCCTGACTCCGCTGGTTTATACCCAGCATGCTTCGCTGATCATCCTGGTTGTTGTGGTTGTTTTGGTTATTACGGAAATTAAGGGTACCCTCTTTAAATTCACGCAAAATATCGATAATGATGAGTTCATTACACTGGCCAAGTTCCTGGTTGTAGCCGGCGTCATTCTGCCCATGCTCCCCGATAAATCCCTCTTCACTGCAGTATATATTTCCCCATACAAACTTTGGCTGGCCGTCGTGGCCGTATCGGGAATATCCTACGTAAGCTACCTTCTTCAGAAATTTGTGTTCCCCGATTCAGGCATCGTTCTCACCGGTATCCTGGGCGGGCTTTACAGCAGTACGGCTACCACCATCATCCTGGCGAGGAAGAGCAAGGAACTGACACAGGCGAATAAAGTTTCCGCGGCCATCATGCTGGCCACCGCACTCATGTACCTGCGGATTTTTTTGCTGGCCCTTGTTTTCAATAAAGAAATCGCCTTCAAGCTCATTCCTTCGTTTTCCATATTTATAATTATTTCAGTGTTGTTGGCCGTGTATTTCCTGAAGTTTCTTCATAAAAAGGATCAGCAACAGGAATCCGTAATCATCAAACATTCGCACGGCAATCCCCTTGAATTCAAAACCGCCATGGTATTTGCCGCCCTTTTCATTTTCTTCGGGCTGATCACCGGCTTTATCAACAATAATTACGGTTCGGGAGGAATCAATGTGCTATCCTTCGTGGTAGGGGTCACCGATATTGACCCTTTCATATTAAGCCTGTTCCAGGGTAAAATGAATATTGAAATTGCCATTCTCGTGATGGCGGTGCTGAATGCCATTACCAGCAATAATTTACTGAAGATGATCTACGGTCTTAGCTTCGGGAGCAAGTCCATCCGCTATCCTCTAATAGCGGGCTTCGGAACACTGGTGGTCCTTGGGCTGCTGATGTCGTTTGTGATTCATTTCTGAGGTTGCAGGAAAATCCGTCCAGACTATTCACTTCAGATCGGAATCTTTTAACGCCTCAATCCTTAATATAATATTCATTTGATATATATCATTGTATTAACAGTATTTAAGATACTAAAAAATAATATTGATTTCAGGTGATCACTACCTCATCACCAAACTAAGATAAAAACCAATCTTTGCTGTCACTGAGTCCTTCACCAAAAGCTTCGGCTGTCGTCGGAGGCTTTAACTTAGTCGACCGGAAGCATTGTTAATGCACCTCTTGTTCGAACCAGAACAGTGGCTGGAATTTCCTGTATTTTCCAAATGAAATTTTTTGATATGGGATCTTGTTTTTATTCATTTTCATTCGCTTGTTTGAATCTGAATATTCATGGAATTTGAGCTCATCAGG